>DAIQOQ010000004.1:0-27722 GCA_036787795.1 Paludibacter sp. | reverse complement strand
CCGATAATATCACTGTAACAGATTTGAGAGGTAATATATTAATGGTTTCTCCGAAAGGATACAGTCTTATTGGATATAGCTCAGAAAAACAAATCATTAATCGTAATATTATTGAATTTTTGGCTCCCAAAGATCAAGATCGTGCTGAAAAAAACATTTTTGGGATGTTCCGAGGTGTGTTTAACGGACCAGAAGAGTACTCTTTAAATAAATCTGATGGTAGCACCCTTGATGTGGAAATAAACGCAGAATTTGTACGAAATGTAAACGGACAACCTACTGGATTAGTGTTTGCTATCCGCAACATTTCAGAACGTAAGCAGGCTCAAAATGCACTTCGCGAAAGCGAGCTTAAATACCGACTAATCACAGAAAAAATCACAGATGTGGTTTGGATAATGGACTTAACAGGAAAGAGTATTTTTGTCTCCCAATCTATCGAAAAGTTTACCGGATATTCTATTGATGAATACCTGGCACAAAGCATTGAAGAAAGATTCACACCGGCTTCATCCAAATTTATTTTACAAGCGTTAAAGCAAGAAATATCTGATTACAAAGCTGGCAAAGCATTAAAAACCAATTATCAAAGACGATTGATTCTTGATTACGTTTGCAAGGACAAAAGTATTAAAACAGGAGAATTACTTGTCACCCCTTATTTTAACGAACATGATGAGTTAACAGGTTTACATGGTGTCACCAGAGACATATCAGAACGGAGACAAGCAGAAAAAGCTCTTCTTGAAAGTGAAGAAAAATATCGCTTCATGACCGAAAATACATCAGATGTTATCTGGCATATGGACCCAAATTTTTGTTTTGACTACGTTAGTAATGCTGCTAAACGAGTTCTTGGATACGATCCAATAGAATTAACAGGACAATATCTATGGAAACTGCTAAATTCAAATGGAGTAAAATCTGTTGAAGATAGAATTGCTGAGTATAATTTGAGTGAAGTGGGCATACCAAACGAGATGCAATTTGAATTCGAATCTAAATGTAAAGATGGAAATTGGATATGGGTAGAAGCAAGTGTTTCGACACATAAAAATGACAAAGATACTATTATCGGATTTTATGGTATAACAAGGAATATAACCGAACGAAAATTAGCTGAAGAAGCATTGAAAGAAAGCGAAGATCGCTACAATACATTTATCAATAATAACATTGATATGATTTTTGTCAAAGATGAAAATCTTCGATATTTAATAGCGAATAATTCGATGGCTCATTTTTTCGGAAAAACCAGCGAAGAGCTATTAAATAAAACAGATCTTGAACTAACAGAATCCGGACGAATACTTCCATGTTTATCATCTGATAAACGAGCATTAGAAACTAATGGAGCTGTCATTATTGAAGAACAACTAGGAGATAAGGTATACGAAACAGTTAAGTTTCCAATGCTGTTGAAAAACAACAAGAAAGGAGTTGGAGGCATATTACGGGACATTACAGCACGCAAACAAGCAGAAGAAAGATTACAACATGTAACCCGTTTATACGCACTTTTAAGCCAGATAAATCAAATAATTGTTCGGACAAAAAACATGGATGAATTGTTCCAGTCAATTTGTCAATATGCTATTGAATTCGGACAATTTCGAATGGGTTGGATTGGCATTTATGATGAAACGGAAAACATTATAAAGCCTAAGTATTTTGCAGGAGATAATAACGGATACCTCGACGATATAATAATTACTCCAAGAAGAACACCTCAGGGTCTTGGACCTACCGGTTTTGCACTGCGCGAAGGGAAAATAGCATTTTCCAACAACATTGCCACTGATCCGGCAATGAGTCCATGGAAAGATGCAGCACTAAGTCGCGGTTATCAATCGGCCTTTTCCGTACCCTTCTTTCGCAAAGGAAAGGCCTTTGGCACTCTGACTCTTTATGCCTCTGAAATTAATTTTTTTGATGAGGATGAGCAAAAACTCTTGTCAGAGATTGGCGAAGACATATCTTTTGCTTTAGACGCAATGGATTCTGACAATGACCGAAAATTAGCCGAAATAGCTTTACAAAATAGCCGGTCAGAGCTAAAAACAATTTATGATCATGCACCAGTTATGATGTGTGTTGTAGACAAAAACAGACGAATCCTTTTTGCAAATAATGCATTCACGTCATTAACTCAAGCATCAGAAGATATAGTGAAAGGAAAAGTCGTAGGGGGAGTAATCGGTTGTATCAACTCAATGGATACTCTCGGAGGATGTGGTCATGGCATAAAATGTAGCAACTGCGGTTTACGAATTGCAATGGAAGATACATTTAAAACGGGAATAGGTCTTAGTAATATTGAATATCAGTCTACCCTAAATATCGGAGGTAAATTGCAAGAGATTTCACTGTTAGGATCAACAGCTCTCATTCAAACATCAGAACACGAAAGCCTTTTAGTGTGTTTGTATGATATTACTGATAGAAAACTTGCAGAAGACGCACTTCATAAAAGCGAAATGTTGCTCCGTACGTTTATTGATAACACTCCTTTCGAGATATGGGCACGAGATAACGACGGCGTTGGAATTCTTGAAAATAAAAAATTGGTTGAGCATTCCGGATCTATAATAGGTCAAACACTCAGATCCAATTCAAGAATAGACAAAAGAACATCTGACCTCTTAGTCAACATTAATAATCGGGTACTGGAAGGTGAAGTTATTGATGAAGAATATGAATTTGGGATAAATGGTGAAAACAGAATATATCAGCAAATTGTTTTTCCTATTAAAAACAACTCAAAAATCATTGGCATAGCCGGCTTTAATATTGATATTACAGAACGAAAACGGGTTGAAGAAGCTTTACATAATTCGGAAGCTCTTTATCATTCATTTGTTGAGCATATGCCGGCCGGTGTATTCCGAAAAGACAACAAAGGCAGATTTATATTCGTAAATTCAATATTTTGCGATCTTAAAGGATTATCAGCAAACGATATACTAGGCAAAACAAGAAATGAACTTGCAAGCTATATAGACGAGGTCCTGCAAAACAAGCCAAATAAAATAAGATACATCCAAAGTCCATTTTTATTTGACAATGAAACTGATCATGAGTTAATAATGAAGACCGGTAATCCAATTGAAACGGAGGAGATTTATACAAATATAGACGGAACAAGTTTATATTTAGATGTTGTAAAATCACCTGTATTTTCATCAACCGGAGAAGTGATTGGTACACAAGGAATCCAATTTGATATAACTCAACGGAAGCGGACAGAGGAAGCCTTAAACGAATCGCAGGAACAATTGAAGAAGTTTGCTGCTCATCTCCAAAATATCCGTGAAGAAGAGAGAGTTGCATTAGCCAGAGAAATACATGATGAGCTTGGGCAAATTTTGATTGCTATAAAAATTGACATGGGAATGCTAAAACAAAGCTTATTAAAAGAGACCGATATAAATAGCTCACACGAAATAGTAACAAAACTTGAGAACCTATCCGGCTTAATTGATACGACAATTAAAACAGCCAGAAAAATCATGACAGATCTACGACCTGAGGTATTGGATTTGCTTGGATTTACAGATGCTGTAAAACAACATCTTAAGAGTTTTCAGGAAAGATATAAAATCAGTTGTAAATTTGAGAGTTCCGCAAAAGGGATTCAACCGAATTCACAACAATCAGTCGCCTTATTTCGTATTATTCAGGAAGCTTTAAACAACGTGGCAAAACATTCGAAGGCAACAGAGGTGAAAGTTATTGTTAAGCAAAATAATGAAAAACTGATTTTAGAAGTCACTGACAATGGAATTGGATTTGATCCAAACCAAAAGAAAAAAAATGATTCGTATGGACTAATAGGAATGAACGAACGGGTTTTTTTACTTGATGGAGAATTGTCGATTAAAAGTGAGATCGGAAAAGGAACAACAGTAAAATTACAAATGCCCTATGTAAATTAATTAGCAGATACCATTTCTTCAATTTTAAATAATATACAATGATCAACTCAACAAACATTCTTGATTTTACCCCCGAAATCGATAACGATGTTCGGGTTACTGATATTTTTGATTTGGATGAAATTCAGCGGATGCAAGACTTATTTGCGGATGCAACCGGTGTCGCTTCGATTATTACTCACCCAAATGGAACTCCCATTACGAAACCAAGTAACTTTTGCAAGTTGTGCAAAAATATAATCCGTAATACTGAAAGTGGACGCATTAACTGTTTTCAATCCGATGCTATCATTGGTAGTCAGAACTTAGCTGGCCCGATATTACAACGTTGTCTGAGTGGAGGATTATGGGATGCCGGTGCAAGTATTACTGTTGGGAATAAGCATATTGCAAACTGGTTAATTGGTCAAGTGAGAAATGAGGAAGTGAATGAAGAATGCTTAATGAGATATGCAGAAGAGATTGGTGCAGATAAAACAGAGTTCATTAATGCCCTTGATGAGGTTCCGGTTATGTCAGTCGATAGATTTAAAAAAGTGGCTGACATGCTATTTGTATACACAAACGACCTCTCCGATAGAATTTATAAGAATCTACAAATGAAGCGGCAAATTGAAAAACAAGTAGAAACGAATGAATTATTGCACAAAAGCGAGCAATCACTTTCTATTACATTGCAATCTATCGGTGACGGAGTGATTTCAACAGACAACAGTGGATTGATTGCTAACATGAACCCTGTAGCTGAGAAACTATGTGGGTGGAGCCTGACTGAGGCCAAGGGAAAACCACTCACAGAAGTTTTTTATATCATTAATTCCGAATCAAGAATTCCCGTTGATAATCCAGTCTCAAAGGTGCTTGAAACCGGTCAGATAATCGGACTAGCCAACCATACTGTTTTAATTTCAAAGAATGGAACCGAATACCACATTGCCGATAGTGCGGCACCAATCCGAGATAATAATGGTAAAATTTATGGAGTAGTTCTTGTATTTTCGGACGTAACGGAAAAATATATTGCTGAAGAAAAATTAAAGGAAAACGAACGAAGTAAATCGGTATTATTATCAAATCTTCCCGGTGCCGCCTATCGCTGCAAGTTTGACCCAAAGTGGACTATGGAATTTATTTCGGAGGGAGTACTGAAATTAACCGGATACAAACCGACAGATTTATTAAATAACAATCTGATAAGTTTCAATGATCTGATTCTCCCTCAATATCGGGAATATGTGTGGACAAAATGGGGAAATGCCGTCAAAAATAAAGAATTAGTACAGCTAGAATATAGAATTTTAACAGCAGAGAAACAAATCAAGTGGGTCTGGGAACAGGGTATGCCAATATACAATTTGAAAGGCGAAGTAGAAGCGTTGGAAGGTATAATTATAGATATTACCGAGCGCAAGCACATGGAAGAATCATTGAGGAAAAGTGAGTTCTATTTAAAAAAAACGCAGGAAATAGCGCAATTAGGGACTTACACATTTGATATCCTATCCGATCGATGGAGCAGTTCCGAAGTGTTGAACAACATATTTGGTATAGATAAAAATTTTGTGAGGACTTCCGGTAGCTGGATTTCAATTGTAAATCCCGAATGGGAACAGATAATGACTACTTATCTGATGACAGATATCATTACAAATAAAAATAAATTCGATAAAGTATATAAAATCACCCGACAAAATGATAAGCAGGAACGATGGGTACATGGCATAGGTGCGCTGGTATACGACAACAACCTAAATCCTGTGAGTCTGATAGGAACTATCCAGGACATTACCGAGCGAAAAAACACCGAAGATGCATTACAAAAAAGTGAAGAGAAATATCGTAGCATCTTTGAAAATGTTCAGGATGTTTTTTATCAGGTCGATATTTCCGGAAAATTCAACAATATCAGCCCATCCATAAAGTCGTTTGCCGGTTATAGCCAAAATGAAATTCTGGAAGACTCCATTGAAAAGTTGTATACCAATCCCGAAGATCGTCAAAAAGCGCTGAACAAATTACTGAAAGATGGGCAAGTTACCGATTATGAAGTTGATTTTAAAGCAAAAGACGGAACCATCAAACACACTTCACTTAATGCCAAGGTAGTATATAATTCCACCGGTAGCCCAAGTTATATCGACGGATTCATACGAGATATCACAATCCGAAAAAAGGCTGAAAAAGCATTACAGGAAAGTGAGAAATTTCTGAAAGAAACCCAGACAGTTGCGGTTATCGGAAATGGAAGCTATGATTTCATTTCCGGCGTATGGAAAAACTCTGAGATTCTGAATTCTATTTTGGGGCTTGAACCCAATGATCAAAAGTCGATGGCTGAATTATTACAAATGGTGCATCCGGACTGGCAAGAACAATTTATTAATCAGTTTCATATTGATTTTATTCAAAACCGATATAAATTCAATAGAGAATTTATAGTTATCCGCCAAAGCGATAAAGCCGAGCGATGGTTACACGCCATAGGCGAAATACAATTTGGGAAAAATAAAAAACCTTTGAAGCTGATTGTAACTATACAGGACATTACTGAACGAAAAAAGATCAGCATTGCTCTTCGGGAAAGCGAAGAATTGTATCGTTCCATTCTGAATGCATCGCCGGACGCTATAGTCATTGTAAATATGGATGGAAAAATCCGAATGGTATCTCCGGCTACGTTGCCCATATATGGCTGCAAAAAGGAAGAGGACTTACTAGGACAGAATATGTTTGACTTTATAGCTCCAGGTGATAAAGAGCGGGCAATTAAAAATGCGGAACTCATGTTTAATGGATACATGGGAACAGTCAGTTACCAAATTAAGAAGGCGGATGGAAATTTCTTTTTTGCCGAAGTGAATGGCGATATTATATGGGATCAAAACAATCAACCGGCAAGGATGATTTTTATTATCCGAGATACTACCAATAGGAAGTTGGCCGAAAATGCATTAAAAAGCTCTCAGGAGCAACTTAAGAAATTTGCCTCCCACCTTCAAAATGTCCGGGAAGAAGAAAGAATACTATTGGCTCGCGAAATTCACGACGAACTGGGTCAGATTCTCATTGCGCTGAAAATTGATTTGGGAATGATGAAACAAAAAACATTAAAACTTATCAAAAAGACAGATGCTGAGAATATTTTGATTAATTTTGATAACCTTTTCGGTTTAGTTGATAACACAATAAAAACAACTAAGAAAATTATGACGGATTTAAGACCGGAAGTATTATATTTGCTAGGTTTTATTGAAGCAGTAAAATTACAAGTTCATAATTTTCAAGAAAGATATAGTATAAATTGCTATTTCGATTGTTCAGTGCCCAAACTCAATTTAAACACACAGCAATCGGTAGCATTATTTCGGATAGTACAAGAGTCATTAACCAATATCGCGAAACATTCAAAAGCAACTTCCTCAAAAATTCTCATATTTAAGGAAGATGACAAACTGATTCTCGAAATAAGTGACAACGGAATAGGGATGAAAGAACCCCACAAAGCCAAACAGGGTTCCTATGGGTTGATTGGGATGAAAGAGCGGGTGTTTTTGCTCGACGGAGAGTTGACTATTTCGAGCCAACAGGACGAAGGAACAAAAATTAAGATAGAAATGCCGTACGCACAAAACAATTCTCTGTAAACGGTCATTATAGTATAAGAAGAAATAGAAATCTAAATTATAAAAAGCAGGTATGATTAAAGTATTTATTGTAGACGATCACGAAATTATTCGTGAGGGACTAAAGAAAATTTTGAAAGAAGAAACTGATTTAGTAGTGGTCGGTGAAGCCCAGAATGGCGATGAAGTGTTGGAGCATATCAAAGATATTGACTGCGACATTATGTTGTTGGACATGAACATGCCCGGACGTAGCGGACTCGATTTAATTGGCGACCTCAAAAATTTGAAACCAAACATGCACATTCTTGTGCTGAGTATTCACCCCGAAGATAAATTTGCACTTCGCACTCTTAAAGCTGGCGCATCAGGTTATGTCTGCAAAGACACTGCCCTCGAAGAACTGGTAATTGCCATCCGCAAAGTATTCTCAAAAGGCAGATATATCAGTACTACTCTGGCCGAACAACTGGCATTTGATTTTATGCCCGATAAAGAACAACTTCCTCACGAAACCCTATCGGGCAGAGAACAGGAAATCATGGTTATGTTGGCTACTGGTAAAAAAGTAAAAGACATAGCAGCTGATTTGAACCTAAGCATAAGTACCGTTTTTACTTATCGGGTTCGTATATTCGAAAAACTGAAGATCAAAAGCAACGTTGAGCTGACACACTATGCCATCACCAATAAGTTAGTGGATTAACATCTAAAACAACCTTATCCAACGTTTAAAATTTTGGATAAGATTAGATACCATCTACTTGCTTAGGTATTATCAAAAAGAGGATTTCTCCCTAATATGGGAGTTATCCTTTTTTTTCCCCTCACATTGAAAATGCATATACCATCCTAGCTCTTTGCAGCTGCTGTTTTAGTTTAGGCACTAATCCATCCAATTTATTTTGGATTCGAAATTGCATTAGCCCTAAAGACAAAAACATTCTACAACAGACGTTGTTTATTATCAAATTTTGTTATATTTGCAACTGTTATATCCATAGTAAAGAAATACAGGTTCATCCATTTAGCATTTAATTTCAACAGATAGCGGTAACAAATTATCTGTTTTAAGTTACAATCAAAACAAAACTGGATAAAGAATAAGGTTAAAACAAAGCCAAATTCATTGTTTTTTCTATCTACAATAAACTTATTGATTAGTAATAATCTGACTGACTAAAGCCCGCTTTAGCCCTATTCAGGGGCTTTCTGTAACAGTTTAGATAGTTTATTGTAGTAATAAATACAAATAAATGAAGCTAACTCTTTTACAATCACATTTATTTGTGTACATTTGCACGTTTTTTCAGCTTACGATTTAAACCATCAAAGCCTTTAAGAAGATGATGAACAATTTTACCCATTCCTCATTAAAATTATACAGTCCCCAATTTTTAATCAGCCAGCTGATTAAAAAGGTTTGTTGCAAACATACGTCAAAAGAGTGCATAAACAATGAAATATCACTTTTTGCTCAAAACTACAGCAAACCCATGAGACTTCCGAAAGGAATATTCAGTCTCATAATAATCTCAGCACTGAGTCTAAATAGCGCATCAGCCACAATCACACAAGTGGGAGGTGTACAAACACAATCTACCAACAACACATCTTCCGTTAATATATCCATGCCTTCTGGCGTTCAAAAAGGTGATATTCTTATTCTTAATATAACAAAATACGACTCTAATTCAGGACCCTATGGAAGTGCTTCAATGGATCCAATAGTAAACTCAGGATCATGGGGGGGACTGACATGGAACACCGTAGCTTCTTCTAAATTGAGTGGCAATGACTCCTATAGAGGCGTAATTATATACAGAATTGTTGATGGCACAGAAGGTTCAAGTCTTATTGTTATTCCAGGTGGAAACTGGTGGCCAAAGGTAACGTCAGAAATAAGCCTTATTGCTTATACCGGAGTTAATTCAGCCTCTCCTTTTGATGTGGCGCCAGGGAATATCACAACTCCCTCTGGTGTTGCGACAACTGTTAATCCTTCTAGTATCACTACTGTATCCCCTGGAGCACTGGTCCTTTTATATGGGATGAGTTTTGGAACTTCATCAACTCCTAATTTTAGTAATTGGACTGTACCCAATTCATCAGTTTTGACTGAATTGTGCGATGCAGGATCTAATGGAGCGGCAGTAGGGTTGGCGGCAGGAATTCAAGTGAGTGCAGGTTCTACCGGAATCGGGTCATTTAGTGTTTCAAACACGTCATACATTGGTGGTATATTATTAGCATTATCCCCTGTAAAACAGTTCCGATCAATTCAATCAGGTAACTGGAATGCAACTTCTACATGGCAACAATCAATGGATAATGGTGCAACTTGGATGGCAGCTACCAGTACGCCGACTAGTGCCGATGGAACGGTGGTCATTCAGTCCACACACATAGTCACCGTCACAAATAATGTTACCGTAGATCAGGTTACAATAAATTCTGGTGGACAAATAACCGTAAACAGCGGGATTAATCTAACAATTGCAGACGGAACAGGAACTGACATGTCGGTAGATGGTACAATACTGAATACTGGAGGTACAATTACGACCGTAGGTACATTGGCCTTCAATAATGGATCAACTTATAACCATGCGATGGATGGCGGAACAATCCCATATGGCGTATGGGATCCGAATTCCACTTGTTTAATCACCGGATATAAATCAATCACTGGAAATCCACCAAATTATAGTACTATGCTATCTCAGTCGTTTGGAAACTTTACATGGAATTGTCCAAATCAGACTGGTTGGATAACCCTTGGAGGGAGTCTCAATACGATTAATGGAAATCTTACGATTGTATCCACTGGAACAGGAAATTTAAGCCTTGCAAATTCAGCAAGTGGAACTCTGAATGTTCAAGGAGGTTTTGCTCAATCAGGAGGCATATTTAATTTGGCAAATTCTAGTGGTACATTCAATCTGAATGTTGGTGGAAATTTTTCTTTAAGTGGTGGCTCTCTTCAGAGTGGGTCAGGGACTGGGAATATAAATTTTGATGGAACTACTTTGCAGAGTTTTTCAAAAACCGGAGGAAGCATTTCAGGTACACTTAACTTTGCAATAGTTAACAACGCTATTGTTGATTTTGGAACTTCAGTATTGGATGGTAGTTATTCAACTTTTAATCTGAATTCTGGTGGAAGTATAATTACAGCCAATGTCGGAGGATTATCAACATCCGGCTCATCTGGGTCAATACAAGGTGGTACCCGAACGTTTAGTGCTGGAGCAAATTACACTTATAACGGCGTTACTGCCCAGGTTACTGGAAACGGACTTACAGGTGCTAATGTTCTGACAATAAATAATGCAGCAGGTGTTTCTCTTTCTGCAAAAACATCTGTTTCAGCTAATCTTATTCTTACAAATGGAGTACTAACAACTACCACAACAAATCTTTTATCTATTTCCAATAGCTCAGCAACAGCTGTTACAGGAGGAGGAAGCAGTACATTCGTTAATGGACCTTTGGCCTGGATATTACCTGCAACAACTTCCGGCTCAACTTATAATTTCCCACTCGGGAGTGGCACTACTTATCTGCCTTTTGCTATTTCAAGCCCTACAACAGCAGCAACAGCACAAGTGCAAGCATTCGTAGCAACATCAGGAGGAACGGCTAATGTGAATGCAACATATCTATCGGCGAAAAGTAATACAGAGTATTGGCTATTAACAGCTGGAACTAACAATTTCACGACAAGTTCTGTTTCTGTAGGAAAAGGGACTAATGCTATATACCCTTATGATGTAATTGCGAAATCTACTAGTTTAACAGGGACATACAACAGTTTAAACGGAACAACCGGTGCTTATGGAGTTTCCGGATCCGATGCTATCGGAACAGGGGCAGTCAGGTATTTCGCACTGGCAAAAAGTAAAACGGCCAAATTAAACGTATCACCCACAGCCTTGAGTCCGTTCAATTACATATATGACTTCGGTCCTTCGGCTTTACAATCCTTTACTGTAAATGGGAATCTGCTATCAAATAACATAACCATTACTCCTCCTACAGATTATGAAATTTCGATAGATGGCGGTACCACTTTTTCATTATCCCCTGTAACGGTTTCGAAGACAGTTAGCACAACTGTTTATGTTCGCTTAAAAGCCGGATTATCGGTTGGAACCTACAATGCCGAAACGATGACAATCACTTCCGGGGTATTCACGCAAACCATTACATGCAGTGGTTTTGTATCTGCCACCGCGCCTTCTATTGTTGCGGGTGGAGGAATTGATTGCAGTACAAATACAATAAATCTAACAAGTACATATTCTACTGGTGTTAGCAGCATATACTGGACCGGACCAAATAGTTTTTATTCTACGGTCCAAAATCCATCCATTACAAATGCTACATCCGTAAATGAAGGGACTTACACTGTTACAGGAAGTATTTTAAGCACCGTGAACTTAATTACCAATGGAGATTTTGAAGCGGGGGTTACTGGATTTACATCGGAGTATACTTACTGGCCTAGTGGTAAAAGTATGGGGGAAAGCAATTATTCGGTTGTAGCATCACCAAGTTTAATACATACTAATTATTGCATATGTGGTGATCATGGTGGAAGTGGTGGAAACCAACTGGTAATAAATGGAGCTGGTGCCGAAAAAACCATATGGTCTCCAACAAAACCAATAACAGTAACACCTAATACAAACTATCAATTTATCTACTGGGTCCAAACGGTAGTGAATCCTAGTGATCCGTCAGCATCTAAATTGCAGTTATATGCCAATGGCGTTGCTGCGGGTCCTGTTTATACAGCCGATCCGACGACTGGAGTTTGGAAGCAGTTTGTGTACAATTGGAATTCAGGATCAAACACAAGTGTAAATTTACAATTAAAGAATGAGAATTTTGTTAGCGGCGGTAACGACTTTGCTTTAGATGATATTAGTTTCCAGCCAGTTGTTCAGATATCATCATCTGTAAACGTTACGCTGGATAAAGCTCCTTCATTATTAATTGTTACTGCCGCAGCAAATCCGGTGGCAGCTGGAACCAATGTTACTTTTAGCACCGTTCCTACCAATGGGGGTACTGCACCTACATTTCAATGGTATGTAAACAAAACTATGGTAATCGGTGCAACGAGTCCTACTTATAGTTATGTACCAACAAATGGTGATGCGGTTACCTGTATAATGACTCCTGTTGGAGCCTGCGTTTCCAGCCCCGTTACTTCTGATCCTATCGTAATAATGACTGTAACCTCTACTCCAAATTTATGGGTGGGTGCCACAAGCACAAGTTGGAGCGTTCCGGGCAACTGGTCTACCGGAGTTGTACCAAAGTCGGGGGATGATGTGATTTTTGCAACCATCGCTAACAACAGTGGGAATGCAGCTCAAAGAGACTTATACGCTGATGCAAATCATACTATCGGGAACTTGACCAACAATACTACAAATAGAAAATTGGTAATCCAGCCAACTCAGGTTGTGGTTGTAAATCAAAAAATAACAACAAATAGTGCCGATCGAATTTATATTCAATCGAGTCCTACACTGGCTAACGGATCTTTGATATTCTATAATGATCAGACAACATCGCCTGTTCAAGGGACAGTAGAAATGTATTCAAAAGCAAATTACAATGCAACCGGAGTAGTATACAACGGAAATACTTATAACTACACCTGGCAATACTTTGGTATCCCAATAGAAACCATTACAGCCGACCCGACTTTTTACGGATCGTGGGTGCGCAGATGGAATGAAACGGGAACTGACATGACCAACCACTGGGTACAACTGGGCAACACCGACCAACTAAACCCATTTTATGGTTATGAAATTACGCAACAAGTATCGACGGGCAAAACAATCGTTTTTCAGGGACAACTGGTGAACAGAAATTTCACTACACCAGTACTAGCCTCAACCAGTACGGCTCTATTTCCAGGACAACATATTTTGGCAAATCCCTACACAGCAGCCATAGATATTAAGAAGTTCCTGACTACGAATGCCAGTGCAGACTTCGACGGATCGGTTTACTTGTACAGCACCGGATCATACGCCGACTGGGGAAACGCAGGAGGACAAGGAGGCACGTATGGAACAAGTCCCGGACAATATCAGGCAGTGAACAATACTGCAGGTACAGGTGGGTTGCCGTCTCAAATTCCGTCTATGCAGGGTTTTTTAGTTCAGGTCATTACAGGTTCACAGCCTAATTCAACGATAAGCTTTAATTATAATGATGTTGTGAAAAACTCCGAACAGCAGCGGGTAAAAGGAGCAGTAGCTACATCAGCAGAGGATATGGTTAGCACCAAAGTTGAAGTAGCAGGAGCAAATTATTCCGATAAAATGTGGATATTCACCGATTCTACATTTACAAAAAAATACGACAAAGGATGGGATGGAACTAAAATGTATGGTAGTGCTCTGGCACCTCAATTGTATGCTGTAGGGTCGGATGGAATATATCAGATAAATGCAGTAAATGATATGAATAATACAGCATTAGGGTTTGAGCGAGGCGTGGATGACACATACACATTTACATTTACTCATGAGAATGCCGATACGCGCTATTCCGGCATCTATTTAGTTGATTCCATTGAACACAAAACAATAGATATAACTGCCAGTGGATCTCAATATCAGTTTACGGTTGATTCGAATGGTGTTTATCCAAATCGGTTCAAAATTATAACGCGTAGTTATGAACAAAATGACCCTGAAGCCAGTTCTAAGATTAAGGTTTTTAACTCCAATGGAATGGTTTTTGTCCAGAACCTAAGTAGCGAGCAAGGACAATTTAGCTTGTACGATATGGCCGGTCGCCAACTGAACAGAACCCTGTTTGGGCCCAACAGCGTAACCCAGGTTTGTACTGTTGCACAGCAAGGTATTTATGTGGGTAAAGCTGCTACTAATAGTGAAAAGAATACTAAACGTTTCATAGTTCAATAAAGAATACGTGAATAACAAAAAGAAAAACATATTAGTTTGGATGTTTGTATGGGCAGGATTGCTCATAGCGGTACTTTATTCTCCAATCGGAAGTCCGGACTTATATTCAACAAAGGGATATTTTGTAGGAAATCAGAGTGTCAACTTTAAAGATGGTGCCATTGAGAATGCACCAAAGGGAGGAGCATTTACAGATGAGGATAACAATAATCAAATTAACGTTCCAGATTATAGTAGCTCTGAAGATAATTCACCAAAATATGCTGTAAACAGTTACAGTACGGCAGCAAGCACATCCGAATCAACAACATCCGGCTCTTACAATGCTTCCCAATCATCAGCATACCAAAATGCCAGTGGTAGCAGTTCATCTGGTAACATGGGAGGTGGCGGAAGCACGTTTATATCCCATAATAGTTCCAAAAGCAGTGATGCCTCATCAACAGTAACAATGAGCACTGGAGGAATTACCACTTTATCAACAGATTTAACAACCAGCAACTCCACAAAGCAAGCTGTTTTATCGCATGGCGGACATGGAACTGACCCGGGAGGTAACCCTACCGGCCCTCCGGTTCCAGTTGGTGACGGTTGGATATTCTTATTACTGCTGGCTGCCGGATATGGAGCATGGAGAAAGAAATTCAGGATAGTAACAAAAACACATATAGAAGAATAAAACAGAAAGGAGGGCTAATTTTACAATTGGGCCTTCTTTGTATTTAAAAAGAGTAAAGCTGGAAAATGAACATGAATAGAAATGGTATTTATGGCAAATTCTCCTTGCTGCATTAGTACTACTACTAATACACTATTAGTACCACTACTAACACACCATTAGTAGTGGTACTAACGATGTATTAGCAGCTACACATTATTTACCTCACTTCCGTTACCTCATAGCCAATATTATCAACAGCAGCTTTGATTGTTTCATCACTGACGTCTTTCGAAAGAATCAGTTTAGCCGAGTTGGATTCCAGATCCACTTTTGCTTCTACACCATCAATGGCATTAAGCACCTTTTCTACACGAGCTGAACAATGTCCACAACTCATGCCTTTAATTTGCAATGTTTTTTCTGACATAATTTTAATTGAGTTATTGATGATTTTATTTACTTGTTGATTCGATTGAAGAACTTGTTCTTCAATATCTTTATTTCCCAGAATTCCTGCTACTTGCACAGCGGGCTTAAATCGCATCAACCGAAGAGCATTCAGTACTACCGTAACCGAACTGAAACTCATAGCAGCAGCTGCAAACATAGGATTCAGTTTCCAACCCAGCACGCCATAAAAAAGTCCCGCTGCCAATGGAATACCTATTACATTATAAAAGAATGCCCAAAATAAGTTTTGCCGGATATTAAGCATTACAGCTTTACTCAGCCGAAGTGTTGTAACAGCGTCAAGCAAATCGCTACGCATCAACACTACATCGGCCGATTCAATGGCTACGTCAGTTCCGGCACCAATTGCGATACCTAAATCGGAACGCATCAAAGCCGGTGCGTCATTAATACCGTCACCAACCATTGCCACGATTTTGCCGGCAGCCTGCAGTTTGATTATTTCTTTATCCTTATCTTGCGGTAGAACTTCGGCCACAACGATTGAAATTCCAAGTTGCCGTTGTATAGCAGCAGCCGTTTTAGCATGATCGCCGGTTAGCATTACAACTTCAAGACCCATATTTTTAAACTGATCAATAGCTTCTTTACTTGTTGGCTTCACAATATCCGCCACAGCAATTATTCCTAAAATATGGGAATCATTAGCAATGAATAATGGAGTTTTACCTTCATCGGCCAACCGATTGGAAAGATCAGCAGAGTTTTTCAAATCAATGTTTCGCTCCATCATTAGCCTTTCGTTTCCAACACTGTACTTTTTACCAAGTATCGTAGCTTCAATTCCTCTTCCGGGTATGGCCTGAAAAGTTTCAATATTTTTGATCTTCAGTTTTCGGTTTTCCACCTCGAGCAATATAGCTTCGGACAATGGATGTTCCGATTGTTTCTCCAACGAAGCAGCCACCTCTATCAAATCGTTTTCAGAAACAGAGCTTATTGCAAACACATCGGTTACACGTGGTTTTCCTTCGGTCAGCGTACCGGTTTTATCGAGAACCACCGTATCTATTTTACCGGCCATCTCGAGCGATTCTGCCGATTTAATCAAAATACCATGCTCTGCTCCTTTTCCGGTCCCCACCATAATGGCCACAGGAGTTGCCAGCCCCAATGCACAAGGGCACGAAATAACCAGCACTGCAATACCAATAGACAGTGCAAAATCAAACGGATAGCCGAGCAATAACCACACAACTGTTGCCAGCAAAGCAATACACATGACCACCGGAACAAAAACAGCACTGATTTGATCGGCCAGTTTAGAAATTGGGGCTTTGGATGAAGAAGCATCCTCTACCAATTCAATGATATGTGCCAAGGTTGTATCTTTACCTACTTTAGTAGCTCGAAGCGTAAAATAGCCCAATTTATTAATGCTAGCCGACATTACCGAATCACCTTTTTCTTTAAACACCGGCATACTTTCGCCCGTTAATGCCGATTCATCTACCGATGAGTTTCCGCTTTCCAAAACGCCATCTACCGGAATGCGTTGTCCGGGCTTTACAATCACCATATCGCCAACAACTACTTCCCCGACGGAAATTTCCACTTCACTGCCATCACGAATCACAACGGCTGTTTTGGGTGCCAGATCCATCAGTTTGGTAATGGCATCCGACGTGTGGCTTTTCGATTTGGCTTCAAGGTATTTTCCTAATGTTATCAGCGTAAGTATTGTTGCTCCTGATTCAAAGTATAAATCGTGTGAAAATTGATTGACGGTTTCCATATCGGCATGTCCCAGCCCATACCCAATCTGATAAATGGCATAAATACCGTAAACAATAGCTGCCGAGGATCCAATGGCAATTAACGAATCCATATTAGGAGCGCCTCTAAACAAAGTTTTAAAACCCGTCTGGAAATACTTTTTGTTGACAAAAGCAATGGGCAACACGAGCAAAAACTGAGTGAAAGCAAAGAGTAAGGCGTTTTGCGGATTGTGAAAAGCATGTGGATAGGGTAACCCAAGCATATGCCCCATAGAAATATAAAGCAATGGAATAAGAAAAGCCAGCGATATCCACCACCGCTGTTTCATTTCATCTTGCTCCTGTTGCACAAAGTCTATTTTCGGAGAAGGATTCAGCGTAGCATCGCCTGCCATTGGACGAATGTGAGCCTGATATCCTGCATCTTCCACAGATTGCTCTATAGAAACAGTAGTAAGTTGAGCATCATCATAATTTACAGTCATACTGTTAGTAAGCAAATTGACATTGACGGTTTTTACGCCTTGTAATTTGCTCACACTCTTCTCCACATGTGCCACACACGAAGAACAGGTCATGCCTGTAACATCAAACTTTTCGGTTTTCATTCACTTTTATTACTTCTGTTTCCGGTGCCTTAAAAACACCCGGAACGACATTATAGTTTAGAAAAGGGCATTGCAAAGCAAAAGAAATACGAAGAGTATTTTCACCAACGTTCGTTTTTCAATATCTTTGCACTGAAACAGCATGCTGACTATTCGAAAGCACCAGAGCCTGCCGGATAAACTATCCACAAAATACAACAATTTCATTAAAAACGACTCCGGATTTGGAAAATAAATTACCATCAATTGAACAAACTGCCGATTTACTGAGCGATATTGCTTGCGAATTAATGTCATCGGGAGCACATACCATGCGAATATTACAAAACGTTTCGCGCATGGCAGACAATTTTGGTTATCGGTTGGATTTATCGGTATTTCAACTAAGCATCATCATGACAATAACCGATAGAGATGATTCGACCAAACGCCTCACCCTGATAAAAAAGACAAAACAACTGCTGATTAATTATACCTTCGTATCGAACCTGAGCGCATTAAGTTGGGATACTCATGATAAGCATTTGACCTACGAAGAGGTCAAAAAGCGCTTTCACGAAATCATCTCAGAAAAACGCACCTCCCGCTGGATAATTCTAATCCTCGTATCCTTTGCTAACGCTGCATTTTGCGGCCTGTTTAACGGAGACATTTACGCCATAGAGCTTGTCTTCGTAGCCACATTGGTAGGCTATTTTGTGCGGCAGGAAATGATGCTGAAGCATATTAATCATTTTGTTGTGTATACCACCAGTTCATTTGTTGCATCCCTGGTAGCCGGAATGGGTTATATCTTTCACTGGGGAAATACCCCTGAAATAGCACTTGCGTCGGGGGTTTTATACCATACTCCCGGAGTTCAGCTGATAAATTCGGTATTAGATATTATTGAAGGTCATATTCTGACCGGAATAGCCCGGTTGGTGAATGCATCCAGTTTAATGATTTGCACCGCCATAGGATTATTCACCGCTATGTTACTTTTAGGACTTGGTAAGCTATGACAACACATGAAATGATTCAGCTTATGACTATCGATGGCATATTGGCTGCTATAACAGCTATTGGTTTTGCCATTAGTTCCAATCCACCCCGTAAAGCTATTTTAATTTCAGCATTATTGGCTGCACTTGGGCATGGATTCCGTTTTTCAATGATAAAATATGGGGTTGATATATCTATATCCACTTTTATTGTAGCTTCCTTTATTGGACTTCTAAGCATTCTTTTTGCACGAATTATTCATTGTCCGGCCGAGGTGTTTGGATTTCCATCACTCCTACCTATGATTCCGGGACTATTTGCATACCGGACTATTTTGAGCTTAATAAAATTTATGCAAAGCTCTGATAATATTAAGAATCAAGAATTTTTTATGGACTTTTTTCATAATGGAATGACTACTCTGTTTATACTGCTGGCACTCGTAGTAGGTGTTTCATTGCCTGTATTATTATTTCCGAAAATCTCATTTTCTGTCACTAGAAGATATTAGTAGCGGCTGTATTGACCGAAAAAACTGTTTGAATAAAAAAAATGCTGTTTTTTTTCTATTTCCACATCCAAATAATGCTATCATTACGTCTAAATAGAAAAACAAGTACTAAATTTACGCATCAAAACTTGGAATTTATGAAACGACTAGGATTATTTTTATTGGCATTAATCGTCTTTATGGGAGTACATGCTGCCGAAAAGGGCGTTAATATGGACAGCTTAAAAGAAGCTATTATCAGCAATAGTAAAGAGATACACGACATTCAAAAAGACTCTGTCATGTATTCAAAACTAACTCCCGATCAACTGATGGAATTAAAAAAGCAGGAATTGGAAGTAAAAAAGAAACAGGTAGAAAATGACGGACGCAGCGACATGCCATTTAATGGGTTCGAATTAGTTTTGATTTGCATATTGCCATTCGTTTTTGTGGTGGTAGTTATCGCAGTTCAGGTCAGGGCAAAGAAAGAAGAATCACGCCGCCGGTACGATTTGTATACCAAATCGCTGGAAATGGGACAAACTGTTCCCGATCATTTCTTTGATGAACCGAAGAAGGTCAATCCGATTTCCGATTTGAAAAAAGGAATCCTATGGCTGGTTATTGGGATAGCAATTCTCATTTCATTTGTTGTAATGCATCAAAAAAACGGTCTGATAGTAGGCATTGTTCCCACCTTTGTTGGAATTGGTTATTTGTTGGTTCATTACCTTGAAAAACCAAAAACCAATACAACCGTAAACAACGATGAGCAACACGGATGATATCCGATGGGTAGCACAGGTTGCTTTGTTTGGCGACAAAAGCGCATTTGATAAACTCACATGTAAATACCAATCGTCCATACGTCGGTTCTTCCTGAACCTGACTATGGGCGATGGTCCGCTTAGTGACGATCTGGCACAGGAAACGTTTATTAAGGCATATCTAAACATTACCAGCTTTAAAGGTATATCGGGGTTTTCCACCTGGCTATACCGGATAGCTTACAATGTTTTTTACGATTCGGCACGAGCGCGCAAACATTATGACGACATTGACGAACAAGAGATAGACGGCCAGCAGCACACACTAAGCGAATTCTCAGCCGAGAAGATGGATATTTACAAAGCGTTGAAAATACTCCGCAAAGAAGAACAAACGGCTGTTCTGTTGTTTTACATGGAAGATAAAACCCACAAAGAAGTTGCTAAGATAATGGATTGCCCACTGGGAACAGTCAAAACATACATTCTGAAAGGAAAAGAAAAACTAAGTGTTTACCTAACAAATGCAGGATATGGAAACAACTGATACGGATAAAATGCTGAAAAGCTTCTTCGATGAACAAAAGCAGAAAGTCGAGGATAACGGATTTAGCCAACGAACATTACGAAATTTGCCCGAACAAACCGACCGGACATGGATAGTATGGGTGTTTGCCCTTATAGGGGTAATTATAGCCACTGCAATAGCCATCAATACGGGTCTGATAGTGCAAACTCTGCAACTGCTCCAACACATACCCATGTATTATTGGCTGGGGGGTGTTTTTTGCTTTCCGTTGGTGGGAGGAATCGGATTTTACTTTGCGCAGGATCGGACTTACAGATTAGTGTGATGCGAACAAGGTTGGAAAATGATTAAACTAAGAGCGAAGGAAGTGCGTGTACTTTCTTCGCTCTTAGTTTACAGACTAAAACACAAAATGGTTACCGGATATTATTGCAAAGACCAATGGAACATCCGGTTTTCAGGAGCTTAACATGAACTTCATCTTTGAGTTTAGATAAATCTTAATGCAAGTTATTTTTATGGAATTATGTTCTACAACATCATTTTCGACCTTAGAAATACCCCGTTTTTTGTGTTATTTTGCGTACCAAATTAATAAATGTACAAAATACAATTAAAAATAACTCTATTATGACAGTGCAAGAATTAAAATCGGCTTTCGAAGCTGCTTATGGAAAAGCTGCAGAGGCTGTTTACTTTTCTCCGGGACGTGTAAACCTGATTGGCGAACATACCGATTACAATGGCGGTTCGGTGTTTCCATGTGCGTTGAGCTTTGGTACGTATTTGTTGTTGGCAAAGAACGACAAAAAAGTAATGAACTTCAAATCGTTGAACCAACCTGAACTTGTTACGCTTGGATTCGACAAACTAACCACTCCGCTCGACAAATCGTGGGTAAATTATCCACTGGGTGTTATTGCTCAGTTTGTAAAACGCGGCATTGAAATTAAAGAAGGTTACGACATGCTGATTTGGGGAAATGTTCCTAACGGTGCAGGTTTATCTTCATCGGCAGCATTGGAAGTGGTAACTGCTTTTGCATTTAACGACCAACTCGGAACCGGTTATAACCGGACTGTACTTGCTCAGATAGGTCAGAAATCGGAACATGAATTTGCTTTGGTAAATTGCGGTATCATGGATCAGTTTGCTTCGGCCAACGGCGCTAAAGATCATGCTATCCACCTGAACTGCGACACACTGGAGTTTGAACTTGTTCCCGTGAAACTGGAAGGCATCAAGATTCTTATTTCAAATACTCATAGCCCACACAAACTGGATTCGGGTGCTTATAACCAACGCGTGGCCGAATGTAAGCTGGCTGTTGAACAGTTGAACAAAGTCCGCCCGTTGAAATACCTGGCTGAGCTTACCGAAGCCGAATTTAAATCGATTGAATCGGCTATTACCGACCCAACAGCCCGCAAACGTGCCCGTCACGTAGTTGGCGAAGTACAACGCACTTCCGACGCAGTAAAAGCGTTGAAAGCCGGCGATATTATCAAATTTGGTCAGTTGATGAACGCTTCGCACGTATCGTTGCGCGACGACTACGAAGTAACAGGACTTCAATTGGACACAATGGCCGAAGAAGCCTGGAAAATACCCGGCGTAATCGGTTCACGTATGACCGGTGGAGGTTTTGGCGGTTGCACCGTATCGTTGGTAAAAGATGAAGCTATCGATACCTTTATCGAAAAGGTAGGAGCTGCTTACGAAGCTAAAACCGGATTAAAACCCGAGTTCTAT
This sequence comes from Paludibacter sp., assembly GCA_036787795.1. Lineage (GTDB taxonomy): Bacteria > Bacteroidota > Bacteroidia > Bacteroidales > Paludibacteraceae > Paludibacter. Next base: position 5,222 of record DAIQOQ010000004.1, on the reverse strand, counting down.
ATTGCCGAAATAGGCGACGGAGCATGTAAATTATGACCCCCTGCCCCCTAAAGGGGGTTCTGGGGACTAAAAGAAGCCCTAACTCCTAAAGGGGAATTATGCAAGTTCGTCTTCATTTTTTCTTTAGTGACTAGGAACAAAATAATAGTTTATTAATATCACAAAAGCAAAAGCCCCCTTTAGGGGGTTGGGGGGTCATTATGAAAACAGTAAAAGATTTAGAAATTGAATTAAACGGTAAACCGATATCGCTTTACACTTTGTTCAACAAAAACGGCGTGTCGGTAGATATTACCAATTACGGTGCTAAGATTATTCGCCTGATGGTTCCGGATAAAAACGGAAAATTTGACGATGTGGTGCTTTCTTTCGATACATTGGAAGAAGTGATTGAAAAAGAAATTTACTTCGGTGCTATTTGCGGCCGCGTGGCTAACCGTATCAAGGATGGTAAATTTTCGCTAGATGGAGTGGATTATCAACTTCCGGTGAATAATGGTACCAACTCCCTGCATGGGGGCGTACATGGCTTCAACGAGAAGGTATGGACCGTAAAATCGGTTGCACAACAGGAACTGGTTCTGGAACTTTTTGCTGCCGATGGCGAAGAAGGTTATCCGGGCAATCTGACCGTGACTGCTACCTACATTTTGTCGGACGAAAACGAAGTAAAGATTCATTACGAAGCTACTACCGACAAACCAACTATCGTGGGGCTGACCAATCACTCGTATTTCAACCTGAAAGGTGCCGGAAACGGAACGATTAAGAATCACGTATTGCAAATCAATGCCGATTTCTACACCGTGTTGGACGAATCGTTTGCTTTGAGCGGTGAAATACGTCCGGTAGCCGAAACTCCATTCGACTTCCGCCAACCAACCGTGGTAGGCGAACGCATCGACGACGAAGTATATGTGCCTGGGTGGGGAATTGACAATAACTGGTGTCTGCGTAAACCGCAACTGGGAGATTGTACGCTGGCAGGAACCGTTTACGAGCCCATCAGCGGACGCAAGATGGAAGTGCTCACCACACAACCCGGCATGCAGATTTATACCGGAAACTGGGTGGATAAAGTAACCGGCAAGGAAGGTAAGATCTACGATCGTCAGGACGCTATTTGCCTCGAGACTCAAGGTTTTCCTAACTCGGCCAATATAGCGCATTTCCCAAGCCCTGTGCTTCGTCCCGGTCAGAAATACGATGAATGGTGTGTGTATAAATTCTCAGTAGAATAAAATACTCGGTCACTTATATAAAAAGCAGAATTACGGAAGCGTAGTTCTGCTTTTTTTATGTCGACCTCATAATATTGCAAACTATTTGTCAGAATGAATTACATAGAAATATGATTATCTTAAAATATTTCATTTGTTCACTTTGATTTACTAAAAATAATATTTACTTTTGCACTTTAAAATTACATTTAAAAAGCGTACAAAACCCTGACCCAAAAATTAGAATGAAGGAGCTAATAACTAAGCTCCGAAATGAATCAGGTGGCGATAGCTGAAAAGCCTATGAGTAAGCATAAACTTATTTTTATTGATGATGAAAAAAACAGTACTTCTTGCATTCGCGTTTATCTGGTTTACAACACAGACCAATGCACAAAACAAATTTGAAGCACATGTAGGAGTGTCGATTCCGTCCGGAAGTTTTGCTGACAACGCAGTTGAAAATTCAATTTTCAATGGAAGCGGATGTGCAACTACCGGATTGACGATTGGTGCAAAGTATTTCTACACAGTAAGCAACACAAAAGGTCTATCGCTTACTTTAGGAGTTGATATTCTTCAGAACGGCATTTCACAGGATTTTAAAGACAACTTACAACAGTCGATGAACGAAACTCTAAGCTCATTATATGGCTCAACCATGGGGGAAATATATAAAGCTCACTCCAGTATAAAATATATGAACTATATAAATGTGCCAGTGATAGCCGGTTTGAACTATAAATTAGATGTCGACAAAAAAGTAGCGTTATTTGGCGATGCCGGTTTGGGTTTTAATTTCTCAAACATCACCAACCTGGTAATGGAGGTGTCGTATGCAGGCCAGAGCCAAACGGCAAAAGTAAAATTTGACCCACAGACAAAATTTGCCATACAACTTGGAGGAGGTATTCTGATACAAGACAAATACAGCATTGGTTTGCATTATAATCAGTTGGGATCTTACAAATTCAGAGGAAAAAACATAGATTCCAATGGAAAAAGCACAAACATTTATGCTCAAAAAGAATTGGACCTAAACATATTAAATTTAGCGCTGGGCATCCGCTTTTGAAAGACAGCAAACACCTGACGCCCAGTACACTGATACACACAACAAATAAAAGCAACATACCCCGCAAGGTATGTTGCTTTATCTAACCTAAAACACAATCTAATCTAACCTTATTTTATTCTATCTTACTCCGGCTTCAACGTTCCGCCTTGTTTCAAAGTGTAGGTCTTACCATCCAGCCGTTTGTTTTCTGCCTGTTTGTAATACACCGTATGTCCATTGCCAATAATATTCATCACGGCATCGCCCGAAATGTCGGCATTTAAAACATTGACATACGAATCGGAAGTAAGCGTCCAGCTACTTGTTCCATCCAGGTTGAGCGATGCCTTGTGCGCCTGGCCATCGGCATTAATACTTCCGGTGAAAACGGAGTTTCCGAGTAGCGAAAGCGAAATAGTACTCAGGCTATCGGCCATCAGGCTACCATTTAATATTTGCGATTCGACGGTAAGATTTGCTTTACCACCATTACTGCCTTTGTGCCCCCATCTACCGGCCGTTGCTTTTAGCAGTATGCCCGAAGGAGCTGTTATCTCCACATTTTTCAGCTGAATATTAGCCACCGAGTTGGTCACAAAAAACAACGGCCCTTTGGCATCGGTATACGACAATGATCCATCTTCCATACTAAAGTTTCCATCTACCCCTTCGGCATCGCCCGAAAAACTCTGGTATATCATCACACCCCATTTATCGGGCTTGGTGGACGACATATTGGAACGTTTCAATGCGATGGAATTAGACCCTTCAATCACGGCCATTTCGGCTCCGGTAGCGCTTAGCTCGGCATCCGACACGGTGATTTTACCGGTGGAGTACAGTGCAGGCGAATCCATCCCCGTAGTTGATATTTTTCCCCTATTCACCGTAATAATACCGCTACCGCGATCGGTTGCCACAGCTCCCGAGTTGGCTCCTTCGGTATGTACGTTTACATCCGAAGCCACAATAGTTCCACCTCCGCTGGCCATCAAGCCATGCGCATAAGGCCCTGTACAGTTTATCACGTCACGCTCCGAGGAGATCGCGCTTTTGCCATAAGCAAATACGGCATTGGCTCCCGCCCCACTCGATGTGAGTTTATTGCCCGACATATTAATCTTGCTTTGGTCACGGCTCAATACGATGGCATTTAAACCCTGAAAACTGCTGTTGTCCGACGACGATGACCGTCCGGTGGTCGAAATTGTGTTCCGGTCGAGCATCAGCACTGCATTGCCAAACGTAACCACAGCCGATTGGTTGGTATTGGCAGCCGTAATCGTTTCGTTGCTCTTACTTTGCGTTCCTTCTTTCACCGAAAGAGTAGCCAAAATGGTGCTCACATCAAATTTTTGCCCCATTCCACCGCCTGGAGGCATTCCATTAGGTTTTTTACCACCCGGAGGAGGGCCAGGAGGCATACCATTGGGCGGAGGGCCGGGAGGCGTTCCGTCAGGTGGAGGACCGGCAGCAAACTGATCGTCGGCGGATGGTTTACTCATCTTTTGGGCCGTATGGCAGGCCGTAGCAAAGATCAATACAAAAGCTGCTGTAAAAAGCAGGGGTACCCTAAATTTGTTTTGTTTCATCTTATCATTCTTTTATTGAATATTGAATAAAAGTAAGCTCCTGCAGAGAGTCACATGCTCAAAGAACTGCCGACCTGCACAAGAATTACCAACAGCAAATATATGGAACTTTTCCATCAGAGAAGAGCTAACATTCTCTAATTTCGACAGTCAGGAAGATCCTACCTACGAAATGGCATTTCCATCAGACAGAAAGTAAGGTTTTCAATCACCTTCATAGATGATTTTATTAAGGATTGCACTAAAAGATTAATATGAATATCCGCTTTGTTTCCCGAAGGGATTGTATCAAAAGCACGCAAATAACGCAAACAACACAAATTTTCGCAAATAAGATTTGTAAAGTAGAATGTTATTTGTTGAATTTCAATTTAATAAGATTGCATTAATTTGCGCATTTTGCGTCATTTGCGTTCCAAAAAGACTTTTGAGACAGCCTCTTTTTGCGCCTTTTGTGGTATGATTTTTTGATTAGTTGAAATGATAGATAATCATACTGATTAATTTTTTACGATTTGAACCTTTATTTTTACGATTTGATCGGTAATAAAAAAAACTAATTTTTATATTCGCATCGTAATTGTCAGCTATAGCATATATTCAATACAAAACAAACAAATAGCAGCACCACTAAATAATTTAGGTTTAAATGTACTCATTGTATTTTTTAGATTAAATACGAACTAAAATAAGATAGTTCTAATACTAATAAAATAAATATCGGGTAGATTTTGATTTTGCCGGGCAGTTTGCAAAAGATACTGAGTAAATTTTTATTTCGATACTTGCTAGTAAAAATATACCGGGTAGATTTTATTTCAGTAAACTGGACGGTTAAAAATACCCGGTAGATTTCATTTTCGGAGAAGGTTTTGCAAAATATACTCAGTAGATTTCATTTTTTGTATTATGGAGGTAAAATATACTCAGTATTTAAGACTTAAGATAACATCATTAGATTGAAATCCAAACAATTAATACATAAATAAATTAAAAACAACAAAACATGAAAAAATTAAAATTTTTCTCGCTAAACATCGCTCGCGTACAGAATGATGATGCAGCCAACTTATTTGAATGGACACTTAACGTAGGCGAACCCGTAAAAAGTAAAGTTCCCGAACTGGTAAAACTGGCACTTGACTCGATGGAAACCAAATCCAGACCATTTATCACCCAGATTAACCGTCTGCGCGAAAGCCCCTACACACCACCGATCAATGTAGGGCGCATCCAAAACAATAGTCTGATGTCCGAAGTAAAACGTTCAGTTACCTTCGAAATGAAATCACGGATTGCAGAGCGTAAAGCCGCCGCCACCGATCTCAATTACTTTTATAAACCTTATTGGGA
>DAIQOQ010000266.1:0-4013 GCA_036787795.1 Paludibacter sp. | reverse complement strand
CAGAAGAATCTTCCTAAATTTGCAAATCATTAAAACAACTCGTCAATTGTAACGACAATTGCATTACATATTATCAAGCGTTAGCTTTTATTCTTGCTCCTAAAAACGACCAAATTTAAAGAACAAAGTAAAGAATAAGTTAGTAAACGCCTGCGCCAAACGGCGTGGGCTTTAACTTGTTCAATACTTTGTGGGTACTTGGTCGTACCTTAGGAGCGTGAGCAGTTAAATGTCCACGCTTTTTTTATGCCCAAAAACTAAAAATTTACAATCAAACAAGATACATGAACCATTTTATAACGAAACTCAACGAAGACCTCAGTTCCCAGCTGCAAGGCATTGATTTGGAAGAACCAAACCTTATTAGGAAAGCTCAAAAATCTATTCGTTGCATAAAAGATGCCTTGACTCAGCTCCGAACATTCACTATTCAACATACTTTTTGCAATGACGTTGAAGAAATTCTTTTTTTTAAAAAGACAAAACCTGAACTATTCAGCAAACTTATTTACTACGTAAAAATTCTCAATATCGAAAGCTGCAGACCAGCCGGTAGCCGTGAAATGCAAGTGGGCTATCTACGACAGGAACTAGAAAAGCTTACTCTCTTTTTCAACAACCATCTTGAATTCTATCAATATTACCGTATGAACTCAACGCACCTCGATGATAAATATTTTATACGAGGTAAGGAGGACCTAAACTTATATCAGGATACACTGATGAATTATGTTGATCCGGATTTTTCAACTAGTCACGATTATATGGTATCCGAAATCATTGCTAACGATCGACTCAAAGTATTCTTGAATACCGAAATCAAAGATTTGGCTATAAAAACAGCAAATTCTGATTAGGGGCATATTGAGGATTGCCTACAAAATAGATTTAATTAATAACTTATTTCGTATACCGAGCAAAAAAAAGCAGGAATAAAATCTAAGCCGAATTGAAAATTTATAGGAGCTATAAATAAAAAACTACCTAATGAAATAATCAATTATGACTTTAAATTCAAAAGGGACTTTAAAATTGGATATGAATAGAATTGCTGGATTCTGATTGTTTTTCAGTCAAGTACAAAGTTTGATCTAATAAAATATAAAAAAATGAAGAAGATGTTTGTATCAAAATTACACGATAATGCAACAAATTTGACAGTTATTGGCATTTTTTCCCTCTATTTTTGTTTCGTGATTTTACACTGATTCAATAGAGATTTTGTCATATAGCGCATGTACTCTTTATTAGATCTCAATAGAAAAGCACACGAAACAACTAACCAATTATTAATTTTAAATGTATGAGAAATCATTATTTATTTTTGTTATATCTTTATTGATATATTGATCTAACTAAACTTATTTTAATGGTGTAAGCAATACGCCAAACTCTAATTGAAAATTATATTGTTAATTATTAAATCTAAAAAACATGAATAAAAAAAGCAAATTTCGAGGCAACATGCTAAGAAAATTGAAATTATTGGCTCTATTTTGCAGCTTTAGTGTTGTAATAATGGCCCAGACTAAAACTATTAGTGGTGTTGTGACCTCCTCCGAAGATAAGGAAACTCTAATTGGCGTGGCCGTTATGGTCAAAGGGGGGGCTACCGGCACTGTAACTGATATAAATGGAAAGTATACTATTTCTGTTTCAAACAATGACGCTGTATTAGTATTCTCTATGATTGGCATGAAAAAGGAAGACGTAAAAGTTGGTACCAACCCAGTTCTTAATGTAGTTTTATCACCCGACTCGAAATTTATTGATGAAGTCGTTGTTACTGGTTATTCTACTCAAAAGAAAGCCGACCTGACAGGTGCAGTTACCGTAGTCGATGTAAATGAACTCAAAAAAACTTCTGCAAACAATCCGATGCAGGCCTTACAAGGTCGTGCTGCCGGAGTGGATATCACCACAGATGGTTCACCGAGTGGTTCAGGAACTACGGTTCGTATCCGTGGTATTGGAACGCTTAACAACAATGATCCGCTTTATGTTATTGATGGGGTACCAACTAAAAGTGGAATGCACGAATTAAATTCATCCGACATTGAAAGCATTCAGGTGTTAAGAGATGCCTCAGCAGCAAGTATTTATGGGTCGCGTGCAGGCAATGGTGTTATTATTATTACCACTAAAAAAGGAAAATCGGGAAAAGCAAAAGTGAATTTTGACAGCTATTTGAGTACATCGCACTATGGGAAAGTGATTGATATGCTCAATACAAAAGAGTTTGGTCAGGTTCAGTGGCAGGCAATGATTAACAGTGGAGTAGATCCGAATACAAATCAGATTGGGTACATGTATGATTACAGCTACGATACAAACGGCAAGCCGATACTAAATGGCATTAAGGTTCCGAAATATATTGATGCCAGAGACGGAACTAATACCATGCTGTCGTCCAATACTGACTGGTTTGGACAACTAACCCGACCTGGAATTGCTCAGTCCTACAATCTATCAGTAAGCTGCGGTACCGACAAATCCAACAGTTTCTTTTCGCTTGGCTATTATAATAATCAGGGAACAATTAAAGACACCTATTTCAAAAGAATTTCAGCTCGTATGAATAATTCGTACAAGTTACTGGGTGATTTGATTACAGTTGGTGAAAACTTTACAATAAACAATACCGGTGAGCTACAGGCTCCAGATGGTGTTCTTCAACTGGCAATTTTGTCACTTCCAATTATGCCGGTTAAGAAAACCAATGGTGATTGGGGTAGTGTTACTTCCGGCATGCGTGACAGGGATAACCCTGCCCGAATTTTGGATGCTAATAAAGACAATCCGTACAACTACTGGCGTACTTTCGGGAATACCTATATAGATATTCAACCAATTAAAAATCTCCATGTAAAAAGCAGTTTTGGCGTTGATTATGGAAATTATTATCAACGTGCATTGACCTACAGTTTTACGGGAAGATTGGGTTCAGACCTCACTTCATCCAAGATAATACAAAGTCATTCAATGAAATGGTCATGGACTAACACAGCAACCTATGATTTTAAAATCGACAAAAATCAATTCAATTTACTTGCTGGTACCGAATTTATAAATCAAAAAGATATAAATTTTTCAACTGAAAGAAGAACTTACGAACTTCAAGATCCAAACTATATGTGGCCATCAGCTGGTGTTGGTGAAATGTATTCAACAGGTGGAGCAACGGGTTATTCATTAAGTTCACTTTTCGGTAAAATTGATTATGCTTATGATGACAAATATCTGGCTTCTGTAACTCTCAGAAACGATGGTTCTTCACGATTCGGTATTGACAATCGTTATGCAACTTTCCCTGCATTTTCGGCAGGCTGGCGTATCAGTCAGGAAAAATTTATGAACGAGTTGAAAAGTACTATTTCTGATCTGAAATTCCGTGTAGGTTGGGGTCAAACAGGTAATCAGGAGATAGACAATTATGCTAATCGTTCCATAATTATCGCCAATTATATTGGGTCTACTGGTGCTGGAATTAATTCCGGAAGTGCTTATGACATTACCGGTGCCGACTCTGGTCTGTTACCTTCTGGGTACATGATTACACAACGTGCAAACGACAAAATAAAATGGGAAACAACTACTCAAACCAACGTTGGTCTTGATTTCGGATTGTTTAAACAAAGCTTGTACGGAAGTGTGGAATGGTATTTCAAGCAAACCAACAATATCCTTGTAAACCCTCCTTATCTGGCTGCAATTGGCGAAGGTGGAAATCACTGGGTTAACGGTGCTTCGATGGAAAATAAAGGATTGGAATTTACTATTGGATATCGCGGAAAAACTTCTTTCGGACTGGAGTATGATTTGACTGCCAATATCTCGGGCTACCGGAATAAAATCACAAAACTGCCCGAAAGTGTGGTAAATAATTATGGCGGGAATGGCACAACAGACAATATTCTAGGAAAACCAATTGGTTCTTATTATGGTTACGTAGCCGAAGGATTGTTCCAAACACAAAGTGAAGTGGATAACTCAGCGACTCAAACCGGAAAAGG
>DAIQOQ010000265.1:0-4015 GCA_036787795.1 Paludibacter sp. | reverse complement strand
TTGTCAATACCTGTATTTTTAGCAATTTCGTTTACGATGTCTGCCTTAGTCATTTCAGTAATTTTTATAAGTTAGTTAATAAATGAGATTTCCTTTTTTTTAATTCAAACGGACTGCAAATATATTGCTTTTATTCTGATTAAAAAACAATTGCAGGACTTTTTTTTTCAAAAGAGCTATTTTTTTCATTTCTTAGGGGCTTTTTGAATCAGTAGTTTCTCAATTTCAGGTAAACTCATGTTTCGTCCTACAATTCGACCGCGTTTATCTATTAATACGGTACATGGGATTGAGTTTACAGCATAAGCTCTTGAGCCTTCAGATTTCCAACCTTTTAGGTCAGACACCTGTTTCCATGTCATTTGATGCGATGCAACAGCACCAACCCACGATTCTTTTGTTTTATCGAGCGAAACGCCTAAAATTGCAAACTTAGATCCCTGATACTTGGCATAAAATGCCTTCAGTTCCGGTAAGAACCGCATACAAGGTCCACACCAGGATGCCCAAAAATCAATCAATACATAATCGGTTTTACCTACCAAATCAGACAAAGCAATAGGATTGCCATCCAGACCGGGGAGCTTCAGCTCAACATATTCATTACCAACCGATACTTTCTTCTCGATTTCTACATCAGCAATAATTTCCTTCACACGCTTTACATTCCGGGTTTCGGCATTAAACAAAGCAATAACAGCTTCTTTATCTTTGGTAGTCCAGTTATAAAATGAACTTGTAAAAACATACGTTCCTATCAACGTATTTATATTGTCTGTTGCAAACTTCTTATCAATCGCAGCTTCCTGCCTGGTTAGATTCTCCTCTTCGGTAGCAAACGATAATTTTTGCTCCGGAGTGATTACATTATCCTTACTAGCATTATAAAATGCTTCGGCCTTTTTATTGAATACCTTTTTAATATACTGATAAGTTTGCAGCAAATCATTTTGAGGTGTTCCGGCAATAACCATAAATCCGGCAGTATCCACTTCAGCTGTTATTTCTCCACTTTCCAGCACAAATGCCTGGCGAACATTATTTGTTTTCGGATATTCGTATCCCAAATAGACAATTTTTGCCGTATCGGCCATACCTTTAAATGCAAATCTGCCATTGGCAATAACCGCACTATCCACCAATTCCCATGATCCGTTGACATGCTCTTTTATAAAAATCGTTTTTCCATTTAATGCTTCGTTGTCAACACTACCTTTTACAAGAAACGATTTAGTAGTGAACGACGACAAACAAAGTGCTGAAAATAAAATCAATATAATTTTCTTCATCTATTTTGAGTGTTTTAATAATTACGATTTTGAACGTTGAAAACAAGGTCTTACCTTTGCCTGCAAAGTTGCAAATTATTCTTGCAATGAGCAATACCACAAGAAGGGTATTTTTATACAAACCTGAGAAAATGAACTTTCAAAATAAAACAACAGATATTTCCTACCTGCTAACCGAGTGGTATAAACAAAACAAACGCGATTTACCCTGGCGCGACATTTCGGATCCTTATAGAATATGGATATCAGAAATTATTCTTCAACAAACGCGCGTAAATCAGGGAATGAATTATTACCTCAGATTCATCGAGCGCTTTCAAACTGTAGAAGAATTGGCTAAGGCTGATGAAGACGAGGTGCTGAAATACTGGCAGGGACTTGGCTACTACACACGCGCCCGAAATCTGCACAAAGCTGCGAAACAAGTTGTTTCAGATTTCAATGGTATCTTTCCAACTCAACATGCCGATATACTGAAACTGGCCGGAATAGGAGATTATACGGCAGCTGCAATAAGCTCTTTTGCATTCAATCAACCTTATGCAGTTGTAGATGGAAACGTTTTTCGCGTTTTGGCACGGGTATTCGGAATTGAAACGGCCATAGATAGTAATTCCGGGAAAAAAGAATTCACACAGCTGGCTCAAAATCTACTATCCGAATCCGATCCGGCTTTACACAATCAGGCAATAATGGAATTTGGAGCTTTACAATGCGTGCCTGCTTCGCCGGATTGCAACAATTGCCCTTTAATATCCCACTGCCGGGCATTTGAACTGAATATTGTTTCGAAATTGCCGGTAAAATCACAAAAAACAAAAGTAAGCAACCGGTATTTCAACTACCTGTTTATAGAATTCCAAGGTTATACATTTATTCAAAAACGAACAGCAAAAGATGTATGGCAAAACCTGTACGAATTTCCGCTGATCGAAACCGACCAGCTCTTAAGTTCATCGGAGCTGATTGAAAATGATTATTTCAAATCTCTGTTCGACGATGTAACCGAAACCAACATACTAAAAACATCAAACCCGATGAAACATGTATTGAGTCATCGGGTTATATATGCACAGTTTATTTCAATAAGGATATCAAATCTGTCAAAATCACTCAATCAATTTAATCAAATAAAAATAAATGATCTGGATGATTTTGCCGTTTCCCGATTGATGGAATTGTTTCTGGAAAAACTAAGCTAAGAATTACTTGCTAAAAAAATAAGTCTGCACTAGCTTTTCAAACTCATTATAATCGCGATAACCTAATTCTGATTTATATTTTTCTTTAGTAGCCATAAAAACTATGGTTGGCATTGCCTGTACATTAAATCGTTGAGCTAATGCAGGTTCTTGATCAACATCTATTTTATAGACAATCAGCTTACCATTATATTTATTCTGGATAGCCTGTAAGTGAGGAGCCAACATTTTACATGGGCCACACCATGTTGCATGAAAATCGAGAATAATGGGTAAATTACCAACACGCTTGAACGATTTATCTTTATCAAAATTCCAAACTTTCTGCTTAAAAGTTTGTGCATTAAGCTCTATAATTTGTACGTTATTTGTCTTTTGTGCAATTGCCGCCGAGCTTACAATCATACAAAGCAGGAGCATCTGGAGTGTTTTTCTCATTTTTTTATTTGCTGGTTTTTCTTGTTTCTATTTTTATTACTAACTATTAATTCAGGGGGAAATTTTCACTTCGAAGCATCTGAAAGTTATCAAACAAACTTCATCCTATTTTAGTTGTTTCTCTCTTCTGATTCTTGCAATAATATTTTGTGCTTTTTTTATTTCTTTCTGCAATTTATCCACATCCTTTTTCACAATCCACAAATGATATGTTGCAGCAATAGCCTTTTTGTCTGCATCCGGCAGGTAATACACATACGACTTTTTTCCATGCAGGGTAACTTTAATTCGCATGCCCGTATTTTGAGCTATAAATGCAGCAACTCCTTTATCCGCCTCATTTTTAAATGTCAGCGTTTCCCAATGCGAACCGGCATCATTAAAGCTGTGGTAAGCCGGATTTGAAACAGCCAACGTATCAGTGTGAGCATATAAATCATTAACCGATACTTCCAATGAAGTATGTTCTATTTTTCCGCCACAATAATTGCTTATCATATAAAAATCGGCATTCTCATCGACATAAGTTTTTATATAAGTACGGGTTACATTACTTTCGGTCACCTGTGTTTTATAAATAAAGCTACCCACTTCCTGATATTTCTTATCCTTTTCAAACCGGAAGTTCTTCTGAATAGAATCAGCTTCGCGTTGTTTTGTCGGCAAAATACTATCACAATAAGCTAAGTTACGTGTACTTTCGCGTCGAGCTATGGTGTCGGCAAGCGCAGCTGCTATACGACGTTTATCGACCAACCTTGGGAACAAAATATGGATACTGTCAATTTGTATTTTGGCTGCATTCAGGGAGTTTTGATTAATAAGAGTTTCTATACGTTTAAGCCTTTCGTCGGCCAGTTTTTCCTGTTTACGACGTGAATCACAAGAAACTAAAAGTACCAAAACCAATAATAGTATAGAATTTCGAATAATACCTTTCATTATTTTATTTTTTTATAGACAAACTCATTATCATTATTTCAAAATAAACAAGCAAAGCACAGGAACCGACATTTTATAAGTTCTATCGTTCCGGCTTTTGATTTTCATCACTTAATCGGGAATTTATTAAAACAAATAGGCTGG
>DAIQOQ010000081.1:11027-12534 GCA_036787795.1 Paludibacter sp. | reverse complement strand
CTTTCTACCCATTACTTACTTCCCACTACCGACTACCGACCATGTCAGCGTCATCACAGATCATGTCAGCATCGTCTCAGATCGTGTCAGCATCGTTACAGATCATGTCAGAGTCGTTACAGATCATGTCAGCATCGTTACAGATCGTGTCAGCGTCGTTACAGATCGTGTCAGCGTCGTTACAGATCGTGTTAGCATCGTTACAGATCGTGTTAGCATCGTTACAGATCATGTCAGCATCGTATACACATACTGCCTGTATCGTTCCAAACCACTGATCACTAATCACTAATCGTTAACCACTAACAATTTACCATTGACAATTAATCATTATTTCTTCTTATTTCATCAAAAAACGGTGTACACTTATCCTCCACACATTTTGCAGCATAAAGATAAAGTGCAGCACTCCAGGTTTGCCAGTCTTGTCCCATCGGTTTACCATCCTGTGCTTTTATCCACTCATTAAATCCGAATTCAGCTTTGTCGGTGCGCGCCATTTTCACAAATTGCGTGAGCACATCCAGTTTTTCTTTGGCAAGGGTATATTTTTTAGCCGCAACCAAAGCTGCAATGTAAATACCACTAATAAAAGGCCAGATACCGCCATTGTGATAATCACCCGGATTGTTGTATTCCGAGTAACGTTCGTTCCATTCCGGATCCGTAGACTTGACATAAGGAAAAAAGTTAGGAGGCAATCCCACCACCAGTTCTCCTTTGGCACGCATAGCAGCACATTCTTCTTCAATCCACGAAATCATTTCGTTGGCTCTGGTCGGTGACGCAATTCCCGACAAAATAGCCAGGCTGTTACCCAGTAAGTCAAAACGTTCGCTGCTTAGAATCTTGTACGACCACATAGCGTAGTATGGTTTATGTTTTACCACCAACCCTGTATGCACATGACGATGAATTGTTCCTCCCGTGATGGTGAATTTACTCATCTCATCCAGCATATGTTCCGCCCGATCATTCAATCCAAACAAGCGCAGATAGCTATAAACAACCGTGTTTACAAACAATCCGTAACCCAGCACCCATTGCTCATCGCGCCAGTCGCTGGTAGGTTGTTGCGCCACCATATATCGATCCGACGGACTTTGATATTCCATCCAGACAAGCGCTTTTTCAACCGCTTCGTGCAGAAATTCCGCTTCGCCGCTTTGTTTTCGGAAGATACTCACTCCCAACAAAAACAAAGGAGTAGTATCGCTCGAACCCCGATCTTCACTATCATGAACCAGCGACGGAATATGTCCGTGTTCACTCTGATTCTTAGCCAGCGTTTCCAATACCCGGCGAATGCTGTCCAGCAACTTTTGGTTGCCACTTACAGCAATTCCGAAAATAGAAAACATCAAATCACGCGTATACGGTTCGGGATATCCCCAACCCGCCGTGCGTGGCAGTCCCATATAAGGACCATGAGCATTATGAAGCAACACTTCCAGTGCCGCTTTCTTTGCATCTTCAATTTCCTGATTATTTATTGTTTTCATAAGTT
>DAIQOQ010000081.1:9659-10927 GCA_036787795.1 Paludibacter sp. | reverse complement strand
GCCACCACACGGTAGTCGAAGTTAGCCACCACACGTTCATGACCGGCTTTACCCAGTTTATCACGCAAAGAAGCATTGTTCATCAGCAACTCCATGTATTTGGCAATGTCCGGCACATCGGCACGGTAATCAACAATGCGTGGCGTATCAAACACCACTTTATGTCCCTCTTCAAATCCGGCGGCAGCACCCAGTATTACTTCGTTCACCACTATTTTCTGTGCCACTCCTGCCAGCAAAGCCGTTTCGCCATGCACCAGCGTGTCCAGCATTCCCATAGCATTTATGCTCAACACCGGTTTACCGCAAGCACCTGCTTCCACCTGTGGCATCCCGAAACCTTCCAGTCGCGATGGAGCCGCATAAATATCGCAGGCACCCAGCAGATAAGGCATAAATGTGCGCGAAATAGTATTGACAGCATAAATAACTTTCTTTTCAATGCCCAGACTCTCTGCCAATTCCTCGTCAGATGCATCTTGAATATTGGTGCGTTGTTGTGGCCATACTTTACAGACGTATTTCCATTTCGGAACCTTGTTGTCAATAATGGCCAATGCCTTCATCACTTCCTGACCACCCTTCGAAGCAGCATCGCCACCTACGGTGAGAATCATCAGTTCATCCGGTGCTATACCCAATGCTTCACGCACGGCTACAATCTTTGGGTCATCCTTGCTGTAAGGCTTAAACGTGTCGGTATCGCAACCCACAGGCAACACTTCTATCTTATCACCATTAATGCCATCGCGCACATACATCTCTTTTACCCAATTCGACGTAACCAAGATAAGTGGAAGCGCATTCAACACATCCTGATAGTTGGCAATATATCCATCGGACACCAACCAGGGAACAGCCAGTGCACCAAATTTCTGTGGGTTCAGCACCAAATGCGGAGTATAACCCCAGTAACCTATTCCTACCACCACATCAGGTTTAAACCAACGGTAATACCATTCTTTTTCCTGATCCGATTCGAAATGCGCTGCATGAACATCAACACCCAGTTCCATCAACCCTTTGTATAACAAATCTCCCTGTGTTGCCAGTCCTCCCGGGGTCGGAGGATATTCATACAATACCAATACTTTCATAATATATTTTTTTGTTAGTGAAATAAAGATTTACAAATTCTAAATCATTGTTGCCCGGTAAAAGAACAATGAATATTAATGAGAATATCCACAGCTCCGTAGGAGCATCCTGTTTGTAGCAATATCCGATTCACAAGGTCAAAAGCTCCGGAGGAGCGACCTGTTTATTGC
>DAIQOQ010000081.1:5120-9559 GCA_036787795.1 Paludibacter sp. | reverse complement strand
TAGCAATATCCGATTCACAAGGTCAAAAGCTCCGGAGGAGCGACCTGTTTATTGCACATTTCAAATCCTATAAACCCTCACTCTATTTTTATCTTCTTCTGTGCACTGTGTGCATCTTTAAACTGCCAGAATGCTTCCGACAGGGGAGTCGTTTCGGCTTCCCAACTGTCCTCAGCAAAACCATAGGTTTGCGTAATCAGCTTATACTTCTTCAGCCATATTTTCTCCGATAGCGATTCAAATATACTCGCATACTCTATTGCCTTCGGAAAATAAGCTTTGTCTCCATCCTCATAAGCAAATGTCCATAGCTCGCCTGCCTTTATCTTCTCATTGTGCCACAGAGCCACCACTGCTTTATTTACTTCTTCGTGACGCAGGTGCTTGGTATATTCACCGGCCGAGTCGTGTGTCAGAATCAAATCAAAATGAGTCCCCGGTAACAACCGGAGTATCTCCGCTTCCAATTCCTTTTCATCCAGCGGATGCTGATTAGGTCCATCGTCCAGATCGCCCATAGCACCTTGTGCCTTGAGTAATACCAGCGCATTTTTAAACCGCTCCGAACGCTCTTTGTCACTTGCCCGGCACAGGCACACAATAAACCAATCGTTCAACGGATTCTCTAGTATAAGTCCACCTGCCCACAAAGTCTCATCATCCGGATGAGCCACAATTACTGCAATTGATTTACGTTCTTTACTGTTCATTTTTATATTTTTCAACAGTCAGGCGTGCCATCAGGTAACTTACCGTCGACTCCGCTCCCTGATTCAGATTTACATGTGTTTCTTCCAGTCCATCATAACATCCACCGGTGCATGGATTATAAATAATTTGGTGTAAACGGTTGTCGCCCAAAAACCAATTGAAAGCTATTTCCATCTTCTTGTGATACTTTTCATCCATAAACACATCGTAAAATTTACTCAGCGCCATAATAGTATAAGCCACATCAATAGGCTGCTCGCCAAAATGTCCTGCCTCCTGCCCTTTCTGCAACCAACCTTTGTTGGATATCACTTCAATTCCATTTTCATTGAAAATAAGCGACAACAGAAAATTGAACGACACCTGCGCGGTATCTTTATAAATACCTTTACCGGTCATCAGCCAGGCATACAGCATTGCTTCGGGCAATATACTGTTGGCGTAAGTCATGTAACCTTCGTACCACAGCCAGTCTCTGCTCGACTCATGCTGATATAACTTCAACAACCTATCGGCAAACACTTCCGCAACAGCCACATGATTCGCAGATTTTTTTCCTTTCTGAAAGTAAAACAATCCTTTTATCGCAAAAGCCATAGCTCGTGGAGAATCTATCACTTTCAGATCCAACATGGCGTGCTCAAAAATCGTAATGGCTTCGGTAACGATGGCCTCGGGTAAAATATCCTTTAAGGAAACCACATACCCCAGCGCCCACAAAGCTCTTCCGTTCGAATCATGCAGATTCACTTCCTTATTCTGATCCGTGAAATGATGTTCTTTATCTACATAGTTTAGAAAATTTCCTTTTGGCCTCTGGCAAAACTTCAGAAAAGCCAGGTATTTCTGAATAGCACCGATGCTTTTCTCATCACTTGTCGCTTTAAAGTACATGCAGGTGGCTACCAACGCGCGCGCATTATCGTCCACCGTATAACCAGATTTTATATTAGGGTCATTTATTTTCGAAAACTGTATCATGCCAAACTCAGTGGTCATGGCTTTTAAATGATTCAGATTAATCTCCGGCAAATTATATTGGAACTTTACTTTATTGCCCGACACATCCTCAAACAAAATAGCATAGGCCACAGCAGAGTTTTCCCATACCGTCGACACAATTTTCTGCAGCGTATTGGATATAATATTCTTACGCAATGGATAATCGTTGAGTAGTAGATTTACAGCATCAGCTAATTGTGTTGAATTTTTAAAATCAAAAATGATTCCCGTATCCTTGGTCAGTACTTCCTTAGCATGAGGTATGGGTGTAGAAATAATCGGACAACCGCAACTCATTGCATACACAAAGGTGCCACTCACTGCCTGATTCGGATCATTCGTAGTGAACAGATAAATGTCTGTGAGCTGTAAATACTCAAGCAACACCGGCAATGGCAGGTATTTGTTGATAAACTTCACATGTTTCTCTATGCCCAGTTCTTTTACCTTTGCCACCAGACTTGCGCGATACACTTCACCGTCGTATTTCACCACTTCGGGATGAGTTTTTCCTATAACCAGAAATATAACCTCAGGACATTCTTTTATAATAGCTGGTAAAGCATTCAGCGTAGTTTCAACACTTTTCCCCGAACTAAGCAGCCCGAAAGTGGTCAACACTTTTCTTCCTGTCAGCCCGTATTTTTCTTTCAGAAACTTCTCACTTAAATGCGGAACCAGGTGGGTACCGTGTGCTATTACACTTATCTTTTGCCGCGCTATGCCATAATCATTCACCAGTATTTCTTCCGAAGTGTTTGTCATTACCACAGTGGACTGACTGGCTGCAACTATATTTTTCACTTCAAGCTTCAAGCGCGCATCAGGCTTAGGTAGCACGGTATGAAAAACCACCACCACCGGCTTCACCACTTCATACAGTAATTGCAAGAATGCCTGTTCCTGATTTTTATAAAATCCAAACTCGTGCTGAATCAGCACAAATTGAATATGATCATCATCATTAATCTTTTCCACCAAATCCAGATACGACCTTACCTGCGAAGTATCCAGTGTATATTTTACCTCTTCGGGATAATCGTAAGTTTCTTTACCGTTTTCCAGTGCACAGATATGAATGGACAATGAATTGCTGAATTTCTCATTCAGTGCCGTAATCAAATCCTGCGAGTAAGTGGCAATACCACATTCCCTCGGTGGATAAGAGGTTATAACCAACAGCCCGGCTTTATCCTGCGCCCGGTTAAGATGGGCATGATGCCGGCCTTTTCGGATGGTATTCGGTATAAGCGTCGTACTATCATTGTTGAATACTGCTTCTCTGCTAATAATTCGGTCTATCTTTTCGGGTATGTTTTCATTTTTCATTTTCTTTAGATTTAGAATTTCTCTTAGCTTTAGGTTTTTTTGGAACACTAAGAGTTTTAGATGTTTCAGGTTCTTTAGGTACTTTAGGAGCTTTAGGAGGTAATTGTGATTTTATATCATTAATAATATCCATGTTATTGCCTTTTACCTTGATGCACATTAATAATTCAGCTACCAGAGCCGACAATTTTAGCGATGCACATGCAATATGTGAATCTGCAGCACCATAATAAATAAATAAAGTGTCACCAAACAAGGCTGTACCAGTTGGGAAGCAAACATTGTTCACATCGCCTTCTTTTTCCCAATCGAATTCCGGTGAGAATAAAGGATAAGATAAACGAGCTACCTCCTTCCTCGGATCGTCTAAGTCCAGTAGTACAGCAGCACAAGCCGAATAAATCAGACCCTCGTTCGTATCTTGTACTCCATGATAAATCATTAACCAACCATGTTCTGTTTCAATGGGTGGACAACCACTTCCAATATAGTCCGACTCATGTTCATAAATTGGATCCATCACAATATGATCCTGAAAGTTGTGAAAATAATCATTCCAGAACTCCGGAGTCAAATCAGAGATTTCTTTTACCGATACCAGCTGAATACCGGGCCTGATACGATGCAGGAATACGAGGTTTCCATTAATACGTCGTGGAAAGAAAACCACATTTTTATCCCACAACAAGATCTTTTCATCCGGGTCGGATTCCTGATAGTAGAACTTATGATTGTGGTAGTAATTTTCATTTACTTTACCGGCTGATTCTACCAAAAACACAAAATGAGCATACGAAATAGGCGGGACTATAAGTCCCTGCTTTTTAAAAGTCACCAGATCTTTCGAGGTAGCCAATGCACCACGTGCATTAATTCCATCATATCCGGTGTAGCTCATATAATAAGTATCATCAATCTTTGTGATACGCGGATCTTCAATGCCTTGAGATTCATAATCAAATTCAGGAATCATGAATGGTTTTTCCCAACGCTCTGCAATATTCAGCGGTCCATCCAACCGGCAATAACCAATTGTAGATTGATTCCAGAGTTGAACTGCCCGATAGAAGATATGAACACTATCGCCAATACGAATTACCGCTGGATTCAACACACCTTCATTTTCAAATTCCAATTCGGTCTTTGATAAAATCACTCCTTCTTTTTTTACTTCTATCATGATTATTTTGTATTAAGTTACAAGAATTTTAATTACTGGTTACGAGAGTTTAGCTATAAAAACAGGTTGACTGTAGATTATTACACTCGCGTCTGAAATTAGAAAGGAACATCATGTTTGTTTAATTGCTTATATAGCGATCAAAAAACAACAAACACTTATATCAGGACAACCCACTGCGGAGTTGTTTATTGGAGGCGTTCAATACAGCTGCATC
>DAIQOQ010000081.1:2694-5020 GCA_036787795.1 Paludibacter sp. | reverse complement strand
AAAATAACTTTTACAATGGCCAGAAGTGGCAGCGACAAAAACATACCGGGAATTCCCCACAGGGCATTTCCTACAAGTACAACAAATATGGAGAAAAGGGCATTTATCTTTACCCGCGAAGCAACTATTTTAGGAACAATAAAGTCATTATCGATTATCTGAACAAGAGTATGGACTCCAAGTACGTACAAGGCAAACCAGGGAGAGTCTTTGGTTACCAACGCCACCATCATAAATAATGCAATAGAAATAATACCGCCTATGTATGGAATCATGTTGAGTACTGCTCCAAGCACTCCAAGTAAAATGGCATATTGAATTCCAAGCAACATTAGGCCTACAGTATTAAGTATGGCAACAATGATTGCTTCAATAATCAAACCCAACAGATAATGCATCACAACCGATTTGATTTCAGTCACAATAGCACGTACCTGAGTTTGATGACCATTGTCAAAGAGTTGGTGGATGAATTCTATCAGAAGCGGTTGGTAATACAAGATCACAAAAATATATACCGGAACCAGCAACAATATAGCCAGACTATTGCCTACCGTGACAATGGTGTTGCCTATGAGTGTGCTGTCTATAGTAATCAGTTCATGCTGCGTTTTAGTAATCCAGGCATGAATAAGAGATGGTTTGATGTTTAAATAATGTGATGCATAATTTATACCGTCATTGAGCATTATGGTAAATTTATCAACCAATACAGGCCACGAATCGCCGAAACTCACCGCCTGGGTATAAATAAGTGCAATAAAAGCGGCAAGGACTAAAATTGCAAGTAATAATGTAATGATAATTGCTATAATTCTGTTTATTCTGATCCGTACAAAAAAATTTACCACCGGATGAAGTAAGATAGCTATAATAAAAGCAAAGACTAACGGAACAATAATGCCCTGAGCTATATACAATA
Source organism: Paludibacter sp. (assembly GCA_036787795.1). Taxonomy (GTDB): domain Bacteria; phylum Bacteroidota; class Bacteroidia; order Bacteroidales; family Paludibacteraceae; genus Paludibacter. Next base: position 4,098 of record DAIQOQ010000081.1, on the reverse strand, counting down.
TGGCTAACAGGGCAGACAAACCGATTAGAAAAATACCGGCTTTGACGTAAAATGGTAATATGGATTTAGCGGCAATCACACTTTCTCTGTTTTATTTTCGTTTCTGTGAAATAGCTGTTGAATTATCCAGTTACCTATTGTTTTTAAAGCATCCGGATTTTGCGCCACTAAGTTTGTAACACCAAATTGCAGCACAGAACCCATTATTTTACGGAACAAACTATGAGAAGCACCCACAGTAATTTTTTTAGATACATAACCACTGATCATTCCGGTCACTGCAGCCAGCATATTGTCGATTAAATAAGGCGACGAAGTTATTTCGCTCAGTGTATTTTTAATAAGATTGACCGGTTTCAAATTGTCGTATGCAATAAAAAAGTCTTCTTGCAACATTTTGCCCTGAAGGTTATGTTGAAACTCTAATTTTTGGATGGCAATTTTAAGTTCGGCTGCACAGGTTATATTTTCCATTTGTATTTTATTTAAACAGTTGTTTTATTATATAATCATACAAAATCCTTTTTAGCCATTTGCGCATAAACAAATGCATTACAAAAGCTACCAATGCATAAAAAGCTGCTACAATAAAGAACCCGTAAAAAAGTTCACCAAGAATTTTACCCAACCAAAGGGCTAATCCCAAATTTACAAACAAAAGGAAGTTACAAACAATAGCGCCTATTACAGTATTAGGCAAAAACGACGAAAGACTGTCGGTAGTCTTATCAACCACTTTCAGCTTCACCAGCTCATAGCTCGTTTTGCCATAGTCAATCACTCTTTCGAGCAGTGATTCTATTAATTGCGTATTATTTTCCATATTATCTATGTTTTATCCGGTTGTTTCAATTGCCTGTTGGGTAATGGATGGTTTGTAGTTGTAAATAGAGTCTGCTCCGAAGAACCTAAGGCAGGCTAATTCAGTTTGAAATTATTATTCGAACCAGACTCCGTTTTTGTTGGTTTCAACACTACTTTTTAGAAGCCTTCTGATCTTTTTCAACTTCTTCGACTTTTAGCTCTACGTCGTCAATCAAATCAGATACGTCTTCTTTCACTTTGGCAAACCTATCGGTTATGCTATCAACAAAATCGCTGAATTTGTCTTTCAATGCATCCACTTCATGTTCACCTTTACGGCAAATTGATCTGCGTGTTACTGAACCTCGTGCCGGAGCAAATAAGATTCCTAATAAAGCTCCGGTGGCTGCGCCGGCAACTACGCCTAATACTACTTTTCCTGCACTCATAATGTTTTTTGTTTTTATGATTTATTTATACATTTTTGAATAATACAAATGTATCCATGTTTACTCTTCCATCAGTTACACTATTATTGAAAAAGCTTACATAATTCACACATTCGATTATTTGTTATCGATTGACTTGTTAATTAGTTTA
>DAIQOQ010000081.1:0-2594 GCA_036787795.1 Paludibacter sp. | reverse complement strand
GCTTGTGCCCATACATTTTTGTAACGGGGAGTTGTTGATGTTCCGTCACCATTGTTGTTATACATATCCATACCAACTCTTGCTCCGAAAACCAGGTTATCCAGGTTTATATCCACTCCACCAACCAAGCAGAAAGTGTTTTTACGAATATTATCTGTATCAAAATCTGTATTTGTTTCAATATTGGTAATAGGATTTGTAAACTTGTCATTCTGTTTCATCAAATAAGAGTACTGAGGTCCTACAAGTAATGTTATCATTTCACTGGGTTTTATAGCCAGAAATACAGGTACATCAATATAGTTTGTAGTACGGGTCAGCTTAACATCAGCACCTAGAACACTGCTTGTAGCTGTAAATCCTTTTTGGGAAAACAGAATTTCCGGTTGGATACCTAAATACTTTCCAATAGGAATACTCACAAAAGCACCAGCCGCAAAACCAAGCTTGCCATTAGCATCATACTTCTCTCCTTGTGAATCGTAAATATTTGAGTAATTAGCTCCAACTTTTAACCCGATATGGATATTGTCACTCGCATTCGAGTCTGCTCCCTGAGCATTCATTGTACCAGCCATGCATACGCAAGCCAGAATTGCAAAAACATTTTTTTTCATTTTGGTTTCTTTTTTTTGTAAATAATAAAATCGTAATATTCAAAATTTAATACGCGATATTTCAACGCCGGCCGGATGCAATATATCCACCTGATCTTCGGCTGTAATAAAGATCTCTGTATATTTGAATGGAATCACAGCTCTTATTTCTGCTGTTTTCGCATTTTTGATTTTTAATTGTCCCAGATTCCTTACACCATTATTCTCAAACATAACCCACGCTACATACACTTTTTTGGGTGGATGTAATCTTTCAGCTGCAGCTAAGTAATTTGCTGTAATTGTAATTTTATTGTTTCCATTCTGATCCTGCTGTCTGCGAACCTCAATATTAGCCGCAGGAGTCACCGTAGAAACAGGAAATTTGGAAACATTTGCGCATGATGCAAATGCGAATATCAATACGATGAATGATAGTTCCTTTAGATTCTTCATTTGATGTTTATTAAAAAATTATTTTACCCCTAAAGTTTATAGTATTACATAATCCTTTTTTTAATGTATGGCTATACCGATAGTTGAAACTCCGGTAGATAAATCAAGGAATGCGGCAATATTTCTATTGAAATGATATTTGGTTCCCACATGAAGATCAACATATAAAGGATCAACAGATCTATAATAACTTCTATCGCCATTATAGTTGGAATCCCAGCTTGTATTCACAATGGCTGCACCCAACGATCCGGCAACATAAAAATCCCAATTGGTTCCAGCGTGTAACAACTGATCTAAGTAAAGCGTACCCTTTACACCAACCGGAGTAACTAATGCCCTGTAATTATCATCCGAATAAGAATAGATAATTAAAAACGGAGCCAGCGTAAAGTTTTTGGCTACACCAAATTCGTAATTGATATCAAAAACAGGCAAAGCATTTCCGGAGTATCCATAATATCCCGAATATCCGCCAATACCTAACCCTATGTTTAAAGTATTACCATATCCTTCCGAATAGGATTTATGACGTTGAGCTGATAAATTAGTGCCTACAGTTAATAGGATCAATGCGATCGTAAGTGTTATTGCTTTCATTTTTTTCTATTTTTACAAGTTATCTATTAATGTTTTTATCTTCGATTTCCGTTATCATGTCCATCTTCCCGGTCATTACCATGTTCTTGTTTCTTATCATTTCCAGGTCTGTTGCCTTTGTCATTGCCACGTTGCTGACCTGGGTTTCTCATCTGGTTGTGGTCGTTTCCACGGCCATTATTTCTGTTTGGTCGAAAGTCATTATGCCTTTCACGACCATTATTTCTTTCACCAATATTCCGCTGTGGATTACCACGGTAACCATGGGTATATTTCATTCTGTGTTCACGGAAATGAGAGTAAGGCGCATTACCATGATAATCATTCATAACCACCTTATAGCCTCCGTACAAATCATAGTTTCGGTAGCGATCCGGCAAATGAGATCTATGAACCCATCTATTACCGGACATATAGATAAACATCGAGGCTTGCACATCATAATAGGCTTCTACGTCGGGCAGATAATAATAACGAACACTATTATATCCTGCCGGTCCCCATGCCGGAGGTGTTCCAATATTCAATCTGACAGATAGCTGACCCTGTGTCGAGCCCGCAAGTATCAACAACATTCCAAACACCAGTAATTTTAATTTTCTCATTTTTATTTGTTTTAAATATTAATTGATTTCGTAGTACAAAGATGAGGCCTTTAAAATACGAAAGCCTTACACAATTTATATAAAGACTTACAAGATTCACACATCAGAAAGGATGAAACAACAAGCCTCGAGAAAAAAATCATAGGTATTGTTGGTCTGGCTGAATTGATTCTTTATCTTTGGAACAAAAAAATACTGAACAAATGAATAGAAAATTTTTGCTGTTATATTCCATGCTGCTTTGCGTACTGGTTTCATGTAATAGTACCAGCAAATCAACAGGAACAGGACAGGTTGTAGAAAAAACGGACAGTTGTAAGTCGGATTCGAAAAACAG
>DAIQOQ010000080.1:0-12687 GCA_036787795.1 Paludibacter sp. | reverse complement strand
GCAACAAGCAAGTGCCAATTATTTTTATTCCACAATTTCATTTGATCTGTATTTTAATCTTTTGAATAAATCTTTGACGGTGAAAATTATCACTAAGGAATAAATGATAAATCCAGGTTCCATAGGTAAAATGTCTTTCAATCTTGAACAGCAAAGATAAGCGTAAAATGAGACTGAGATAATTCCTAATGAGTAATAGATATTCTTTCTGAAAACAAAGTAATACAATGCGGCCATGATATCCCCCAGATATAAGTACCTTTCATGCATTCCAGGTAATATAAATGGAGCAATTATCACGCTCAAAAAGGCTATTTCAATCCAGATATCCAAGCTAAAATGTGTTTTCCGTAATGCCAGCCAGATCCCGGTTGCCAAAGTAAAAATAAAAGTAAAGATAATTCCTGCAATTTTGACCGAGTCGTATAAATTATTGTTTATCCAAATGTAAATGTTTGGAAAGTGTAGCGTTAGATATTTGAAATAATCCGATTGAGAAGGATAAATGCTTAGTAGTTCCAATAAGGACCTCCCATAAAACCACGCGGGTAGAATCGAGATAAAATAGACAAAAGGTATTAGTGAGAAATAGTACCATTTAATGTAGCCCCTAAGTAACATTACAAAATAAAATGGGAATATAAATACTGCCTGCATTTTAAAAGCTATCGATATACCTAAAAATAATACAGACAGAAACTGTTTCTTTTTGAAGCAATAATAAAGACTTCCGATAACAAATGCCGAATAAATAGAGTCGCATTGTCCCCAAAAGGCTCCGTTGAGCAAAACTGCCGGTATAAGTGGAATAATTGCGAACGAAATCCAAAATACCAGTTTGTTTCGATGTTTTAAATAAGCTATTTTCCCAACATAGTATGCAATTATGTATTCAAAAAGTATAGATACAATCTTTATTGAGTATAAAGGATTCAAACCTATTTTAGCAAGTACAATAAGTATATAAATATAGGATGGTGTATAATTGTAGAAATTATATTTTAATGAAGATGCGTAACCATGCGATTTAATGAAATTCATCCAGGGCTCCAGGTAGAAATTGTAATCACCTAGCCTGACTGGAAACATCAATAGTTTAACGACTAAACCAATAATAATGATGGCGATCCAACTATTCTTATTGCAAATAAGGTTGGACATAAATAATTTGTATTTAGGCTTGTTCATAGTGGTTTGTATTAGGAAGAACAAATTCTATTTAATCTCGATTTCTAGTTCTCTCAATCTTAAAGCAGATGTAAAATAGGCCAGACAATACGGTAACATCAGGCTGAAATAAGAAATATCACAAATATGATCCATAAAGAGTACTTTGCTCCAGTCGTAATGGTAGATAAGATTAACCTGAGATAGTAAAATGAACGAAAAGATAAAAACAGAGCTTGTATAGAAAAACTGATGAATATTTTTCCATTTTAAAGCCATGAAATATCCCACAATGAGCATAAATATTAAGATATAACTATTTCCTTTATCGGCTTGCGACATAAAAGGATTTCGATGAAAAAAGATCCAGTTGTTTGTGTCCCAAAAAATAAACGGAGAAAATATTAAAAGGAAAATGCCAAGGATTGTTAGTGGAAATATGATTCTTAACCTCCAAGGGAGTTTCAAATAAGGTTTTAATAAATATAAGGCTAATGGAAGAATGGCTGTTAAGCGGGTAGCTGCTACAAGCCCGCAAATAACCGTTATTAATAAGAAGCTGTTTGTCAATGTCCGGTTGGTTTTTGCTAACCAAAGGATGATAATAAAAACGAATAAAGCATTATTTAGAGAGTCACTTCTCGTAGCCACTTCCCACCAATATGCGGGTGAAATACAAAGTAATAATAAGAAAAAAAACGATTTCCGAAATGATTTGAAGAAAAGATGAATAGAAGATGCGGTAAGTACTAAGAAAAAAATAAGTCCGATTCCGACTTCGCCTAACAAATAAAATGGTAAATTAATAATATGCCAGAGTGGAAATGGAGACGGATAGCTGGTTGCACTTAAATGGGTATGTGTGGAATATGGATATTTTCCAATAAGAAGACTATCCCAAAAAAATGATAGTGCCGACCATCTATCAACACGAATATTGTAGGGATTTATTATAATTAAAGCTCCAACAATAGCAAGAATCATGATGATTAGCAGTCCGCAAAATGCATTTTTAAAAATCTTCTCAGAGACTTTTTGGGAGAACGTGTAAAAAGAACTTACAAGAAACAGGAAGAAAATTATATAAATAGCTAATGAAACTACAGGGCTTATGCCAGCTCGCGGAAAATACTTTATAATAAACAGGGCATTTACAAAAAGAAACAGAAAAATCTGAATAGAATGCTTTCTGAATATCTGGATCATTACTGTTATTGCTACCATATATATGTCTAATTGATTATCAGAATTTTTGTGATAGCATTTTGTGTGCCATCCGAACTGGCACATATAACCAGATAAATGCCGGTATTAACTCTTCTGCCACGCGCATCTTTTCCATCCCAGGTTGCCAAACTGCCGTTCGAAACAGTTTCGCACACCAGATTACCATTTATATCGGTTATTTTTACCTGCGCTTTTTCAACTAATCCGGCTATGGTAATAACACCTTTGTAGTTTGGACGTACCGGATTGGGGTAAGCATGTACATTGTTGAAGCTGTCCCCGGCTTCGCTGGCATCGCTTTGATATGACACTAGTCCCGCGTCGGTTCCAAAAAACACTTCGCCTGTCGAAGGGTTGATGGCAATTGATAAAATATTATCCGAAAGTAACGGACTGTTGGAAGTCGTGAAATGTTGAACAGTCTTTTGTCCGTTTTCCGACATCAGATAAACACCTGAAGTCTCAGTTCCAAGCCATTTCCGGTTGGCGCCATCAATGGCAATTGCCTTGATTTTTTCGGTGGATAGTAAATAATCCGCAAGGTTTGTACTGTCTGCACGAGGTATCTTTACGCGTGAGCAAGTGTAATTGTCTCCGAATACTTTAGATGTATTATTGAATAAAAAAGGTCCTATGTCAGTGCCAACCCAGATAACTCCATTATGGTCTTGCGCAATGGAATAAATAGAACCCGGATATTTCGACGTATATACTGTGTTTCCACTATTATTAAGTTCGGGATAAATAAATGCGGATATAAAAGTTGTTTTGTCATCAGTCTGATCGGAGATTGTGCCATTGTCATTAAAAACACAGATACCGGCGGGACTTGATCGTACCGAGAGAACCCATTTTTGGTTCACATTTTGGTTAGATATTAGTATTTTTCCTAATGTAGGTTTTAGTGCTGCTCCCGGATAATTCAACTGAGTCCATGTTCCATTGGATAACCGAACTTTAATCCCATTTGCAACTCCGGTATTGGCAATAAACAAATTTCCTTGTTTGTCAAAAACTGCACCGTCCAATCGTATATATTGGTAAGGATTAGTTGGTATTATGGTTTCAAGATTACTATTATTATTGTTATACCAATGGGCAAAAGTATTATCTTTAAACTCATACAGCCCGGTTCCGTAGGATGTAACAAAAAAATGTTTGGAGTCGGTGGAATCAACAGCCACGTTCATCAGGTCGGTAACCGGATATCCTGTTTTATCCTGAATCGTTTTTGAATTAATGTTTGTCCATGTACTATTTTCGTACATCATGATGTTTCCGTCGGTGAGATATTGCGATGCCCAACGACCTCCGGGTACAACAAATAATTTCTTTCCGGCAAAAGTAAGATTCCACGGAGAATTAACTGCCGGACCGGTTGGCTTAAAATAACTGACCGTTGGAGTTTCGGTGTTTAGCTGTTTGTATGAAACAACGCCCAGACTGTTTGCCGCAAACCAATAGGTGTGATTGGACGGATCATATTCGGCATCGGATATATTCGCAATGCCATTCACTACCTTTGAGTTGAAAAGCGTGTCAACCAAATAAGTCTCGTTGGCCGAAAAAATATTCAAGCTATTATTTGATATATTAAAGTTGGTTGGAGTTATATCTGAAAGGAATGATGTCCAGGTATTATTACTCTCTTGTTTGTAAAGCTTTCCACCCCGTAGTAATATGAGTTTTCCGCCAAAGGAACTGATGTTTTGAAAATCGCCGGTTCCGGGTAATCCGGAAGCTGTGGACCAAAATTCATAATTGGCCAATTGTGTTTCTGCTGCCGAAGCTTTATAAACAGCAGATTTAGATAGAGCGTAAATTGTGCCATTGTGAATAGTAGTACTAAGCACAGCCACTTCCGAAGCATTAGGTCCTATATAATAGGTATCGGCCACTTCTTTTTTGTCCAGATTCAGCACCACAATCCCAAAATTGCAAGCCAGATAGGCTTTGTTTTGGTAAAATTGAATTTGATTGACCGTTTTACCGGAGCTCATTTGCTTATTGTATAAATCGGGCATATTGGTTATTCCTGAATTTCCGATTACATCAATATTGCCATTACTATAAATGATAAGCAACTCCTGAGAGGCAGCATTGAATTTTATTTTGCTGATATTTGAACCGTTTAGTCCCGTGAGCTTGCTATAAAAACTGAGTCCGCCATCGGCTTTATCCACCGAGAACAATGCTCCTTCGCTTACAGCGTATACTTTGTTAGTAGATTGGGCAACTTGTGATGCGTTGTTGTATGCCAGATGAGTCTTCCACTTGCCCATAGCCACTTGTGCCCATGCAGGTAAGCTAAGTGCCAATAGAAAAGAACTTATAATTACTATTCTTTTTTGGTGATAATGCATAAAGCTCTTTTTTTTTGAAACAGGAGGCAATTACTTCTTTTATATGATACTGATTTGCATGTAATTCAGAACAATCTATTTTTGTTGCAGATAATCTACCAGCTTTTTTACGGCCAATGCACGATGACTGATTTGGTTTTTTTCTTCTGCACTCAATTGAGCAAAAGTAGATACGTAGTTTTCCGGCACAAAGATGGGGTCGTAGCCAAATCCACTTGCTCCTCGCGGTTGCACCGTAATATTCCCATTTATTCTTCCTTCAAAGTAAGTTGTTTGACCTCCCTGAATAAGAGCGATGACGGTGCGAAACTGGGCTGAACGATTTTTGTTCTCACCCAACATTGCCAGTACTTTACACATATTGTTCTGTGCATTGTGATCTTCGCCGGCATAACGGGCAGAATAAACGCCGGGTTCACCATTAAGAGCATCCACTTCCAGTCCTGTATCGTCAGCAAAACAATCCAACCCAAATTTTTCGTGGATATATTGGGCTTTTATGAGTGCATTGCCATCTAATGTATCGGCAGTTTCAGGAATATCCTCTGTGCAATTTAGTTCGGCTAAACTAACGATTGAAAATTCGGGTTCAAGTATGGCTCTGACTTCGTCAAGTTTGTGTTTGTTGTTTGTAGCAAAAACCAGTTTCTTCATATTTTGTCTGTTGGAGTAAATCAAATGCATGCAAAGATAATTATTTTAGGTAACAACAAACCTATTTCTCATATAGGATTTTAAGGAATCGACTTGTTTTTTATTGATTGACCGATCGATCGTTGGTTTGAATAGAGCTTTTTACCAAACATTTTTCTTATTTTTGCAAGCATAACTCAGGTGAAAAAACAATTGATCAAATGAAGAATTATTGCATTTTATTATTGACCGTTTTTTTTAGCTCTACAATTTATGCTCAAAATATGGAAGAGCAAAAATACCTGTTAACTACGCACACAAATACCTTCGGGCTTTCTACTCTCAGTTTTATCGATCCATATCTTTCTCCGTTAACTTACAGTGGTATGGGCATCCGTTACGAATCTGTTAGCCGTCGCTTTTTATCTCCCGAAAATACGAATATCTCTATGCAGAGCAAGCTCAATCTGGAAGCTGCAGTTACCGAAAATCCGGCAACCACTAGTTCTATGAATTATCTGGGGATAAATTATAGTTGGGGGTTACATTATCATTTCCGCCCGAGAGAAGGCTTACGGTTGTTAGCCGGGGCACTCCTTGACGCTGATCTTGGCATTAAAGATGTACCTCGAAATGTGAATAACCCGGTAAATATGGACATGAATACGAATTTGAGTTTGTCGGGAATAGCAATGTATGATGTTTTTTTCTGGAAGAGAACATTTACGCTTCAGCTTACTATGCAAACTCCGGTTATGGGTTGTATGTTTGTTCCCGGTAGTGGAGCTTCTTATTATGAAATGTTTGAATTGGGCAATCTGAAGGATGCTATTCATTTTAGTTCGTTGCACAACAAACGAGGTTTAAACAGTGCTTTTACGATAGCTGTACCGTTTAATCGATCTGTCTGGCGATTTGGCTGTGGATTAAATTTGTTGAACTACTCGGCCAACGATATGGTTTTTCGAAAAAATGAATTTACATTCACGGTCGGGACAACTTTTGATATGGTTACTTTCGGGGGCCGGAAAAACAAAGCCCCCCGGAATTTTATTACAACAAATAATTGATTATTCTTAGTCTTTTCCCCGAAACTCCAATGAAACTAAAAACAAAATATAGTTTGTCCTTTGTCCTTTCGGTTCTTCTGTTGTCTTCGTGTATGAATGAAGCCGCAGTAGAGCCCAACACGCATAGAGGAAACTTTGAGTCGTTGTGGAAGATTATCGATACCCGGTATTGTTTTCTTGATTACAAAAATGTAAATTGGGATTCTATTTATACGGTTTACTCAGCACAAGTTGATACTGTAAGAGGTGAACTGCGATTCTTCGATATGATGGGTAGTATGCTTGCCGAGTTGAAAGACGGTCATGTAAATCTTTATTCCGATTTTAATGAGAGTCGTTACTGGAAATGGTTTACCGACTATCCGGATAACTTTAGCTTGTCGCTTATTAAATCCAGTCGGTATCTGGACGATGATTATCTGATTGCTGCTGGTTTTAAATACAAACGAATCGCCAATGGGCAGATTGGCTATATTTATTACGAGAGTTTTGCAGATGGTTTCTCCGATAATAACATTGCTTATATTATGAATTATTTTTCGGCCTGTAAAGGATTGATTATTGATGTTCGTAATAACGGCGGCGGTTCACTTGATTGTTCCAAGCAGTTAGCTTCGTATTTTTTTCAACAGGAAACTGTTACCGGCTACATTCGTCACAAAACGGGTTACGGACATTCTGATTTCTCGAGCCCTGTTGCCATGAAAACACCGGCACATAAAACTATTCAGTGGCAACGTCCGGTAGTTGTCCTGACCAATCGGATGTCGTACAGTGCAACCAATGATTTTGTAAACAGAATGAAACAATCACCTTTGGGAATCATCGTCGGCGATAAAACCGGTGGTGGGGGCGGATTGCCGCTTTCGAGCGAAATCCCGAATGGTTGGATGGTTCGTTTTTCATCTTCACCCATGTATGATGCCAATATGGTAAGCACCGAGTCGGGCATCGATCCCGATTATCCGGTTAGTCTCAAGCCTAATGACGAAGCTACGGGATATGATACAATAATAGAAAGAGCGATAAAACTAATAAAATAGAGCAGAGACAGGGAGTAAATGGAAAAACTCAAAATAACCGAAATGAACCGCCTTACGGTGGAAGAGTTTAAGGAAGAAAAAAAAACACCGCTTGTAGTATTGTTGGATAATGTGCGTAGTTTACACAATGTAGGGTCGGTATTTCGTACGGCAGATGCCTTTTTGGTAGAATCGGTGTACCTTTGTGGGATTACTTGTACGCCTCCGCATGCCGAAATACATAAAACGGCCCTGGGTGCCGAAAATACGGTTGACTGGAAACATTACGAAGATACACTTCTGGCTGTTGCCGATTTAAAATCGGAGGGGTATACCGTGTTGGCCATTGAACAGGCTAAGGGAAGTACTATGCTTACGCATTTGCAACTTGATAAAACCAAAAAGTATGCAGTTATTCTGGGCAACGAGGTGAAAGGTGTACAGCAAACTGTAGTGGATGTGTGCGACGGTTGTATTGAAATTCCGCAATTTGGAACGAAGCATTCGTTGAATGTAAGTGTTACGGGTGGAATAATTATTTGGGAATTATTTAAGCAGTTGTATTGATTATGGATTGGAGAGATAAATTGAACGGATTAAAATCCGAATTGCCACAGGTAGAAGAAGTGCTTTCTCAAAAAAAAGTAAAACTGGTAAAAAAACGCCAGGCTGAACCTTTGCGTGTGGAGCTTGATAAGCGCAATGGAAAACCGGCTACGCTTGTTACCGAATTTCAGGGCAAGGACGATGAGTTGAAAGAGCTGGCTAAAACTTTGAAAGTAAAATGTGGCGCGGGTGGTTCTTCGCGTGATGGGGAGATCCTGGTACAGGGCGATTTTCGAACAAAAATTGTTGACATCTTACTTGAGATGGGATTTAAAGTAAAGAAAATTAATTTCAAATAAATTAGTCGCTCAACGCTTTCTTGTAATATGAATCGGTTAGTCATCCTGTTATTTCTCGGCTTGTTTCTTGCTGCTTGTTCTCCTACCGATAAGGAGTTAAAGCGGGCCGAAAAGCTCATGCCTACTAACCCAGATTCTGCATTGCTTGTTCTTAACCAGTTGCAATCAAATAAGCATATGAGTAGTTCCAGCCGGGCTCTGTATGCACTTCTGATGAGTCAGGCTCTGGACAAAAATAACATTCGGGCAGAGTCTGATTCATTGATTCGGATTGCTACTAAGTATTATTCAGATGATGAACCTCTTCGTGCGGCTTATGCTCAACTTTATTTGGCCCGTTGCGAAAATAATTTGGGAAATAGTAGGGAGCAAGCGCTGGCTTTACTCAAAGCGCAGGAGTTTGCCGCTAAATGTGAAGATCCCAAGCTGCAGGGCTTAATTTATGGCGACAAAGCGGATATGTATCAGTCGCAGGGGCAAACCGATAGCATGATACTATATAATAGGTTGTGTTTTTATTCCTTTCAGAAAGCCAACGATGCCCGAAACTCAGTTTTAGCTCTGATAACTATGGGAAATGGATATTTGCATAAGTCTGAATTTGATAGTGCAATAAGGTTTTACCATGAAGCTGATAAAATGGCAAAACCCATGAAAGAGTCTGTGTTGAGCTCCACAATTTACAGGGCTTTGGGCGGCGCAATGTTTAAACAACAAAAATATGCTGAAGCTTTATATTATTTTCGACAGACCCCACTTACTGAAACAGATCGGTATAACTATAATAAGTGGTACCTGATGGCTATGACCTTTTTGCGAATGAATCAGCTCGATTCGGCAAAAGTGTATCTCTGCAAAGTGAAAAACCCATACGAAATGGCTTCCGATTATTATCGGTTGTGGGAGGAATTGTGTGAAAAGCAGGGGAAACTTTCAGAATCTTTGTATTACGCAAAGCGTTTAGTTGATGTAAAAGATTCGATACAGCAACGTACATTGGCAAGCAGCTTTGCCGGTATGGAGAAAAAATACAAGTATGAACACTTGCTGGTAGATAATAAGAATCTGGTTATTGAAAATAAACAAAATGGAATTATACTTTTATTTTCGTTGCTGATTTTGAGTGTTATCATAATTGTTTTTCTGTTTTGGCGGTTTAAGGCTAACAAAAATCAATTGCTTATTCAAAAGCAAATTCTCGATCAGCGAAATAGTCTGATAGCTGCCGAGAGAGAGAATAATGGCCTGATGAATCAACAAATGCAGATGCAGCATTTACTGCTCAAGAATGTTGAACAATATCGTAAACGTGTTATTAAAGGTTCGGATGCATCGGGTGCCGAGACGGGAAACTCTAATAATAATGTGCAAACTAACGCTTTTCACGAAGAATTAATCAGTCATGTGGACTTGATTCATTCAAATATTTCCAAACGACTTGCCAAAAGTTACCCTATCCTGACCCAACGGGATATTCTGGTATGCTGTTTAATCCTTGCCAACTTCGATTCCGGCATGATTTCTACCATTCTCGATGTTAAACCAGACTCTGTGAATGTCCATCGCGGGCGCTTGCGCAAAAAACTGGAATTGCAGAATCCTGAAAGTCTTCAGAACTTCCTCCGCTCATTTTGACTACATTTTAACTCCTGCATTTTTCTTAAAAAGGTGATGTATATATGTTAAGTTTTTATTTTTAATGTATATAATTGAAATTAAGCTGTTTAAGTAATAGTTAATTGCCCCGATGTATATAAAATAAATATGACGTTTTTAGAAATAATGCCTGATATTTTGTTTTACTTTGCATCGTAATTTTAAACAGAGATGATATGGCTAAATTTAATTTCAATCAGAATGCCGGATTCTATATGATAGATCCGATGACTATCGAAGGTAACGGAAGAGATAAAACCGATCCAAAAGACGATCCCATTATATCCGTACCTCCAAAGACATTAACGTTGATTTAATCCAACGTTTTTCAAGTTTCGTTTTTAATATATGTGCAGTGAACGCATATTAAACCTAACATGTTAGTCTGTTTTTTACAAAAAGTACCTCTACGCCGGGCAAAGTGTCCATTTCTGTGATGCTTTTGCTTTGGCTAAAAGGGAAAATTATTTATTCTTGTTTGCATGCCACTGTCTATTATTTAGATGGTGGTTTTTTATTTGCAATAATATCTACTGTTGGATTGTCTTTTTTTTATGGACTGCAACTATTTACTATTAAGAAAACAGCCAAAAATAGCGTTGAAATCGGACGATTTGATGCAAATTGGTTTCTAACTCTCCTTCAAATCGGTTGTAATAGCTTCAACAAAAAACCGGACAACAACCGATATCTTATTTCGCATATTATTCGCATCTCATTTTGTTGCTGTTTCATTATTTTTATTCATTGCGGAATGCTATAAGTTGATAATACTAGATTTTTAGTCATTGCAAGTTGCAGTGAATGTTTTTCTATATAAATAAATATATGGCTAAATTCTATATAAATTATTTTATTATTTTTGTATTGAAAAATATTGCAATCTAAGGGAAATAATAATTTCTTTATTGCCGCAAGATGCATTAATAAATAATCTGATTAAACCATGCTCTGAGAATTAATATCGGGCTGTATCCACCTTATTTTAATGAATATGAAAGTGAAAAATCTTGTTTTTAAGTCGATCCATGTGTCACATGTGAGCAATGAGGATGCCATGGCTCTGTTTGGAGGTACTTGTGACTTGGTGAGTGCTGCAAAGGGCTGTCTTGGTCCGGTTGCACTTGCAATTCTGACTGAATTGATAGCTCGTACTCACGAATGTAATGCACAAGTAAACCGTTTGAGGGAAAGTCGCCTTTCCGGCGAAGTAAAAAAGCTTCGCAAAGGTTGTACTGATCTGTTTGCAGAAATAAAAAGGACCATATCATTCTGCAGCAAGTCCAGGGATAAGGCGGTGAGTAGCGCGGCGCATCAATTGTTGTTGGCTTTTAAGCCAAGCTGGAATATTCATAAAGACTCACTTCCAACGCAAATAGATATGACCGTCGGACTGATAGATAGGTATCATACTGATGCCGCATTAGTTGCTGCAGGGCAGGTTGTAGCTGTTGATGAATTGATAACCGAGTGGGCAGAGCTAAATGTCCGGTTTCTCGAAGTGTTTCAGGCTCGTGAGGCCGAGATCAGTTCGAGAGCGCCTTCGGGAACCAATCTCCGACCGGCTGCAAACGAAAGTTATATGCAACTCTGCACTGCCATTGAGCAGGCTGCAAACTATACTCCCAGCGATGAATTACTTCTGCTTTTTGACCAAATGAATTTGTTGCGCAAAAGAACGCATAAACTTATGACGGCAAAGAAGTCGCGAGCTGAGGAGTAACGTACCTCGGGAATTAATTTGTCAACCTCCAAATTGTCAGTAATAATTATTACTTTTACTTTTCAAATTTAAAGCATGTTGGCTTCTTTCGACAGAGGGAAGATCAGGTGAAATATATTATGCTCAATATCTATCGTGCCTCCGCCGGTTCGGGCAAAACATACCGGCTTACGCAAGACTATATCCACTTGCTGTTCGACCCCAAACGGGAGCGGGCACATCGTCGTATTTTGGCGGTGACGTTTACCAACAAGGCTACCGACGAAATGAAAACGCGCATACTGAAAGAGTTGCACGCCTTGTCGCAGGCCGAAAAATCAGATTATCGCGCAGGCTTGATGGCTAAATTCGGGATGGATGAAGACGCCGTTAATGTGCGGGCAAAACATATTCTTACCACCATCCTGCACGATTATTCGTCGTTTTCAATCAGCACTATCGACCGATTCTTTCAGCAGGTTATTCGTTCGTTTGCACGCGACATTGGGGTACACGGTGGCTATAACCTGGAGTTGGACAATTCGTCGACGCTGGAACAATCGGTGGATAATCTTTTTCTTGATTTGTCGAAAGATGAAAACAAGCAACTCCTGCAATGGCTTACCGCTTACGCTGAAGAACGCATTGAGCAGTCGGAAAACTGGAATATGCGGGGAAACATTATGGAGTTGGGTAAAGAAATTTTCAAGGAAAGCTATCAGCATAAAGCCGAAGATACCAACAAAAAATTGCACGAACGTGAGTTTTTGAGCAATTATCGCAAAAGTCTGCGCCAGATCAAAACCGATTTTGAAATGCGGGTAAAACAAACGGCTACCGAAGCATTAAACATTATTGCTCAAAACGGACTGATGACCGAGAGTTTTAAAGGAGGGGCGCGCTCGGCTATGAAAACGCTCGACAAACTGGCAAAGGGTGTGG
>DAIQOQ010000079.1:10661-12696 GCA_036787795.1 Paludibacter sp. | reverse complement strand
TCTTTTTAGAAGAAGTATAGCCCTGATAGCAGGGCTTTTTATTATGGCATTTGGAGTTGCCCTGTCGGTAAAAGCTAATCTGGGCACATCGCCCATATCGTGCGTTCCCTATGTCTACAGTCTCGGATTCCCAATCACCATAGGCGCAGCCTCCATTGTGATGAATGTAATACTTATTCTGCTGCAAATGGTGGTACTCCGAAAAAACTATCAACCCATACAACTGCTGCAATTCCCGGTAGCCTTCTTTTTCGGACTTTTTATCGATTTTGCTATGTTTGTCCTGTCGGGAGTTCAACCTGCAAATTATCTATGGCAATGGACACTCTGTCTGCTTAGTTGCGTCATCATCGCTTTCGGTGTTTTTCTGGAAGTAAAAGCAAAGGTCACCTATCTGGCCGGCGAAGGATTATCTCTTGCCATCTCCAAAGCTTTTCAAAAAGAATTCGGGAAAGTAAAAGTAGGGCTAGACAGCACCCTCGTTGCCATTGGCATTGTAAGTTCCTTTGTTTTTCTTCACAACCTACAGGGCATACGCGAAGGAACCGTAGCCGCCGCTTTGTTGGTAGGTACTATCGCCAAGTTTTACGGAAAGCACCTCACATTTATTGATAACTTACTTGTCCGGAAAGCAACAACAGAAACAATAACTACACCCAGCGTTATAACAGATCAACCGGACCGACTCATTATAAACATTGCCCGCGAGTATGGTAGCGGCGGTCACGAAATAGGTGAAATAGTAGCCCGGAAGTTAGGGATCTCTTTTTATGATACAAAGCTTATAGAACTCTCCGCAGCAGCGTCGGGGTTCACACCCGAATATGTAAAAAAGCATGAACAAAAGTTGGCAAATAGCCTGCTGTTTGATCTGTATGAACAGAATTATGCCTACATAAACGAAGAGATGCCCCCACTCGACACCCTGTTTATGGTTCAAAGTAAAGTGATACGCGACATCAGTCAAAAAGAATCCTGCGTTATTGTAGGGCGTTGTGCCGATTTTGTTTTAAAAAGCCATCCCAATTGTTTCAATGTATTTATCCATGCCAATAAAGAATACAGAACGCACCGTATCATCCACGAGTATGGCGTCGATGCTGCTTTGGCCGAAAAAGAAATGGAGAAAACAGATAGAGAACGGCTGAACTATTGCCGGCATTATACACACCGAACGTGGGGTCAGTCGGGCAACTATCACCTTACCCTCGACAATTCGCTGTTTGGACCCGAACAGTCGGCCATGATGATTATAGAAGCCGTACAAAAACGGATAATCAATAAAGGCTAATTATCAAACAAGTAATCCGTAGAGACAGGTCGTGACCTGTCCTTTGCTATTCACCTCTTTTTTATTCGATAACCAAGATTGTAGAAAATACCCTATTTTTGTATTTCCAAAAACAATAGTATCATGAATTCGTTTAATAAGTCAAATTCATAGTAAAAGAATGAAAAAAACAACCCTAATTTGTATGACAAGTATGCTAATGGCTAGTGCAGCGGCAAATGCATCCACCCCTCCTGTTGAGAATTTCAAGTACACGGTAGATAAGTTTGCCGATATTGAGATTTTGCGTTATCGCGTTCCCGATTTCGAAACCCTGAGTTTAAAACAAAAAGAACTGGTTTATTACCTGAATCAGGCCGCCCTCGAAGGCCATGATATTTTGTACGATCAGAACAACAAACATAATCTGTGTATTCGTCGCACGCTCGAAGCGGTATATGTAAACTACACCGGCGATCGCAAATCCGAAGAGTTTTCACAGCTTACCACCTACCTGAAACGAGTATGGATGGGCACCGGCATTCATCATCATTATTCCGAAGATAAGTTCGTTCCCGGATTTACGGCTGCTTTCTTCAAAAAAGCAGTAAAAAGCATTGATGCAAAAAAATTACCGTTATCGAAAGGCGAAACCGTGGATGCGCTTATTACCAAACTCACTCCTGTCATTTTCGACCCCACTGTTTATCCAAAACGGACCAATCAGGCTGCCGGTGTGGACTTGATTAAAACTTCGGCCAATAA
>DAIQOQ010000079.1:0-10561 GCA_036787795.1 Paludibacter sp. | reverse complement strand
GGAAACCTGAAAACTTACGACGAGTATTCCATTAAATGGGTACAGGATCTGGCTTCGCAGGTAGACTTTGTAAACGGATTTACCGAAAGCTACGGCGATCCCCTGGGCATGAAAGCCAGCTGGGAATCGATGGTGAACTTTAAAAACATCGAAGCCACCAAGCGTACGCAGATAATCAGTGCCAATGCCCAATGGTTCGAAGACAATTCGCCCATTGATCCCAGATTCAAAAAAGAAACTGTAAAAGGTGTTTCGGCCAAAGTAATTACAGCCGCCATCCTGGCCGGTGATTGTTATCCGGCAACTCCCATAGGTGTAAACCTGCCAAACTCCAACTGGATTCGTCACGAATATGGTTCTAAATCGGTAACTGTCGAGAACATTACCGAAGCCTATGATCAGGCATCGCTGGGCAACGGCTTTGCCGAAGAATTTATGTGGAGCGATGTGGAACGGAAACGCGCCAAAGAATTTGCATCACTTACGAACAACCTACACACCGACCTGCACGAATGTCTGGGTCACGGTTCCGGCAAATTGCTTCCGGGTGTTGATCCCGATGCTTTAAAAGCCTACGGTTCCACCATCGAAGAAGCACGTGCCGACTTGTTCGGCTTGTACTATATGGGCGATCCGAAAGTTGTTGAACTGGGTCTATTACCCGACAAAGAAGCTTACAAAGCCGAATACTATTCGTACATCATGAATGGTTTGATGACGCAACTTACCCGTATTCAACCCGGAAAAAACATTGAAGAAGCCCACATGCGCAACCGCCAACTGATTGCTTCCTGGGTTTTCGAAAAAGGAAAGACCGACAAAGTAATAGAACTGGTAACAAGAAACGGCGAGACATTTGTAGTGGTAAACGATTACCTGAAACTACGCACACTGTTTGGACAACTGCTTGCCGAAATACAGCGTATCAAATCGACCGGTGACTTTGAAGGTGGAAAAAATCTGGTGGAAAGCTACGGCGTAAAAGTAGATCCAACGCTGCATGCCGAGGTACTTGACCGTTACAAAAAACTGAATCTGGCTCCATATCGCGGTTTTGTCAATCCGGTTTACCATTTGGTGAAAAATGCACAAGGTGCGATTACCGACGTTAGCATTTCGTACGACGAAAATTATATCGATCAACATCTGCGTTATTCAAAAGAATTCTCTACACTACCTACATACAACTAATCACAGGTAGTTCTAAAAAACAGAACAGGCTGACTCGGTAAAAATGGAGTCAGCCTGTTTTATTTTATGTCGAAAACCAGAGAATTACAATCTGCGGGTAACTCCCTGCGTAGGTACACTCTCGTGTTTGTACCGGTTGATTGCCGTAACCACAAAAGTATAATTACCTTTGAACTTCTGATCAAATTCGCGCAGGTTAATGCAGTTTTCCTGTGTACGGGTCAATATATTTGCCGGATCATTTAAATCGCCCACCTTTTTGCCTTTGAAAGCATATACAATATAATAAGCCGTTTGGCATCCACCCTCTTCCTCTACTTCATCCCAAAGCAAATACGCATCTTTTCCATCGCGCAGGGTTTTGAGGTTTTGAGGCTGAGCCGAGGGTTCTCCCTGAATATTTCTATTTACCGGACAAATAGCAGGGTACTTATAAAAGTTATTCTTCAAACTATCGTTTAAACTCTGCTTGTTCTTTACAAATGCTTTGGCACTGTAAAACACAGCTCCATCAATCTGCGGAAAACGTTGGTTGAGTCGTAACTGCCGCACCAGTTCATTGCCATTGCGCCAGGCCGAGTTAGCCTCAGGAGAGCCCAGTTGCGAATTAAAGAGTCCGATATACAGGTTTTTTCCAAAAGAGTTTTCACTCCACCATTTAGCCAGTACTTCATAATCGGCTACCTTTTTACCAATCTCCCAGTAAAGTTGCGGAGCCACATAATCGATGGTTCCTTCTTTCAACCATTTCAGAATGTCGGCATATAAGTCATCATAGTTCTGAACCCCTGCACGTGTAGCCGATCCTTTAGGATCTACATTATCGTTACGCCAAACACCAAACGGAGAGATTCCAAACTCCACCCAGGGCTTTATACTTTTAATCGTTTTTTGTAATTCGGCAATAACCATATTCACATTGTTCCGTCGCCAATCGGCTTTCTGATTGGGCGCATAACCACGGGGATTACTCTTAAAGGTCATAGCATCCGGAAATTCTTCGTTCCCTACACGATACGGATAAAAATAGTCATCGAAATGAACAGCGTCAACATCATAGCGTTCCACCACATCTTCCACCACCCGGTTCAGAAACTCGCGCGTTTCATCCAAACCCGGATCAAAATAATATTTGCCACCATATTTGACAAACAAATCCCTGTTTTTATAAAACAAATGATCCTTATTTAGGATACCCAGATTATCGGAATTCAGCACACGATAAGGATTCATCCAAACATGCACTTCAATGCAACGCTTATGAGCCTCTTCAATTATAAACTGCAACGGGTCATAATATGGATTTGGTCGCATTCCCTGTTTACCTGTTAACCAGTTAGACCAGGGTTCCAGTGCCGAAGGGTAAAAAGCATCCGCTGTGGGTCTTATTTGCAAAACAATTGCATTGATATTGTTTTTAGCAAATTCATCCAGCATGGCACGCATCTCCTCGCGCTGCGCTTTGGATGTCAGATTCCGCTGACTAGGCCAATCGATATTGGCAACGGTAGCAATCCACAC
The DNA here is from genome assembly GCA_036787795.1 of Paludibacter sp. Taxonomy (GTDB): domain Bacteria; phylum Bacteroidota; class Bacteroidia; order Bacteroidales; family Paludibacteraceae; genus Paludibacter. The sequence goes on along the minus strand of DAIQOQ010000079.1, from coordinate 7,849 downwards.
GGCACGCATTTCATGTTTAGCATGTTGCGCAGAAAGAGTGGCAATAATAAAAAATGAAAAAATGAACAGGATTATCTTTTTATTCATACAAAATAGAGTGTGTGAACACAAAAGTAAACAAAATTCACAAATGAGGCAACTGGGCACTGAAATTTTTCTTGAACTTTTAGCGCTAACTGTTGTTAGAATAGGAAAAAGCCGTAACTTTGTAAAATGAATAATGAAAATATACAACGTATGAATAAACAACTGACAATAGCCTTGGTTGCTCATGATAGACGTAAGGCTGATATGGTTGAATGGGCGGTGTTCAATGCCGATATGCTATCAAAGCATAAACTGATTTGCACCGGAACTACCGGACATCTGATCCAACAAGCCATGAGTGATAAAGGAGTCGATGTAGAAATCACCTGTATGAATTCAGGACCGCTTGGTGGTGATGCCGAAATAGCAGCATTAGTTGTTCGGAAGCAAATCAATCTGGCAGTCTTCTTAATTGATGATCTGAATGCTCAACCTCATGAAGCCGACATTCAAATGTTGCTTCGTCAATGTCGCGTACACAATGTGCCCATTGCCTGCAACCGATACAGTGCCGACCTTATGATAACAAGCTCATTGTGGGATAGCGAAGACTACGTTCCAAGCGAACCCAAATATGTGAAATTCGATCGTTAATTGGATTCATTTTAAAGCCACCAGCACTATCGGTTTATTATCGGTGGTGCTTTTTTTGTTCGTTACTCAGCATTTTGAGCCATACGTTGCTTAGTGAGCAACAAGATAACTTTGTTTCATTTGGAACATTCAATAATAATCAGTATTTTTGATAAATTTTTAGAAACTTGCTATTTAATCAATTCGTAGCTCGACCATTGAATAAATATCATTTATAGTAAGCTATTAAATTCGGAATCTATCAAAAATGAAGAATAAAAAAATAACAGTACTTATGTCAGCATTATCAGCAGCTGCTTCGGTTTTGGCCGGAAATCCGTTTTTCGAAACATATAAAACTCCCCATCAAACCATCCCTTTCAACGAAATTAAGAACGAACATTATTTTCCTGCCTTTCAGGAAGCAATGAAACAACATAGCGCCGAAGTGGATGCAATCATCAATAACCCACAGGCACCAACATTTGAAAATACTATCGTTGCGCTCGAAAAATCGGGAGCTTTGTTGAATAAAGTAAGCTCACCGTTTTATAACATGCTGGGTTCGGAAACCAATGATGATTTACAGGCAATAGCGGAAAAAGTTTCGCCGCTTACTACCGAACATGCAAATTCTATTCGCTTAAACGAAAATCTATTTGCACGAATAAAAGCTGTTTATCTTCAAAAAGACAAATTGAGCCTTACGCCCGAGCAACAAATGCTTTTGAAAAATACTTACGAAGAGTTTGCCAACAATGGCGCAAATCTTTCAGAAGCCGATAAAGCCATTTACCGCGAATTATCCAAGGACATGAGCCTGCTCACTCTGCAATACGGGCAAAACGTATTGAAAGAGACCAATAATTACAGTCTGCTTATAACACACAAGGCTTTGCTAAGCGGCTTGCCCGAAGACCTTATGGGTGTATTGGCTTCAAATGCCAAAACTGCAGGCAAAGAAGGTTGGTTGCTCAATTTAAAAGCTACTTGTTATGTTCCCTTTATGAAATATGCCAACAACCGGGATTTACGTCGCGAACTGTACATGGCCTATACCACCAAATGTATGCTGGGTGGTGAATTCGACAATATTGAAAATGTACGGAAAATTGCCAATACACGCTTGAAAATAGCCAATTTGCTTGGTTACAAATCATACGCTGATTACGAACTGATTGACCGCATGGCTGAGAATAAAGATAAGGTATACGACCTACTGAATAAGCTGCTGGCTGCATACAAGCCTGCCGCAGAAAAAGAAGAAGCTGAAGTACAGAATTATGCCGATAAAAATGGGGCTTACTTCAAACTACAACCCTGGGACTGGTCCTACTATTCCGAAAAACTAAAAGATGAAAAGTACTCGGTAAATGATGAAATGCTGAAACCGTATTTTGAATTGGAACAGGTAAAAAAAGGAGTATTTGGTCTGGCAACACGTTTGTATGGAATAAAGTTTACAAAAAACGCTAAAATTCCGGTATACAATCCCGAAGTAGACGCATACGATGTAACTGATGAAAAAGGAAATTTTGTAGCCGTTTTATATACCGACTTTCATCCACGCGATGGAAAACGTGCCGGAGCCTGGATGAGCGATTTCAAACCTCAATGGATGGAGGGGACAACGGATAGTCGTCCACAAATCACTATTGTAATGAATTTTACACGCCCAACTGACACAAAACCGGCTTTGCTGACTTTTGATGAAGTAAAAACCTTTCTTCATGAGTTCGGGCATTCGCTACATGGCATGTTGACCAAATGTACTTATCAGGCACTTTCGGGTACCAATGTTTACCGCGACTTTGTGGAACTTCCTTCGCAAATGATGGAAAACTGGGCATCACAAAAAGAATTTTTAGATGGATTTGCTATTCATTATAAAACCGGTGAAAAGATTCCTCAGGAATTGATTCAAAAAATCATCGACTCCGAAAATTTCAACACCGCTTACTTTTGCTTACGCCAGTTGAGCTTTGGATACCTGGATATGGCCTGGCACACGATCGAAAAATCGTTTGACGGCGATGTTATTGCATACGAAAAACAAGCCATGGCTTCAACGCAAATTCTGCCAATGGTTCCCAACACCAGTATGAGCACCACATTCAGTCATATTTTTGCAGGCGGATATGCAGCAGGATACTATAGCTACAAATGGGCCGAAGTACTGGATGCTGACGCGTTCTCGGTATTCGAAAAAAATGGTATTTTCAACAAAAAAACTGCCGACTCGTTCCGCAAAAACATATTGGAAAAAGGAGGCACCGAACATCCGATGGTTCTTTACAAACGCTTCCGTGGTCAGGAGCCAACCATTGATGCGTTATTAAAACGAAATGGTATTACAAAGTAAACTGTTTATTCAACTTCACAATAATAAAAATATTTTAGACATCATAGTATTCAATTTTAGTATTATATGAAAAGTCATTCGTTCATCTTACTCATTATTTCGGCATTACTAAGTGCATGCGCTTCTACACCTCATTATGCCACTTTCAACGATTATCCGGTTTACGACGGTTCAGACCTGGAGCTCACCTACTCTCCGCAGTCCAGCAAATTCCGGGTGTGGGCACCAACTGCCGAACAGGTTAAAATATTGCTTTATGATCATGGAAGCGAAGGAGGCGCTTACCAAACCCACGACCTGGATCGCTCCGAAAATGGAACATGGTCGCTGAAAATAGATGAGAATTTGAAAGGAAAGTTTTATACTTTCCAAATCAGACTAGGTGAGAAATGGCTTCCGGAAACTCCGGGAATATGGGTAAAAGCTACCGGAATAAATGGAAAACGGGCAGCTATTATTGATATGACCGAAACAAATCCGACGGGCTGGGACGATGATGTTCGTCCTGCGTTGAAAAATTTCACTGATATTGTATTATACGAAGTGCATATGCGTGATTTCTCCATCGCACCAAATTCAGGAATGAAACACAAAGGCAAATTTCTGGCTTTCACTGAGCACGGAACGAAAAATGCAGCAGGAGAAGCAACCGGAATCGATCACTTGAAAGAACTGGGAATTACCCATGTGCATTTATTGCCTTCTTTTGATTTTGCCTCCATCGACGAAACCAAACTCAACCAAAACAAATACAACTGGGGATACGATCCGTTGAACTACAATGTTCCCGAAGGAAGTTATTCTACCAATCCCAAAGATCCGGCGTGCCGCATCCGTGAATACAAACAAATGGTTCAGGCGCTTCATCAGGCCGGAATACGCGTGGTGATGGATGTGGTTTACAACCATACGGCAGTAGGAAAAAATTCGCATTTTGATTTATTGGCACCGGGTTACTTTTACCGTATGAATGCCGACAGCACCTGGTCGAATGCCTCGGGCTGTGGAAACGAAACAGCTTCGGAACGGGCAATGATGCGTAAATTCATCGTCGAATCAGTTGTTTACTGGGCTACGGAATATCACGTTGACGGTTTCCGCTTTGATCTGATGGGCATCCATGATATTGAAACGATGAACGCCATCCGTGCAGCATTGGATAAGGTTGATAAAACAATTTTTGTTTACGGCGAAGGTTGGACGGCAACTGCATCGCCGCTGGCTGAGAGCAAACGTGCCGTAAAGAAAAATGCCAAACAATTGGAAAATATAGCTGTGTTTAGCGACGACATTCGCGATGCACTGACAGGAAGCTGGATGCATCCTCAGATTCCGGGCTTTGTGTCGGGAACCGACAGTTTGGAAGAAAGCGTAAAATTCGGTGTGGTGGGCGCCACAAAACATGCCGATATAAACTATGCAAAATTGCTTTACTCGAAAGCTCCTTATGTAAACAATCCTACTCAGGTTATCAATTATGTATCTTGCCATGATGACAAATGCTTGGTTGATAAATTAAATGCTTCGAGACCACAAGGTGCCAGCGACGAAGAACTGGTTCGGTTCAACAAGCTGGCTCAAACAATTGTATTTACATCGCAGGGAGTGCCCTTTATTTATGCCGGTGAAGAATTATACCGTAACAAAAAAGGCATTCATAACACCTATCAGTCGCCCGACTCTATCAACCGAATTGATTGGAGTTTTAAAACAGCACACAAAGATATATTTGAATATTACAAAGGACTGATTGCATTGCGCAAAGCTCACTCGGCATTCCGTATGCCAACGCAGCAAATGGTACAACAACATCTGAAGTTTATCGATATGAAAACTCCGAATGTGGTGGCATTTATGCTAAGCAACCATGTGAATGACGAAGTGTGGAAAGATATTTTGGTTATTTACAACGGCAACAGAAAGTCGGTGGCTGTTGAAATTCCGGAGGGAGAATGGAATCTGGTTTGTCACGACGGACAGATTAATCTGAGTGGTATTTCGCAGATCAATTACACAAACTTTGTTGTGCCTGCATCGTCGGCCAGCATCATGTATGCTCAATAATCCAAAAACAAATTACAGCTGGGGAGAACCAGAACAAATCAGATCAAACAGCCTCTTTTATGAAGAAAACAATTCTTTCGGCATTACTCACAGTGATTGCTTTAAGTATCTCGGCGCAGGATATACCGGAACATATTTCGTACACACGAATTTACGATTACCTGGACGAACTTGCCATCGACGGAGTGATTGAAATTAATTCGGTGGCAAAGCCCTATGCGCGAACATTTATTGCCGACAAGCTGCTTGAAGCACAAGCCAAAAAGAATAAGCTGAATAAAAGGCAGCGCGACGAGTTACGTTTTTTTCTCAATGAATTTGCATTGGAACTGGACAAACTGCCAAATACCAACCTGACAATAAGCCGGAATGAGCAAGTTACCTTTGCTGCTATTCAACCGGCGGTACATTATCGCGACACTTTATTCCGTGCCCGGATTACCCCTTTGCTGGGAATGAATATCACCAAAAATTCGAATGGAACCATTACCAAACGTTGGTATGGAGCCGATTTGCAAACAATGATAGGCAAACATCTGAGTGTTTATGGTAGCTTGCGCGACATTTCCGTTGATGGTGCATTGCTGGCACGCCCCGGTTACTTGAACGATTATCCGGGTTACGAATACAAGGAATCAAGCTCGGGTGGTGATTTCAGCGATTCGCGCGGTGGTATAAAATATGCCTGGAACTGGGGCTCCATCGGGTTGGTAAAAGATAATGTCATTTGGGGTGATAATTATCATGGCTCTAATATCCTGTCGGGACGTGCGCCATCATTTCCCATGCTTACTTTGCATTTAAAACCGACCAAGTGGTTCGAGTTGCAATACTTCCACGGTTGGTTGGTGTCGGACATCATAGATTCTACGCGTTATTATCTGGATAATCTGGGAGCTAAACATTATCGGATGAAAAACAAATTCATTGCTGCCAACATGTTTACGTTTACACCTGTTGCCAAGCTGAATATCTCTATCGGTAATTCGATTATTTATGCCGAGGATAATGTGCAACCATCTTATTTTATTCCGATTGCATTTTATAAATCGATGGATCACAGCCTGACCAAAGGTGCAAGTATCGAAAATCAGAACTCCCAGGTATTCCTGAATATCAGTTCGCGAAACATCAAACACCTGCATCTCTTTACGTCGATTTATGCTGACGAAATAAGCTGGAACCGATTTTCGCCAAGCAGCGACCAGCGAAACCCCATCTCCGTAAAGCTTGGGGCAAATCTGAGTAATTTCCCTTTTGAAAATCTTTCAATAATAGGCGAATTTACCAATACAAATATTATCAACTATAAGCATTCCATTCCGGCGCTTACCTGGGCTTCCAACGGTTATAATCTGGGAAGTTATCTGGGCGATAATTCTAGGGAAATATACCTGGCCATGCGATACAAACCTATCCGTGGGCTGGACCTTAGTCTGGCCTACACCGATGCCAAACATGGAAATGAATACGAATACGTGCGCGATGGGCATGCCATCGACAAAATAATTAGCCAGCCATCGTTAGGCGATATTACCTGGAGCAATAAAACAGTGGCATTTAACGCCCAATACGAAGTATTCAACAATGCCTATGCAATAGTCAATGTGGCTTACAGCGATATTCGGGGCTACGACCTAACGTCTACCCCTATCGTTGGCGAAGTGCGTAAAACGGCACAGGGTTATCTGGACATGTTCACGCCCGCTTATCTGCAAGGAAAAAACACAACAGTAACCGTAGGGTTTAGTTTTGGGTTTTAATAAGACAGATAATATACAAATTATTGTCGTTTTGTTAGGCACATAGAATACACAGATTTTACAGAAAAAGTAAAGTTGATTTGATTATTGTATTTTTAGCAATATGCATTTTAAATGGAATCTCTATTCTGCTTTTTTTCGTCTAATCCGTGTATTCTGTGTGCGAATCCTTATCTAAACGACATTGATATACGAATTAGAACTAATTATGCCTGTCATTGAACTGTTTTACTATACGGTTGTTTAAAAGGGAAAACACTTTAGTAGAATTTCGACAAAATTATAATCCTTCAGATTCATGCATAAACCTTTAGTTATAGGAATCACCGGTGGCATTGGCAGTGGAAAATCAACACTGTCAAATTTGTTGCGTGCCGAAGGTTATTCGGTTTATGACACTGATCTGGAAGCCCGAAGACTTCAGAACGAGCATTCAGTGATGAAAAAGAAGATGATGGATCTTTTCGGAAAAGAAATTTATACCGAACAGGGTTTAAATCGTCCCGCATTAGGAAAACTGGTATTTGGAAAACCAGAATTACTGGCCAAACTAAATGCCATAGTCCATCCTTTTGTACAGGCCGATTTTGAGAACTGGATTTTAAACCGTTATCCAAAAAAAATATTATTTATCGAGTCAGCCCTTTTATACGAAACCGGCTTCAACAAACTGGTAGATAAAGTGATTCTTATAACTGCTTCCGAAAATATACGGATACAACGCGTTATAAAGCGCGATGGTTCAAGTCATGAACAGGTTCAGGCCCGCATGTCGCACCAGTTACCCGAAGAACAAAAACAACAGCTTGCCGACTTTGTAATTCATTCCGACGATAACAAGCCGCTACTGCATAAAATGAAGAAATTGCTGGAAGAATTGATTGAAATCCGAAATAAACAAATAAGTGAGGCTGATACATATTGAAAAGATGTAACAGCCTCTGTTTTTTTTCAGATCTTTCAGCTATTTTATTCTCCGGAGGAAAAGAAAAAGCTTCCT
>DAIQOQ010000078.1:4153-12741 GCA_036787795.1 Paludibacter sp. | reverse complement strand
AACGAATGGATAGCCACTCGCGTCCAGATAAACGAAAATGACCAGAAAACCATAGCCAATACGATGGCTGTATAAAGTTTGATAGAGTTGAGCATCGGCAAATAAATAGTAAATAGTGGGGAGTTTTTAGTAGGTAGTGGATAGTTGGTAGTTGGTAGTTAGTAGTTAGTAGGAAGTAGGAAGTAGGAAGATTAATAGAGTTAGTAGTTGGTAAGAGTTTTTATAATTCAAAGAAATCGTATTTCTGAATAGAGTGATCTTTCACAAAGAAACGACATTTCTTTACTTCCAACTACTTACTGCTTACTACTTACTGCTTACTATTAACCAGAATCTATCGCCCAAGAACAATCTCTTTCATGTCGGCATGTATAGTATCCCAGACTTCGTCGGACATTTTAGCACCCAGCACTTCCACCACATTCCCAGAAACTAACGACCCAATACAACCGCAAACTTCGAGTGAATAACTATTTGCCAGTCCGAACAAAAAACCGGAAGCATACAAATCACCGGCTCCGGTAGTGTCAATACAATTAGCCAGACGTGGTTTTACCTTCACTCTATCAGTCCCCGATTTAATCAACGAACCTTCTTTGCCTACTTTGACAATGGCAATCTCACATTGTTCCGAAATTGCATTCAATGCTTCTTCTGGTTCTTTACCTGTATAAGCACGAGCTTCTTCTTCGTTGGCGAAAACAATATCCACATATTCACCTACAATTTCCTGCAAGAAGTCGAGATTTTCCTCTACAACATTATAACTTGCCATGTCAATAGAAACTTTCAATCCTTCCTGCTTTGCCATCTTAACCGCCGTACGAATCAAATCGTGATTTTGCACCAGATAACCTTCGATGTGAAAGATCGTATATCCGGCAAACATTTCCGGCTTTAAATCTTGAGCTGCCAGCTCGCAAGCAGCACCCAAATAAGTACATAAAGTCCGTTCACTATCCGGCGATACCAAAACAGTACAATGTCCCGAAGGAGTTTCGCTCAACAGCAAATGAGGTTTTACTCCATTATTGATGGAATCATTTTCGAAAAACAAGCCTATATCATCTTTTCCTACCTTGCCAACAAAACCCGCCGGCAAACCTAATCGTGTAATGCCATTTATCGTATTAGAAGCTGAGCCACCGGTTGCCATTTTCTTCGAATAATTAACTACCGCTTCATTTATTTCAGCCGATCTTTCGGTATTTATAAGCTGCATTCCACCTTTCAGCAAATTTAAAGACGATAAAACATCATCCGTATCAATTTGCAATAATATATCTGTCAGCGCATTGCCCATACCCAATATCTTATTCATGCTATTTTTCTTTATTTTTTGTGCAAAGATATTGTATATTTCAGGAAAAGCCATTACTTTTGCAGCGCATTTGACAAAAAAGTGTAACACAAAATTCTTCCTTAGCTCAGTTGGTTAGAGCATCTGACTGTTAATCAGAGGGTCCTTGGTTCAAGTCCAAGAGGGAGAGCAAAAGAGTCGTAGCAATATGACTCTTTTTATTTTTTTGAAAAACATGCGGGAATACCGGAAACAGTTGCTTTTCCTGAATTCTTTTAGTTTTGCTATTGCACGATTGCAAAAAAACTACTACTTTTGCAAAGCATTTGAAAAAAGTGCACAAACAAATTCTTCCTTAGCTCAGTTGGTTAGAGCATCTGACTGTTAATCAGAGGGTCCTTGGTTCAAGTCCAAGAGGGAGAGCAAAACCACTGCAAATTGTAGTGGTTTTTTTGTTTTTTAGTCAATATATAAGCATACACAAAATGAAAAAGCCATTTAAACTATTGACTCAGTTCGTAATAATCATAGCATTACTATACAGTAGTCAAACCACACAAGCTCAATCCCTAAATCAAAAAACAATTTACAAAGCTTATATAAACAGCGATGTTACGAAATGGTCAACCACCATACGTAGCATAGAAATCAACACCCCTCCCACTACCATCAACCAAAAACTGGAGCTTGTAAACTTTTATTATGGTTATGCCGGCTATCTTGTTGGAATAAGACAGAATAATCAGGCTCGAAAAAACATTACAACTGCACAAAAATGGATAGCCCAAATTCTTGCAAGTTCTCCTAAAAACGCATCTGCTCTTGCCTATAAAGGATTATTCATTGGTCTTGAAATCAGCATAAGCAAAACACAATCAATCTCATTAGCTTCACAAAGCCTCTCTGCCATCAATAAAGCTTATGATTCCGACCCTCATAACGTACAGGCTGTAATTGCCAAAGCCAACGCACTGTACCAGGCACCAACTTTTTTTGGCGGCGACAAGCGTGAAGCTATTAAGTTTTTTCTAAAAGCTATCAGCCTGATGGAAACGTCCAAAGTCACTGACCACAATTGGACATACCTACAGACATTAATCACAACAGGTAAAGCTTACGAGAAACAAAACAGGCTACAAGATGCAAAACTCATGTATGAAAAAGCTTTACGTAAAGAGCCAAACTTTAGATTATTAAGAGATAATATTTATCCAGCCCTCTTAAAATAGAATAAAAAATTAGGCCAACATAGCTCAGCATTTTATTAATAGTTGTTATATCATTTCATCTTTTACATCGCGCGCGACACAAAAGATATATTTTTGTGTCGCAAACGATATAAAAAAAACTAGAAATGAATACAAATTTCCATCAATTCACAGCAATCAGCCTGCAAGGCAAAGAAATAGATATGGCACGCTACAAAGACAAAGTGATAGTCGTTGTGAACACTGCCAGCAAGTGCGGATTAACTCCTCAGTACGAAGGTCTGGAGCAACTATACAAAGACTATAAAGATAAAGGATTAGTTATACTTGGATTTCCATGTAATCAATTCGGGCATCAGGAACCAGGCAGCGAAAAAGAAATCTCGGAAGGTTGCCTGATCAATTACGGAGTCACTTTCCCGATGTTCTCTAAAATTGAAGTAAATGGCGATAACGCGCATCCCATTTACAAATACCTGAAAAAAGAACTGAAAGGTACATTTGGAAATAAAATCAAGTGGAATTTTACGAAATTCATCATTGATAAAAACGGAAATCCATACAAACGATTCGCCCCGACAACATCACCGGAGAAATTGCGAAAACACATTGAGACTCTTTTACAAAAATAAATCGTAAACAAGAAAACTAAACATGAGTTACGAGCAACTAAAACTGGAAAACCAACTTTGCTTCCCACTCTATGCCGCATCCAGACTAATCATCAGAGCCTATCAGGAAGATTTGGATAAACTGGGAATAACATACCCACAATATCTGGTACTGATGGTTATGTGGGAATACGAAGAACTTACCGTAAATGAAATTGGAGAAAAATTAATTCTGAACACAAACACACTCACTCCATTACTAAAAAGGATGGAGGGAATGGAAATACTCACCCGTGTACAGTCAAAAACGGATCAACGTAAAGTGCTGATCCGGCTTACGGAACACGGTAATGAGATGCAGGTTAAAGCAGCAGAAATTCCGGCAAAGATGCTGAAAAAATTAAACATCACAGCAAATGATGCCGAAATAACCAAAGCACTTGAATTAAAAAATCAATTGTACGATCTGATTCACCTGCTTAAGCAAAGCGAACAAACGACCGCTTGAGTTGTTTAAAATCATACAAATAAAAAAACAACATCACATTATGAAAAACTATTCAATAATTATCTGCTTAGCCATGCTTAGCATGTTTTCGTTAACTGCTCAAGGCAAGAAGAACACAGCAGACTTCTACAGCTTTAAGAGTACAACACTAGAAGGTAAAGAAATAAAAATGAAAACCTACGAAGGAAAAGTTGTACTCATAGTCAATACAGCCAGCAAGTGTGGGTTTACCCCCCAGTATGAAGGACTGGAAAAGCTCTATAATACGTATAAAGATAAAGGATTAGTTATTTTAGGGTTTCCATGCAATCAATTTGCCAGTCAGGAACCCGGTAGTGCCGAAGAAATTTCAAAGTTTTGCACATTAAAGTATGGCGTTACTTTTCCGATGTTTATGAAAATAGAAGTAAACGGCAAAGATGCCGATCCTTTATATAAATATCTGAAAGCCGCCTTACCAGGAACAATCACAAATGACATTAAATGGAATTTCACTAAGTTTTTGCTAGACAAAAACGGCAAACCTTTTAAACGATACGCTTCAACAGTAAAGCCGGAAGAAATAAGCTCTGATATAGAAAAACTGTTATCAGAAAACTAAAATAAAAAAGCACATCAGATTATTTTGATGTGCTTTTTTTATTTAAACTAATTGCGACTTACTTTGAAATATAATTGACAATCCACTCACCTACATCTGAAGTTTTATAAGCCGGACCATTATCGGCAATATCTTCAGTTACAATTCCGGCAGACATACTTGCAGCCACTGCTTCACGAATCAAAGCACCTTCCGTCATCATCTCAAATGCATATTCAAACATCAATGCAGCCGAGAGTATTGTTGCCAACGGATTAGCAATATTTTTTCCGGCAGCCTGAGGATAAGAACCATGTATAGGTTCAAATACCGAAGTATGAATACCTACCGAGGCTGATGGCAACATACCCAATGAACCTGTAATAACTGAGGCTTCATCCGTCAGAATATCACCAAAAAGATTCTCGGTGACTAACACATCAAAGCTTTTGGGCCATTGAATAATCCGCATTGCAGCATTATCAACAAACATATATTCTGTTTCAACATCAGGATACTGAGGAGCAATTTCCTGTGCAATCTGACGCCACAAACGTGAAGTAGCCAACACATTCGCCTTATCAACCACTGTAACCTTTTTCTTGCGTTGTCCGGCATATTTATAGGCCAAATGAAGTATGCGTTCAATTTCTTCACGAGTATAAATACAGGTATCATAAGCTGTATTACCATCTTCTGCTCTCCCTTGTGGACGACCAAAATACATACCACCAGTCAACTCACGGATACACATAAAATCAGCACCATCTACCAGATCGGCACGAAGCGGAGACTTATGAATAAGCGAAGGGAACGTAGTCACCGGACGAATATTGGCATACAGTCCTAAATCCTTTCTCATCTTCAATAAACCTTGTTCCGGACGAACCTTAGCAGCTGGATTATTATCATATTTAGGGTCACCAATTGCTCCAAACAAAACAGCATCTGATTTCATACATAACTCATGAGTAGCTTTTGGATAAGGCTCTCCAACCGAATCAATAGCACATGCTCCAACAATTGCATACTCATAAGTCAAGGAATGACCAAACTTTTTACATACTGCTTTTGTTACATTCAAAGCTTGTTCAACAATTTCGGGTCCAATTCCATCTCCGGGAAGAACCGCAATGTTTATTTTCTTTTGAATCGAAAAAGAATTATCTTTTTCATCAATGTTTTCTGAAATAACTGACATATTTTATTTATATTTTAAGTGTTTTGTTATTTTGATGTAATTATTATTTTTTTTTGAACCAAGTATTATTATCTTTGCAGAATCAAAACTTTAAAGCTATCAAATAAAATGATTTACTTACTAGTAGCAGTTGGTGCATTTGTCTCTATAATTACTACAGCAATTTTTAATTCTATAAGAAAAGCACAAGAGCATTATAGATTAAAAAGAGCAATAGTCGTGCTTGTTTCTTTTGTAGTATTTATTTTGGTCTGTGTGTTCTTGCTTGGTCAGAAAGGCTACCAATAAACGACTTTCAATCAATTATATTCAGCATTTTTATTGTTGCTTTAAGAGCTGCAACTGTTTGATCACCGTCTAGTCCACGTGTTTTAAAAACTTTCTCTTTAAACCTCCAGGTGATAATTGTCTGAACAAAGGCATTGGTTTGCCCACCAGGAGGAATAACCACCACATAATCCAACAACTCTGGCGTTGGTTTATTTAGTTTTCTATATATCTTCCACATAGCTTTCGAAACGGCATTGTACTGACCATCACCTGAAGCCGATTGTTCATAAATACTTCCATTAATTTCCATTTTTACCGAGGCCATAGGTCGCAAACCATACGTCAGAGACAGAGAATAATTCAGCATCTTAACTACTTGTTCGTCCTGCTCATTCTTAAGCACATCCGAAACAATATAAGGAAGTTCATCCAACGAAACCGTTTCCTTCTTATCTCCCAACTCAATCACACGCGCTGTTACACGTTGCATAGTTTCATCATCGAGCTCTATCCCTAATTGCTGTAAGTTTTTCAGGATATTGGCTTTTCCCGATGTTTTTCCAAGTGCATACTGACGTTCCCGATCAAATCTTTCCGGCAACAGATCGTTATAATAGAGATTCTTTTTGTTATCGCCGTCGGCATGAACACCGGCCACCTGAGTAAACACACTTTCGCCAATCACCGGCTTATTGTGCGGAATTCGTATTCCTGAGTATGTCTCAACAACTTTACTAACCGAATTTATCTTGTCCTCCTTAAGATTCGTTTTCACCTTCAAATGATCATGCAACACGGCTAACACACTTGACAAGGGAGCATTTCCGGCACGTTCACCCAAACCATTAACGGTAACATGAACACCTTTCACACCTGCTTTTACTGCTTCAAAAACATTTGCCACAGCCAAATCATAGTCATTATGTGCATGAAAGTCAAAATGCAAATCGGGATAACGCGCTATCATACGCCCACAAAAATCGTAGGTTTCTACCGGATTCAAAATACCCAAGGTATCCGGAAGCATAAAGCGCTTAATGTTCTCATCTTTCAACGAGTCAATCATAAAATAGACGTACTCTTCAGACTCACGCATTCCGTTTGACCAATCTTCAAGATAAACATTTACAGTTATACCCATTTCTTTTGCATTGGATAGGACCTGTTTTATATCAAGAATATGCTGTTCCTTTGTCTTTTTAAGCTGATGAATACAATGCTTAAGCGAACCCTTACACAATAGATTAATGACTCTACAACCAGCATTCTGAATCCAATCCAGCGATAAACGTCCATCTACAAATCCCAGTATTTCGATCTGATCAATATGTCCCCGGTTACGAGCCCACTGAGCCACTTTTTTTACAGAAGCAAATTCACCTTCGGATACCCGGGCGGAAGCAATCTCTATTCTGTCAACACACAATTCCTCCAACAAAAGGCGCGCAACGCTCAACTTTTCCTGCGCTGCAAACGAAACTCCCGATGTTTGTTCCCCATCGCGAAGTGTGGTATCCATTATTTCAACAGCCCCTCTCTTTTCCCCCAGTAGAGGGAGATTTGATATAGAACTATTTGAGTTATTTTTGTTCATCAATTTTTTGTTTCAAAAATATAAATAAAATGTCTTTAAGTCCCCCTTGGGAGATTTAGGGGGCTGTTTATCTTGCTTTTTCAAACTGCTCGATTTGTTCTTTTTTGCTCAACAAATAGTCAATATCATCCAAACCATTGAGCAGGCATTCTTTCTTATATACATTTATTTCAAAAGTCTCAGATTTTCCTGTGGCATTATTCGTTATAGTTTGAGCTTTAAGATCTATAGTCAAAGACATTTTTGGATCAGCAACAACACAGGCAAACACTTCCGCAAGGAATTCAGGAGATACAACTACCGGAAGTACACCATTATTCAAGGCATTATTACGGAAGATATCTGCAAAAAAACTTGACACTACGACTTTAAATCCATATCCGGCAATGGCCCATGCAGCATGTTCACGACTGGAGCCCGAACCGAAGTTTTTACCGCCAACCAGAATTGATCCGCTATAAGTCGTATTATTCAATACAAAATCTACTTTAGGGCTACCGTCTTTGTTGTAACGCCAGTCGGCAAAAAGGTTATCACCAAAACCATCTTTATTCGTTGCTTTTAAGAAACGAGCAGGTATAATCTGGTCTGTATCCACATTCTCAATTGGAAGTGGAACGACAGACGAAGTTAATGTTATAAATTTTTCCATCTTATATATTTTTTATGCACACTTATCTGAGTTGAACGCAAATTACGCAAAAACCACAAATAAACGCAAATTTCTACTTTGTTTTCAATGAAATTTTCTACTGTTTGAATATACTTTTCTACAATATTTGGGCTTCTTTCCAAAATTCAGCACGTAACCGACTTCAATATCAGTAGCTTTTAAATAATTAATCAATTGATTTTCATATGCAAGATTAAACTCTTCAGCAGCTTTTAACTCCAAAATCACGCAGTCTTCGACTAAAATATCAGCACGATAATCACCAACAACTCTACCATCGAAATATACTTTTATGGGTTTTTCTGTTTCACATTTCAACCCTTCGTCCAAAAGAGCAAAATAGAGTGCATTTTGATAAACGCGCTCCAAAAATCCATATCCCAAATCATTGTATATTCTGTAGAAATGTTTTAGTATTATATCTACTAATTCTTTTGGTATCAACTCTTCCTGCTCTTCCATAAAAATTACTTTTTTGTGAAGATTTGCGGTTTTTGCGTAATTTGCGTTCTAAAAAATCACCCTCTTGGATCGGTAATTCTTCCCGTAACAGCTGCAGCTGCAGCTACCAACGGACCGGCAAGAATTGTGCGTGCACCCGGACCCTGACGTCCTTCGAAGTTACGGTTTGATGTAGATACAG
>DAIQOQ010000078.1:2748-4053 GCA_036787795.1 Paludibacter sp. | reverse complement strand
GGACCCTGACGTCCTTCGAAGTTACGGTTTGATGTAGATACAGCATATTTTCCGGCAGGAACTTTATCATCGTTCATAGCCAGACAAGCTGAACAACCGGGCTGACGCAATTCAAAACCGGCTTTCGTAATAATATCATATAAACCTTCTTCACGAATTTGTTTTTCAACCATCCAGCTGCCTGGGACAAGCCATGCTACCACATTATCGGCTTTCTTTTTCCCTTTTACATAGTTGGCAAACACGCGGAAATCCTCGATGCGCCCGTTTGTACAGCTTCCCAGAAAAACATAATCAACAGACTTCCCTACCAGTTTTTCACCCGGTTGAAAGCCCATATAATCCAATGATTTTTGGAATGAAATACGTCCGGCTTCGTCAATATCACTTAATGTTGGAATAGTATCCTGAATACCCATGCCCATACCCGGATTTGTTCCGTAAGTAATCATTGGCTGAATATCGGCTGCATCAAAAGCAATTTCTTTGTCAAATTTCGCACCTTCATCTGTTTTCAACGTTTTCCAATAGGCAAGTGCTTTATCCCATTCCGCTCCCTTGGGAGCAAATTCGCGACCATTGACATAGTCGAAAGTCGTTTGGTCAGGAGCAATCATACCACCACGTGCTCCCATTTCAATGCTCAGGTTACAAACCGTCATACGTTCCTCCATCGAAAGATTGCGAATAGCTTCGCCGGCATATTCAACAAAATATCCGGTGGCACCACCTGTTGTGAGTTTGGAAATCATATAAAGAGCCAAATCTTTAGCAGCTACGCCCTTCTTCAGTTTACCATTAAATGTGATACGCATTGTTTTGGGGCGAGACTGAAGAACGCATTGCGTAGCAAGCACCATTTCCACTTCGCTGGTTCCGATACCAAATGCAATAGCACCAAATGCACCGTGTGTAGAAGTGTGACTGTCGCCACAAACAATAGTTGCACCCGGATGAGTAAAACCATTCTCAGGTCCTATAATGTGTACTACACCATTTTTAATATGGCCCAATGGAAAGAACAGTGGTAATTCAAATTCAGCGGCATTTTTAGAAAAAGTATCCAGCTGATTTTTAGATATAGGATCCTTCACCGGCTGATCCTGATTAATGGTCGGCGTGTTGTGATCCGCCGTTAAAGTAGTTTTTTCAGGACGGAACACTTTCAATCCACGTGCACGAAGTCCGTTGAATGCTTGCGGGCTGGTTACTTCGTGACAAAAATGACGGTCGATATACAACTGTGTCGGACCATTCTCTACCGCTGACACCACGTGGGCATCCCAGATTTTATCAAATAATGTT
>DAIQOQ010000078.1:0-2648 GCA_036787795.1 Paludibacter sp. | reverse complement strand
TATTTCACAAATTTATTTATTGCATTAATATAAGCTTCGACTGACGCAGCAACAATGTCGGTATTGGCACCGAAACCATAATAAACCACTCCGTCATATTCAACCTGCATATGCACTTTTCCCATATCATCGCTACCTTTATTCATCGACTGAATGGTAAATTCCTGCAAGTTCATTTTACGTCTGATTATTTGTTTCAGGGCTTTGATAGCAGCATCTACAGGACCGTTTCCGGTTGCAGCTGCTTCAAACTTTTCGCTGGCAATAATGATTCCGATGCTGGCAATAGGTTTTACCCCAACGCCCGAAGTTACCTGCAGATAATCAAGTTTGATATGTTGTTTTTCGCTGCGTTCCATTCCGGCAAGCAACAATATATCGTCATCATTGATATCTTTTTTCTTATCGGCCAACTTCAGGAATTCTTCGTAGATTTCATCCAGTTTTCCGTTTTCAACATTCACACCTAAGACACTTAACCGATGTTTCAAAGCTGCACGACCGCTACGGGCAGTCAGTAGGATGGAGTTTTCATCAATACCTACATCTTTCGGATCCATAATCTCATAGCTTTCGCGGTTTTTCAACACTCCATCCTGATGAATTCCCGAAGAGTGTGCAAAAGCATTACGTCCAACGATGGCTTTGTTTGCCTGAATAGGCATATTCATCAATCCGGATACCAACCGACTGGTAGAATAGATTTTCTGTGTATTGATCTGAGTTTCGATATTCAAACCCTTGTGGCATTTCAATATCATAGCCACTTCTTCGAGTGAGGTATTTCCCGCACGTTCGCCGATACCATTCATCGTTACTTCCACCTGACGGGCACCATTCATAACACCCGAAATAGTATTGGCAGTAGCCATGCCCAAATCGTTGTGACAATGAGTGGAAAGAATAGCGTTGTGCACGCCTTTTACATTTTCCATCAGGAATTTGATTTTATCTCCGAATTCCCATGGCAGGCAGTACCCTGTTGTATCGGGAATATTTACTACCGTAGCTCCGGCTTTGATAACCGCTTCCACCACACGTGCCAGATACACATTATCGGTACGTCCGGCATCTTCGCAATAAAATTCCACATCTTCCACATACTTTTTGGCATACTTTACAGCTGCAATGGCACGTTCCAGAATTTCTTCCTGAGTAGAGTTGAATTTATGTTTAATATGAAACTCCGAAGTTCCGATACCGGTATGAATACGTTTGTTCTTTGCGTATTGGAGTGCTTCGGCGGCTACATCTATATCTTTCTGAACTCCACGTGTCAACGCGCAAATCGTAGGCCAGGTTACGGCTTTGGATATTTCAACTACCGATTTAAAATCGCCCGGACTTGAAATAGGAAAGCCAGCCTCAATTACATCCACACCCAGAGTCTCCAATGCACGCGCCACCTGAATCTTTTCAACAGTATTCAACTGACATCCGGGAACCTGCTCGCCATCGCGTAATGTGGTGTCAAAGATAAATAATCTATCCATAATCTTCTATTTTAAAATCGACCCCTAACCCCTAAAGGGGAACAAGAGCCTCGCTATTAAATTTACATCTGCACTTTTTATAATCGCCAACCCTTACTCCCCTTTAGGAGCCGGGGGTTACAAAAAAAGCCTTCCGCACCGAAGTGAGAAGGCTTTATATATTCATTGAACTTATTACATACCAAACTCACTTCTACTTGTTTTGCAAGAGAATAATAATACCGAGTAGGAGAATATGTAAATAAGTTTTGTTCATTGTCTTTTTTCTAAAAGCGTTGCAAAGATACTGCATTTTTTGAAACACACAAATACGAAGTGAAAATATTTTGATATTTTTTGTTTCAATTCAAAATAAAACATCCGTAAAATAAGCTATTTTAATATACTTATGGAATAATGGCAGAGACATCAAGCTGTAGTTCTCCAAATTCAATCATAGCATTAAACAAACTAATGTGTTGAAAGTTCATCAGTTCGGAAGCCTTAATATCTTTCTCCAGCAATTTGTCCTCCGAAAGCAGCTGCATCCGGTTGACACCATATAATAATGGTGTGCGTGGCGTGTACCAATTTTCGCCATCGTAAAGAGCAATATTACAATACGAAGTATCAGTGAGCAAGCCGTCTTTGACAAGCAACACATCGTCGCACCCACCCCTCTGAGCAAAGGCAGCATTGAACTCCGTACGGTCTTCCTGTTTATAGGGCAGACTTTCCTGCTTTGTTTCCACCAGTTTCAACGAGCGAATTTCACGGCGCACATAGGGTGCAATGGCCAGCGACTGCAGATCAGAATTGTAAACCAGCCGGCATTTATACAGACCTTCCTGAGGAAAAACGGTTTGAAACAGAGTTTCCACTACATTTACAGGTTCACAGGTGGGATAAAAAGCCTCAAAAGCTTTGTTTACACGCTGCTGATGGAGTTGTAGACGGTAAAAAACACCATCTTTGAGTTTTATTGATTCAACAAACCGGCACATATACTTTCTGAATTAGTTCTTCGTATTCTTTTTCGCAATCGCTTTGCGAGGTGATGCCACCGCCGCTTTTAAAAATAAGTTTGTCGCCGTTCTGTTCCGTAAAACGGATCATCACAGCCGAGTCGAGGTTGCTGCCGTCGAAATAGCCGCAAATGCCGGCGTAGAATCCACG
>DAIQOQ010000264.1:0-4092 GCA_036787795.1 Paludibacter sp. | reverse complement strand
AGCACCTGCACCGGACACCATATTTCTTTGACCGAAAAATAACTGCCTTCTTTTTCGTAATGTGGTCCCACAATACCATCGCAAGCCCAGTTTCCCTGATTATCAATAAAACTGTTCATATCCACACGCTTTACCCCTTCGTCGACCAGTGCCCACAAAAAGCCTCCGACAAAACGTGGATGCCGACGCATCATATCCCAGTAATCCTGCAATCCTGCACCCAAACCACCGTCGTACAAGCCGTGTAAAAACTCAGTAGGCATAAAAATTTCCGGTTTACGCAGATAGTCCTGTGTTTCGCCATACGAACGGTAATGCATGGTTTCAAAACCGCCAAAATTACCCTGAGGGTGAATAACCGGACGTTTCTGAACATCGTATTTATGAAATTCACCGTTCAGCTCATCATTCCATCCTTTTTCATTCCCGTTGCTCCACCAGGTCACGCATGGATGATTCACATCACGCTCCACCATTTCTTTGACCAGTTTCACGCCAACAGTCGTGTCGTAATGACCGTGCCATCCACCCAATTCATTTTCAACATACAAGCCGAGGGAATCACAGGCATCCAGAAATTCAGGATCGGCAGGATAATGTGACAACCGAACCGAGTTCATATTCATGCTTTTGATCAACAGCACATCTTCAATATTTTTAGCTTTGGAAAGTGTACGCCCTGATTCCGGACGGAAGCTATGTCGGTTGATTCCGCGAATATTCACTTTCACTCCGTTGATATACAATCCGTCGCTTTCGCGCACTTCTATAGTTCTGAAACCAAATTTATCCGAAGTCTGATGCAAAACCGTTCCGTCCTTTGCAATCAACGAAACCTGAGCTGTATAACGATTAGGCGTTTCGGCAGTCCACAATTTCGGGTTTTTCACCGACAGTTCAATGGCAGACCAGTCGGCTGCAGCTTTCAGGGCTGAAACCGATTCTGCCACTTTAGTTCCCTTGTTATCAAATAAAACTGTTTTCAAACTGGCACCTTCCATGGCACGGTTCAGGTAACAGTTGGCTTTAAACACGCCATCCGCGGTTGCATCAATAGAAAGCTGATTAATATAAATAGCCGGATTAACTTCCAGAAAAACCGGACGGAAAATACCACCAAAGTTCCAGTAATCGGCTCTGCGCTCAGCCAGATTCACGCCTGCATTGGCACTTTCTTTACTGACCGTGACTTCGAGCAGGTTCTTTTTCCCAAATTTTAATCGACGGGCTATATCATACGAAAAGCGATAAAAAGCACCCTGATGCATTTCACCCGCCTTCTGACCATTAATCTTTACTTCAGTATCGGTCATTGATGCCTCGAAAACAATCGAAATCTGTTTTCCTCTCCAGCTTTCGGGCACGTCAAACTCGTATTTGTACATGCCTTTTTCTTTGGCCACCCCGTCCGGAAAAGCTTTTCCATACCAGCGCATGCCGTATTGATATTCTCCAAAACCCTGAAGTTCCCAGCACGAAGGTACCCCGATCTTTGTCCACTTATTGGAGTTCATACCATCGGTACAAAAAAAATCCCATTGCTTCATATCATCGCACCCACGACCGGAAAGATAGATTCGTTCGGTAACAGGAAGTGCTTTTTGAGCAAAGACGGAAGTAAAAAGAAATGCGGCAAAAACAGCCAAAGTAAAGGTCTTTATACGGTTCATTCTATTAAAAAAATTAGGCATGATAACTTAGTTAGTAGACGAAAAACACAGGTATTTGTACCCATAAGTTCGCAGATAAGCATGTAAAAATCCGGTTCATTTCACCATTACCGACTTGCGGTATTCGGTAGGATTCATGCCCGCATATTTTTTAAACTGCTTATTCAAATGACTGGCATCGCTAAAACCAAACTCATACACCATTTCATTTATCTGCATGTCGGTATAGCGAAGACGTGTTTCTATCAGCTTCATCCGATAGCCTGTAATGTATTGCTGAATACTTTGTCCGGTTTTGGTTTTAAAATATTCGCTTATATAGGTGGGCGAAACATGAAAATAGCTTGCAAGCTTTTGAGTAGAAAGTTCTTCCGGTTGATAGATATTCCGGTGAATGTAATTAAGCATCGAAACTGCATTGGTCACATGTTCTTTGCCGGCAAGTACCGGAGCAATAAGCGTTATATTTCTTGCTGCAACCGTAATGATGGTATTGATGAGTTGTTTGATGAGTTCCTGTTGTTGTGGATCGTGATGGGTATGTTCTCTGATCAGTGCTTCCACCAACGACCGAACCAGGGGTTTGTCAGTTACCGTCTTCAGAATACATCCCGGTAAATGATTGTGATTATGAAAAATGAATTCAAGTTTCTGAATCCAGTCTTTACTCTGTGTTTTCAGATAACTGTCATTAAACCGGATAAAGAAAAATTTTGTAGTTGTTGAAATCTCAAAATCGTGCGAATCCTGTGGAAAAATAAGAAACAATTTATCGGCAGCATAAGGCAAACGATGATTATTAATGATCTGAACACCCTTCCCCTCCAATACAAATACCATCTCAAAGAAAGTATTGGTATGTTCGGTTACCTGATAGTCTTGCAACTCCTGTAGTTCCAGTTCAAAAGGCTGATGTAAGTTTCGTATTTCCATGTTGCAAATGTACAAATAAATCCAATGATTGTACAAATAAACCCTGTTTATTATTGTCAACTTTGCATCGTAAAATAAATCATAAACAAATAAAATATGGAAACAACAACTTATTTAATTTTACGACTTGCCATTGGTGCAAGTATGTTTGGTCACGGATTGGTGCGCTTACCCAAGTTGGCAATGTTCAGCAACTGGATGGTGAGTAGCTTTGATAAATCCATGTTACCCAAAGTGCTCGTCGTTCCGTTCAGTTACGCCTTACCATTTGGCGAATTTCTGGTAGGAATATTATTGATTGCAGGACTCTTCACCAAACCTGCATTATTTCTGGCAGCCCTCATCATGATGGCTTTGATCTTCGGTACGGCAATGATTGAAAACTGGGAAGCACTCCCGTCACAGCTAATACACGTTGCTTTTTTTGCCGTACTGCTACATTTTATACAATACAACGGTTGGGCATTGGATAACTTATTAAAGAAATAAACCATGAGTTCCAGACGAAATTTCATCAAACAAATGGGTGTATTGGGAGTAGCCGGTATGATGAATCCGGCAGATATGATTTCGGAAATATCAAAAAACAAAAGTATGAATACAACAAAAAAAACAAAATGGGCAGATGGTTCGAGACTCGTCGTTTCGGTTTCCATGCAATTTGAAGCAGGAGGACAACCCGACAATGCCGAGAGTCCTTTTCCGCAAAATATACAAAAAGGATTTATTGATCTGCCAGCCGCCACTTGGTATGAATATGGTTATAAAGAAGGCATTCCCCGCATGCTTGACAACTGGGATAAACTCGGCATCAAAGTTACTTCGCACATGGTAGGCACAGCGGTATTGAAAAATCCGGCACTGGCAAAAGAAATTGTGCAACGTGGACACGAAGCTGCCGCTCACGGAATGAGTTGGAGTACGCAATATACCATGTCTTACGAAGAAGAAAAACGGTTTATTAAAGAAGGCGTGGATGCAATTAAACAAGTAACCGGATTTGATGCAATAGGTTATAACGCCAACTGGCTAAGGCGGGGAAAAAACACGCTGGACATATTACAGGAACTCGGGTTCAAATACCATATCGACGATTTAAGTCGCGACGAGCCTTTTATTATTCAGGTAAAAAACAAAGATTTCGTTATTGTGCCGTATACACTTCGTTGCAACGATATTATGTTGATAGAAGGCAAAAATTTCTCGACTGATCAATTTCTAAATCAGGTAAAAATGGAATTTGATCAACTCTATGCCGAAAGTGAAACCCGGCGCAGGCAAATGTCCATCAGTTTTCATGACCGGATAGGCGGCACTCCCCAAATGGTGCAAGCAGCTGCACAAATAATCAACTATATGCAGAAACATCAAGGAGTAACTTTTAAGCGAAAAGACGAAATAGCTGCTATGGCATTACAAGACAAAACAACCTTACGAGAGTAAAAAAATGCTGCATGTTTTCAAATCAAAACTTGGAGATTGACTATT
The DNA here is from genome assembly GCA_036787795.1 of Paludibacter sp. Taxonomy (GTDB): domain Bacteria; phylum Bacteroidota; class Bacteroidia; order Bacteroidales; family Paludibacteraceae; genus Paludibacter. The sequence continues at coordinate 1 of DAIQOQ010000264.1, read as the reverse complement.
A
>DAIQOQ010000263.1:0-4106 GCA_036787795.1 Paludibacter sp. | reverse complement strand
GCTGTCATCTCTATCATCGGGATGCGTTTGATGATACCGGCATTGTTTACCAAAATATCAATTACACCTACTTCTTTTTCAATTTGTGCTACCAAAGCATTAATCTGAGCTTCGTTAGTCACATCGGCAATATAACCGTGAGCTTTGATGCCGTCAGCTTTGTAAGCAGCCATTCCTTTGTCTACTAATTCCTGATTGATGTCATTAAAAACAATGGTTGCACCTGCTTTTGCAAATCCTGATGCTAATGCATATCCAATACCATAAGCAGCTCCGGTTACCAGGGCTACTTTTCCTTTTAAATCAAATTGATTCATAATCTTTTTAGTCTTAAGTCCGCAGTCAGTAGACAACGGACAGGTTGTTTTAATATTTTTCAGAAAGATGAATTAACCGTCTATCTTAATTCAGTGTGTTTGTAGAAATCCTGATCGCTGTAGTCCAGATTTTCGCCGGCCATGCCCCAGATAAAGGTATAGTTGCTGGTGGCAGCAGCTGAGTGGATAGACCATTCGGGTGAAATAACAGCCTGGTCGCCTGTCATCCAGATATGGCGTGTTTCGGTAGGTTCGCCCATAAAGTGGCATACTGCATTTCCTTCGGGAACTTCGAAATAGAAATAAGCTTCCATACGGCGGCTGTGCGTGTGAGCAGGCATGGTGTTCCATACACTTCCCGGAGCAAGTTCGGTCATACCCATTTGAAGCTGGCATGTTTCCAACACCTGACAAACCAACATTTTGTTGATGTTACGGTGATTGGATCCTTCCAACGAACCCATTTCGGCAACTACCGCATCGGCTTTTGTTATTTTACGATCGGGGAATGTTTTATGAGCGGGAGCAGAGTTGAAATAAAATTTAGCAGGATTCTTGGCATCAGCGCTTTCAAATGTCACTTTGCGATCGCCGGCACCCAAGTAAAGTGCTTCTTTAAATCCCAGTTCGAAGGCAACGCCGTCTACTGTGATTTTTCCGGGTCCACCTACATTGAATGTTCCGAATTCGCGACGCGAAAGGAAGAAGTCTGATTTCAACGGATCGATAGCATCCAGAGTCAGAACCTGATTTACTGGCATGGCTCCACCTACTATCAAACGGTCGTAGAGCGTATAAACCATATTCACTTCATCGATGGTGAAGACTGTTTCGATCAGATGTTCTTTACGTAAACGGGCGGTGTCGTACTTCTTTGCATCTTCGGGATGAGAAGCATACCGGATTTCATAATTTGTTTTCATTCTGTATATTTTGTTGTTGATTTTAAAATCGTTACACAGCGTGTAATTGGTCGACCAAAATTACGATTTTATTTATACAAACAAGATTATACGGGATGCTATTTAAAACATATTATTAAACATTAACTGCAAAATGACTGCAAAGTTCCGGCGCAAGGAGAAATAAAAAAAACTTAAGACGATTGGATGTTTCATCTTTAGTTTTCAATATGATGGGGTTTCTCACTGATAAGCCGGGAGAGACCCAATGACGTTTATTTTACTTTTACTAACCAGCCCAGGTTAACCGAGAAATATAGATTGTGCGAATCACTAAAGTAATCGGTAGGGCTACCCGGATACAAGTTGTTTAGCGAATAATTGCCACGTGTGTCAAGCTGAATAATATTACCATGAATATTAAACGATAAGCCAAAACCTGCACACAGGCCATAATCAAAGGCATTTGAAACAGGATCGGTTTGCTGCTTCAGAGTGGAATTGGTAGTTCCGTTTATCAGTGTTTTTTCGGAGATCAGGTAACTTACTTTGGGACCCAGATTGATAAAAAAGCGATTTTTCTTGCCCATGTAAATGTGAGTCATAAAAGGTATTTCGATATAATTCAATTGGCGGGTGTATAAACCCGAAGATTCTTTCCAGCCACGTTGCGAGAAATTTAATTCAGCCTGCATACCTACATTTTTTTCGGCAATGTACCGAAAAACAAAGCCCCCATTGTAACCCTGAAGCAAACCTTGCGAAACAGACGGAGTAAATATCACCATCGACTCGCTAACGCCTGCATTGACACCAACATAAATTTCGGGTTTGATTAATCTGTCCTGCGCAAACACAGAACTGCACAGCACTAAAAGAATAAATACAGATAGTTTTCTCATAAATGATGATGGCTTTGAATTATTGGGCTTTGTCTTCGCCGACATAAACACGTTGATTGATAAATCCGGAACCGGTAGAACTGCGCTCGAAGAGCGGTTGCGACTGAATGCCGTTGATACTACCTGCAGCGCTTATTTTTGTTCCGAATTTGTTTCCGTAACGCTGAATAAGGGTTACAAAATAGTTGGTCAGGTCGTAGCCCAACAGATCATAACGGGGAGTATCTTTGCTGGCATCCCGACCGTAGTACTGATCAAACTGCTGCTCGAACAAATAGACTGATTCGGCATTCAGATTGGTCATAAACGGAGATATAAAGATACTCTTTGGCATTTTTTCGGTCTGTAATTTCCAGCTGTAGGGTTTCAGAATGCTGTAATCAGCATTGCCTGCACTTTGCTTCAATGCGTTGATGTAAGGAGCAGCGCTCGAATATTTATCGGTGTTGAAGATAACCAGATTTTTTCCGGTTTTTTTCAGCACATTGGCAAAGCTGGTATTGCCGGCACTTGTCAGTTCCAGTTTAGAGAAAGTACGTTTGGACTTTTGCAGTTGCTTGCGCAGCGCATCGGCATTGACTTTGCCATCGTCGGATGAGCTGACGCCCTGAATGTCGGCAAAAACAATATGTGCATATTTGTATTTGCCGTTAACCAACTCGGTGAGATATTTTATTTCGCTATCGATGCCCGGATTAAACTGGAACAGGTAGGGATTGCTATCAATATCGGTCACTTTGGACGAAAATGGAATAAGCGTATTTATTTTGTTTTCTTTGGCAAAGTCCGTAACAAAGGACACCTGACTTGTGAAGGCCGGTCCGATAATCAGATCGACGCTTTTAAGCTCGGGATTCGCCAGGATTTCATTTATTCTTTCATCCGAAGCTTCGGTATCGAAGGTGTATATTTCAAATGAAATGCCTCTTTGCTTAGCTTGCTGAATGGCTATGAGCGCTCCACCGTAAAAGTTTTGGAAACGTTCAAGTTTGGCATCGCGTTTAGACTCGTTGAGCATAAACGGCAACAGAAAAGCCAGGCGAATGGTTCTTTTTTCGGTGAGTTTGGCCGTTGGCTGTTTGCTGCTAACCAATCGTGTATCGGGCTCAAGTCGGGGAGCTGCAGTTGCTTTAGTACTTTCGGCTTTTTTGGTTGCAAGAGCCGGTATTTTGAGTTCACTGCCCACTTCTATTGTTTTTTCGGCACCCGGATTTAGTTTTACCACATCTTTTATTTCCACATTATAGCGTTTGCTTATCGAAAATAAAGTTTCATTTGGTTTTACAATGTGCGTGCGTAGTTGCGAAGCCGCAGGTTTTGCCTTTTCGGCTACAAGCGGTTTTGTTTCTTTGCTCACAGCAGCTTTGGTATCTTTGGCTACTACCTGAATAGTTTCTTTAGCAGCAGCCGGTTTGGTATCTTTTACGGCAACGGGAATTTTCAGAATAAGACCTTCTTTAAATCCGTTTTGAACAATGGGATTGTACTTTACAATATCTTCCTGACTGACATTATACAGACGGCTGATGGCAAAAAGAGTTTGTTTTTTTGCTACTTTGTGTTCAATAAACTTAAGAGTACTTTTTGTCTCAGCCTGAGCTTTCTTTTCGCTGCTATGATGAACCGGAATCAGAATTTCTTCACCGGCTTTCAACCCGTTTTTAATGTATGGATTGGCTTTGGCAATGTCGTCGGGAGCCAGATCGAACTTGCGACCAATGGCAAAGAGCCCTTCGCTCACCTGAACCGTATATATATAATATTCAATACCATTTACCTTTTTGGTGGGGTATTTGGTATTTTGCCCAACCGAAGGAAGAGTAAAAAGTAGAAATCCTGCAAGGATGAGACTAACTAATTCTTTTTTCATTTGTCAACTGTTACTTATTTGATTTCTAGTTATGCCTGCAAAAGTACTAAAAATAAACTTTATCAACTAAAGCGGCGTAATAATTCAGCCTTTTTTTTGTTATTCATAAGAAAGA
>DAIQOQ010000262.1:0-4133 GCA_036787795.1 Paludibacter sp. | reverse complement strand
TTGAAATACAGCGCAATTGGTCTGTTGATCGGTTATTTAGTTGCTATACTTGCATCCTTTTTGCTCGAGCACCGGAAAGCAATAGTCAGATACCTTGAAGGGAAATAACTATCTGACTTAGTGAACTGCTATAATGAGATCATCCGGATTATTTGCTCACGCAATTTCATTGCAGCAACTAGTTTGGATGATTTTATTTGTTTTAAAAATTCATACCTCAGATTGATCAAATACTTTCGGCCCCAATTATACCAGGTTAAAGCACATTTAAGCAATGGATATTGAATAAAAAGAAAAAGAAAATCTTTCCACAAAGGAACATCTGTCAGAGAGAAAAACAGAACTGATTGCAGTATATAAAACACAGGAAAAGTTATCAGGCCCAATACATACTGTAGCGAACTGATAAAACCTGTAAATTCGGGTTTTATTATATACTTGCGAATAAAAACGGGAAGAAAGAACGGAAGAAAGTTTAATAAAAAGCCAGCAACAAAAAGTGGACTAGTGATCAATAAAAGTGCACACTCTCCAATTAAACCGGATATCGTCCACTGGATGTCATCCAACACCTTACTTTTGATATTTATCTTTTTTAGAGCCGCCGTATATTCCAAACATAGTTTTTCTAATCTCTGCATTTCTTCAGGTGCATTCTTTTCCAGATTCACTAGTCGCTCGGCTATTTTCTGACGGGCTACAAAGCGGGAAACAGTAGTATCCAACAACTGTAATTCCTCCACTACGGCTCTATTAGCTAGTTCTAAAACCATTTCAAAACAATCGTAATATTTGTCCGAAGCCAGATCGAGCGATAAGTTTCCCAGCTCGTTACGCAGCCTGTCACGGATTTCATTTGTCGCATCTACCGCATTATCGGCATAAGCATTCATGTACTCCGAAACCTCTATAGGCTTACCAATATTAATAATGATATGTTTATTCGCTTTTACAATGCTTCCGTAGTCAATTCCCACCGGGATAATTTTCACTCCCGGCTCCGATCTGTATTTTTGCTGAGCTGCAAAAGCAATTCGGAAAATACCTTTGACAAGTGGGCGTAGTTTTCGCTCTATTTCCTGATTGCCTTCGGGCATAATGCCTAAGGCTTTGTTGTTATCGAGCACTTCGACGCATCGATCGAACACCTCATTATTCCGACCCAGATTTTCCATGCCGTCGCGCATCCGGAAAGCAGGCATAATCTTGGCAAATTGCAGGTATTTGGCAGCTGTCTTATTTTGGAACAGATCTGCTCTGGCCAGAAAAATAACAGCCATGTCCTTCGGGGCTATAGCATGAACGGCTAACGCATCCATCAAAGCATTGGTATGGTTCGGAGCAAAAATAATCGGTCCCTCAGCGGGTATATTTTCTTTTCCTAAAACAACATAAGCGCCATAAAAACGCTTAAAGCAAAAAACCATATAATTCTTCACCAATCGGAACGAGAACGTAAAGTCGTAAATTTTAGACATAAGCGTTTACAATAAAAGTGGACGTTTATCAGTTGCCTGTAAATAGATATTGTATAAATGCGGCGTGCTCACAAAACGAATAAAATCCAAATGCAACGGAACAAACTTCGTCATTTTTCTGAAGTCCGGACATCCGATATGAACATTGCCTTTCAGAACGCAAATATATAAAATTATTATTGTAGAACCGACTCTTTTCGGCATGCAGAACCAGCATTTTAAAGAAAGATGAAATTTTGTTACTTTTGTGCACTTATATATAATGTCGTTTTACCTCCAAATAGTTTAGCAAGATGAAAAAAACAGTATTTCTGATTCTGATTACACTCGTCCTCACAGCCGGATCATGTGCCGGGAAAAAAGTACAGGGAACCGTCGTTTGCCTCGAAACCTCGTATGGGAAAATCAAAGTAAAATTATATCCGGAGACAGTAAAACATCGGGAAAACTTTTTGAAGTTGGTGAATCAGGGCTTTTACAATGGAGTCTTGTTCCATCGCGTTATTGCCGGTTTTATGATACAGGCAGGCGATCCGGCTTCAAAAAATGCGGCTAAAGACGCTATGCTTGGTTCGGGTGATGTAGGGTATACCGTGCCTGCCGAGTTTATTTACCCACAATATTATCACAAGCACGGAGCTTTGGCTGCTGCCCGCGAGGGCGATGATGTAAACCCCAAGAAAGCTTCTTCAGGCTGTCAGTTTTACATTGTACAAGGCAAAACATTCACCGACGAACAGTTAGACAGCATCGAAAAAAGTAAAGAACAAAAACAGGAAGCAAGACTTTTTCAGGACATCTTAAGTACAAGGCAGGATGAAGTCAAAAAATATAAGGCAGAGCGGAGTCAGGCTAAGTTAGATGCTTTGCGCGACACGATTTTAGTGCAAGTTCATGCAAACATGAAGAAAAATCCGACCTATAAACTTAGCCCGCAACAACGTGCCGACTATAAAACGATAGGTGGAACTCCCCATCTGGATGGTAACTACACTGTTTTTGGAGAAGTTATAGAAGGAATGGACATCGTGGAAATGATATCCAAAGCTAAAACAGGAGCCAACGACCGACCGGTAGAAGATATTAAAGTAATCAAAGCCGAAGTACTGAAATAGCTTACTGATCATCACCCCAACCATAACTATATTTCTAAAAATGAACGGGGTTATGCCTATCTGAATCCTGAGTATTTATACATCACAGCGAACATCAGTCCATAAAACAAATAAATATATCAAAATAAAATACAAAATGAATGCTAGTTTAATCGATTAAACTTATATTTGTGCCATTAATTTTTGTTCAACTACGAAAAAGCACATTTACGTTCATGAAAAAGAATGTATCATTAAAAGACATCGCAGAACAGGTTGGAGTTTCAACAGCCTTAGTTTCGTATGTATTGAACAATAAGTTAAAAGATAGAATAAACAAGGATGTTGCTGCTAAAATAAAACAAGTAGCCGAAGACCTGAACTATCGTCCCAATCAAATTGCACGAAGCCTGAAAGTACAAAAGACTTTTACCCTTGGCTTAATTGTAGCAGACATTTCCAATCCATTTTCTTCCCAGATTGCACGTATTATCGAAGATGAAGCTAAAAATTACGGTTATTCGGTAATCTTTGGCAGCTCTGATGAAAGTGCAAAAAAAACCGGAGATCTTATTAAGCTATTCCTCGACCGCCAGGTGGATGGTCTGATCGTCTCTTTGCCGGAACATACCGAGGAACAACTGCGGTATTTAAAGAAATCGGATGTACCCTTTGTACTTATTGACCGCTACTACCCTACTATTCAAACAAACTCTGTTTCCATAAACAACTATGCCGCTTCGCAAAAAGCCATTCAACACCTACTGGATAATGGTCGAAAACGCATCGGCATTGTGGCTTACAAAACTGCACTATTTCATCTGAACGAACGTATTAGGGGGGCGGTAGACTTATTAGCTGACAATGCATCAATTGGCATGGTCGGAATCAATTCCATCAATCAGGACGTTATTACTGCCATTGACAGTTTTCTGTCGGATCCGCAGCCTGTAGACTCGATCTTTTTCACTTCAAACTTACTGGCTATTTCCGGATTGAAATACATCAACAGTCTGGGTATAAAAATTCCGGATCAACTGGCTATTGTAGGCTTTGACGAAACGGATGCCTTTGATCTGTTTTATGCCCCGATAAGTTTTATGAAACAGCCTTTGGTTGAATTGGGGTGTGAGTCCTTAAAACTTTTGTTCAACAGTATTGAGAATAGAGAAAGCGTCGCATCAATTGAGCTCGAAGCGGAGCTGGTAGTAAGAAGCTCTTCCATTATAAAGAAATAATTTTTTTATCACATTGTTTAAACGATTAAACACCCAGAGAAGAATAATTCAAAAAGCATAATCAACAAAAAAATCTGAAAAACATGAACACAACAAATGAACAAAAGAAAACAGTAGTTTGCTACGGCGAAGTACTGTGGGATATCTTCCCGACAAAAACAAAACCCGGTGGAGCACCCATGAATGTGGCTTATCACTTGCGCAAACTGGGCATCGACAGCCGCATGATCAGCCGCGTGGGAAATGATGAGTCCGGCAAGAAATTATTGAAGCTACTTACCGAATGGAATATTCCTACAGAAAACTGTCAGGTAGACGAGACC
>DAIQOQ010000077.1:5970-12873 GCA_036787795.1 Paludibacter sp. | reverse complement strand
CTCCAACATATCGCTTTCGAAACCACCGACCGTTGCAATCTGGATTGCGTATATTGCTATAATATATGGAAAACGGATGGCATGGAACGCGTTCCGTTTAACTCCTACACCAAAGCCATCGAAACACTCAAACGGATTTTCAGTATGGCCGATATTCAATATGTGGCATTCACTGGTGGTGAACCTTTTTTATCGGAACGCTTTGCTGAAGTGATTCTGTTCTGCCGCATGCAGGACAAGCAAGTCACCCTTATCAGCAACGGCACACAAGGCAAAGCGAAGGATTACAAACAACTGATTAAATTGGGCGTGGGGTTATTTGAGTTCCCTATTCATGCTGCTCAAGCCGAAATTCACGACCGCATGGCGCAGGTAAAAGGCAGTTGGCAAAAGTCAGTTACCTCCACCCGCGAAGTGTTGAAACTCGGTGGAAGCGTAGTTCCGGTGGTGGTCATTACTAAACACAACGTAAACCAACTGGGTGAAACGTTGGAGTTTATTGCTTCGCTGGGTTGCAAACGCATTATGCTGAACCGCTACAACATTGGCGGAAAAGGGTGCACCAATCCGATGGAAGTATCGGCAACTGCCGAAGAACTGCGCAACGCCTTCTCGGTAGCCAACGCCAAAGCAGCCGAAATGGATTTAGTACTTACAGCCAACGTGTGCTCACCTGTTTGCTTACTAAATCCTGACGATTATCCGCTTATTGGTTTTGGGCATTGTTCTTTCAATGTGCTGCAACGCCCGATAACATTGGATATAAACGGAAACATCCGTCTATGCAATCACTCTCCGGTTGTTGCCGGTAATATTTACAAAAAAGAACTAGGCAGTATTCTTTATTCTGATTATAGCACCGAATGGGAAAACTCCGTCCCCGATTTATGTAAGCCCTGCTCCCACTGGTCAGTATGCAAAGGTGGTTGCCGCGCTGCATCCGAACAATGTTTTGGCTCATTGGGAAAAGAAGACCCAATAATAGAAGCACTAGAGCTAAAAACAACTATAAAAACAGAAAAATAACTACATTTGTAACCTGAATTTACAGCCGTTTCCCATTTATTCTATAAACCCATGAAAAAAGAATATAGCCTGGATGAATTGTTGCACAAAGCAGCTTCTTATTGTTCCATCTCCGAACATTGCGTATCGGAAGTAGAGGAAAAACTCAATGCCTGGTGTATTGAGTGTGACGACAAAGCTAAAATTATCGACCGCCTCATTGCCGAAGATTTTATCAACGAGAAACGCTTTTGCGTCTTCTTTGTAAAAGATAAATTTCGCTTCAACAAATGGGGTAAAATAAAAATTTCGTATGCCCTCAAGCAAAAGGGACTAAGCAATGATTTAATCAGCATGGCGCTCGGCACTATCGACGAAGGTGAATACGAGGAAATGCTGGCAGCCATTCTGAAAACCAAATTGGTTGGACTCAAATATGAATACGAATACGAAAAGCAGGGCAAACTGTTTCGCTTTGCCCAAAGTCGCGGATTCGAAAACAATGTGATAGAAAAAGTACTGCGCAACCTGACCCAAACAGTAAAACAATAAGCAGTTACAAGTAAATAGTTACGAGTTACAAGACAGCTTATCAACATTTTGTTTTCGGAAAACAGATCATTAAATATTATTCATTACTTATGAAAAAAATGAATCAGCACTCTTCAAAAATCAAGAGTCCTAATGTATCAAGATACTCAGCCAAAGAAGAACTAGCCAATACTTATTCGCACGCCATCGGCATTGCGTTTGCAGTCATTGCCGGCATTCTTTTAATTCACAAAGCCATTGCTTCGGGTAATCATTGGGCAATGGCGAGCGACATTGTCTTCATTTTTTTCATGATAGTGATGTACAATTCCTCCACCTTCTACCATGCCGAAAAAAACGAAACAAACAAACTGCTTCGCCGGAAGTTCGATCACGCTGCCATTTACGCACAAATAGCCGGGAGTTATACCCCATTTACGTTGGTGGTTTTACGTCAAAATGGAGTATGGGGCTGGTCACTCTTTGGAGTAATCTGGGCGGCGGCAGTGCTGGGCATTGTATTGAGTTTTATGAACCTGAAAAAAGGCAGCAAACTTGAAACCATCTGCTATGTGGCCATGGGTTGGGTGGTAGTTATTGCTTTCAAGCCCTTGATAGATTCGCTTACAATCACAAATTCAATGAATGTATTCTGGTGGCTCGTAGGCGGCGGGGTCTTCTATACTGTAGGGGCCGTTTTATATTCTCTTAAACGCATAGAATATATGCATGCCATCTGGCACTTGTTTGTACTGGGCGGTAGCGTGTGCCATTTTATTGCCATATACAATATTAAAATATAGCAGTAAGCGGTAAGCAGTAAGCGGTAAGCAGTAAGCGGTAAGCAGTAAGAACTAAACATAAAACTTTATTTATATGGCAGAATATTCTGATTTTAATGAAAAATACAGAACCAGAACAAAAAAATTTGCAGTTTCAGTAATATTATTCTATGCAAAACACTGCAAACAAACAGAAGAGTTAAGAGTAATAGGGAAACAATTATTACGTTCCGGCACTTCCGTTGCAGCTAATTTCAGAGCATTCACGCGCGGTCGATCCGAAGCAGAAAAGTTTTCAAAACTTTGTATTGTGGTTGAAGAAACAGATGAAACACAATTCTGGTTTGAGTTAATCGAGGAAGCTAATCTTTTAGACAAATCACTCTATAATACCATAAAAAACGAAGCAGATGAACTTATCAAAATCTTTACTGCAACCAAGAATAAGATGAAGAAATAATTCTAAGCTTGCAACTTACCGCTTACCGCTTACTGCTTACTGCTATTCTATAAATCCTCCTCCCAAGATTCTTCCATCCCGATAAAAAACAGCAGTTTGTCCGGGAGCGATAGATTCCAACGGTTCCGACAGTTCTACCCGGGCAGTTCGGTTTTCCAGAAAAACAACACGACTCAAGGTATTTTGCTTCCGATAGCGAATGCGACACATTACATCAAAGTCCATAGAGAATAAAGCCTGATCTACCACATTCACATCACGTATCAGAAACTCTGTTTTGTACATACTCTCCAGCGGAGCCAGCACCACTTCATTCGTATCCGGACGGATTTCCCGTACAAACACCTTCCTATTCAGATGAATTAATCCACGCCGCTGACCTACCGTATAAAGCGGAAAACCTTCGTGCTGCCCCAGTACTTTGCCCGTTTCATCCACAAAGTTTCCTGAATAAATATATTTGTCTGGATCAGCCAATTGTTTCTTCAGAAAGGGGCGATAGTCGCCGGAACAAAAGCAGGCACCCAAACTGTCCTTTTTCTCCGACACCTTTTTATATCCCCGCACAGCAGCCATGGCACGCACGTCAGTTTTATAAAACTGCCCAAGCGGGAAAATAATGCGCGAAAGCTGTGCCTGCGTCAGTCCCCACAAGAAGAAAGACTGATCCTTATCCGGATCTTTACCTTCGGTCACAAAATAGCGATTATTCTCGCATACAATGTTTACATAATGCCCCATCGCCACTTTGTCGCAACCAAGGCGGTCGGCTTCTTCCAAAATCAGTTTCCATTTCAGCTCATTGTTGCATTTCACACACGGAAAAGGCGTACGCCCCGCCAGATATTCGTCCATAAAATATTGAACAACATTTTGCCGAAAAACTTCGCGGGCGTCATAAGTCACGTGTTGTATCCCCAGTTGCTCTGCCAGCCGGATAGCATCCTGCAAATGGAAATTTTCACCCTCTTCCCAGAAGCGGAACGTTATCCCGATGACCTCATAGCCCTGTTCTAACAAAAGAATGGCAGCAACCGAACTATCGGTGCCGCCACTCATACCTAGCAATATACGTTGTTTCATTGACCCCAAACCCATAAACGGGCTTTAGTAAGTTATAAATATTTCAAAAGTAATTGAGTTCCCCTTTAGGGGCTAGGGGTTTAGAAAGGCAAGTCACTTCCTTCGCCGGCTCCGGGAGCAGCATCAAACGAAGATACCGGTGCAGATGCTGCAGGAGCAGCACTTACAGCGCCTTTTTCAATTTTCCATGCACGAACCGTTGTGTACCAACGACCGTTATATTCGCGACTTTCTACATCGAAACTAACATTTACCTGATCGTCGATTGCCAATGGAAATTGATCAATTTTATCGTTGAATAAATTGAAACATACTTTTTTGGGGTATTGGTCGGCTGTTTCTAACACATAATCCTGTGAGCGCCAAGTTCCGTTTTTTCCTTGTCCGCTTGCCAAAGGCAAAACGGCAATAATTTTTCCTGAAATATCCATTCTTCTAGTTCTTTATTTGAGTAATTTTTTAGCTGGACAAAGATAATGAAGAAAAAATGAAGCACAAAGAACTAGACTGAATTTATACTCTCACAATTTAATATAATATCATTGTTTTGTCTGAACAACTATTTATCAACACTTTAAATTAAGTACTTTATTCTACAAAAAATCTTGCTGAACATAAACATCCGATTTCTTGTTTTATGAACAAAATAAACAACCTTTAAAGTAAATCAATATGAAGAAAAACATGGGTTCTTACGATAAACTAATCCGCCTTGTGGTAGCCATCGTACTAATTATTCTTTACTACAGAGGAGCGTTCGGCAGCACACTTGGAATTGTAGTGCTTGTTGTAGCATTCGTTCTTACACTTACCAGTCTGATGAGCTTTTGCCCGCTTTATACTTTGTTTGGGTTAAATACATGCAAAAAGAAATAACCTTGTGTCAATAAATTAATCTATCAAGCTATTCCGGATGTCTGATTTAGTTTCATCACAAAAGTCATTTTTTTATCTAATCCGAAAAGCTTCGTTATTTTTACTTATATAGTACATCAATATTTGTTTCAACTACCTTTCTCTCGTAATTATACAACTAAAAATCAGCGCATATCTTACACTCTGCTATCTCTACTTTACAATAAGAAAAAAAGTGTAATTAATACTTGCTGTATTTTGTCAATCGGACAGAATTTTGTACTTTTGTTCCGAATTTAAAAACTCAATTTTAAACTATAAATAAAATGATTAAAGTAGGTATTAATGGATTTGGTCGCATCGGACGTTTTGTTTTCCGTGCCGCTATGACAAGAAACGACATTCAGATCGTAGGTATTAACGACCTTTGCCCTGTAGATTACTTGGCATATATGTTGAAATACGACACCATGCATGGACAATTCGATGGAACTATTGAATTTGATGTTGAAAAGAACCAATTGATCGTTAATGGTCAGGCTATCCGCGTTACTGCAGAACGTAATCCGGAAGATTTGAAATGGGATGCAGTTGGTGCAGAATATGTAGTTGAATCTACAGGTTTGTTCCTTTCTAAAGACAAAGCTGCTGCTCACGTCAAAGCTGGTGCTAAATATGTAGTTATGTCAGCTCCTTCTAAAGATGACACCCCAATGTTCGTTTGTGGTGTAAACGAAAAAACTTATGTAAAAGGAACTCAATTTGTATCTAATGCATCTTGTACTACAAACTGCTTGGCTCCTATAGCTAAAGTATTGAATGACAAATGGGGAATTACAGATGGTTTAATGACAACTGTTCACTCTACAACTGCTACTCAAAAAACAGTTGACGGTCCTTCTATGAAAGACTGGAGAGGTGGTCGCGCTGCTTCCGGTAACATTATACCTTCTTCTACTGGTGCTGCTAAAGCTGTAGGTAAAGTTATTCCTGAATTGAATGGTAAATTGACTGGTATGTCTATGCGTGTCCCTACTTTGGACGTTTCTGTAGTAGACTTAACAGTTAACTTAGCTAAACCTGCTACTTACGCAGAAATCTGCGCTGCAATGAAAGAAGCTTCTGAAGGTGAATTGAAAGGTATCCTTGGATATACTGAAGATGCAGTTGTATCTTCTGACTTCTTAGGTGACGTTCGCACTTCTATCTTTGATGCAAAAGCAGGTATCGCTTTGAACGATACTTTCGTTAAAGTTGTATCTTGGTATGATAACGAAATCGGTTACTCAAACAAAGTTTGTGACTTAATTGCTCATATGAATACAGTTAACAAATAAGAGAACACATAAATATAAAAAAGGCCTTGCAATAAATATTGCAAGGCCTTTTTTATACCATGTACTTGTAAAACCATTATTCCATCAGCTCAACGAATCTGAAGTTTTTTCCGTCGAACAATCCTTTGTCACCTAATTTAAGTTCCGGAATAACCAACAACGACATAAATGCTACGGTCATAAACGGAGCATGTAATGTCGAACCAAGTTCTTTAGCCATAGCATCCACTTCCTCATATCGCTCTGCGACCTTGCTTCCCTCGGCATCCGACATCAAGCCTCCAATAGGCAACGACAACAGACAGGTTTTGCTTCCATCACAAGCCAGAATACCACCTTTGCTATCTATGATCTGATTAATAGCCGAAGCAATCTCTTCATCGGAAGTCCCTACAGCTACTATATTATGACTATCGTGTGCCACTGTAGAAGCCAAAGCACCACGCTTCAATCCGATATTTCGTATAAAACCAATAGCCGGAACCGACGGTTGATAGCGATTGTACACAACCAACTTAAGTACATCATTCTCCACATCCGAAACTATATTTCCGTCTACAATTTTAGGTTGACAAAGAATCTTGTGTGTGAAAAGCTGACCATCGTCTACATTTATTACTTTTAGCTGACCATGCGTCGGAATCACATGAAGTTGTGCAGTGGTAATCTTCTCCGCATTAAACTGGTTGATTAATTCCGATGGAACATAACGTGGAAAAGTAGGGATTCCATTTTCAGAAACTTTCTCACCCTGAATATAAGTTGCCTTTACATCAAAATCAGTCAAATTATTCACCACTACAAAATCAGCATCATCACCTCGTTGCAACAATCCTACATCGAGTTTATA
>DAIQOQ010000077.1:0-5870 GCA_036787795.1 Paludibacter sp. | reverse complement strand
CGCATCAATAGCTTTTCTACAGTCTTAGCATTCAGCTCAGCACCGGAAGTTTCGAACTGGGTAGACGGAACACAAGATGGAGCTCCAAAATAAAATTTCATGGGTGAATGCTTTCCATTCTCAATCATATAATCCACCCCGGGAACGCCACAGACATTAGCAATTTCATGCGGATCGCACACACATGCCACCGTACCATGTATCACACTGTAACGCGCAAACTCAGAAGGTAACATCATAGAACTTTCAATGTGAATATGTGCATCCACAAATCCCGGAATAATAAACTGATCTTCTACTTCGCTGGTAGGTTTTATATCTATAATTTTACCATTATCAATTTGCAATACAGCTTTAAAAATGGACTTAGAAATTACGTCAACTATGTTTCCTGAAATTGTTCTCAATATTTATTCTATTTAAATTCGTTTATATAAGAACAAATATAGCAAAATTGTTCAAAACCGACTCATAAAATTAATATTAGAAGATTCAGAATCGGCATTTTTTCCTTATCAATCGAAACTCAAATATGGTTTGAGTCTAATTAAATCGCTAGAGCTTAACTCAGACAATTCTGTCAAATCATTCAACCCACGCAATTTGCCTTTCTTCCGACGAAGTTCATAAATAGCTTTTGCTTTATAAAAGTTCAGATATGGATGAGCTCTCAGTCTTTCAACTGAAGCAATATTTACATTGATTTTCTTTATCAAATCTGTATTTACTTTGCAATACGGACGAATTTTCTCCAAATTATCCGGACGCATACCGTACACCTCACTTAACTGATCAACAGAAACAAAGCCTCCGGTAATTTGCCTGAAGCGCACGATACCCTTCGCATAACCACGACCAATTCCTTTTATCTGCATCAAGAGAGTAGTATCAGCTGAATTAAGTTCTACAATAATATCAACTCGCTTTGTTGTTCCTATTTCTGTCTTAACCAGCTTTATTTCGGCAATTTTAATGTACGATTCAAGTTCTTTAAATTTCTCAGCCGAAACGCCGTACACTTTTGCAAAATCAGTCGGCGTACGAAAACTTCCGCCTTTCTTTTTATATTTCTGAATGTTTGATGCAATATAAGGTTTCAGTCCCAAACGTACAAAGCCGGCAGAGTCGGTTGTATTCGGGTCAAAGACAGAAAGCGTGTAGGCTATTTTATTTTCCGAAGTCTTCGATGAATAATAATTTTTATATTTTTCTTTGTATAGGCGTTGGCGTTCCTCGTATTTTTGTTGCCAATCGGCTTCTCGAAGTGAATCTCGCGACAAAAGCGACTTTTTAAATTTCTCAGCTTCTTTCAAAAAAGCAGTCCCGTCTTTTTCTGTCACAGGGAAAAAATACGGCAAAGTATAATTAGCCGCTAATACCAGTAGAATAAGAACAATCAGGACCAAAATTCCTATCCGTTGTCCTTTGGAAAAATAAAAAAAATCTTTCCACATAAATTAAATATAAAGGCTAGTGATTGGTTTCGAAACAAAAAATCGGTCAAATATAAAAACTATTTATAAGTCAACAAACTATTTTTGTAAAAAATAGTCAATACAATGCAAAAAAGAGGATATCTCCAAAATGAGATATCCTCTTTTTATAATGAGCGGCAAACGGGACTCGAACCCGCGACCTTCAGCTTGGGAAGCTGAAGCTCTACCAACTGAGCTATTGCCGCATTATCCATTTGGAAGTACAAATATACTTGTTATCTTTTTGAAATGCAAATTAGAAAATGATATTTTATCTGATATTTCTTTTTACAACACAGAGGCCATACCTCTCGTAGTATAAAAGAAACATTAATTAGCATCCTTTTTCTTACTTGCAGCCAGCTTCAATAGCTCAGCCGGTTTTTGTTTAAGAAGCGGAACTTCTAAATAATCCCAAGTTTCTTCAAATTCCCAATTAGCTTTCAGCGATAATTTTTTCGGGTAATAATAAACCTGTTCTGGATGACGTTTTAGAGTTAAATCACCCGTATCCCACTTACCGTTACCATTTTCATCAATAAACATTCGGATATAATAGTCACCGGGTTTTAAATATTCAAAAAGAGTTCCCTTTTCTGAAACCGGTTTAGTATCCATCAAAACATCCTTCGAATCAAGTACCTGCATCACTGCTTTAGGATTAAAGCTTGCCATGAGCATTTTTACACTTGAATAATCATCTAAAGACTTAATCTTAAAATCATTTGAAGTCTCTTTAGTTACTCTATTATATATGCTTGTAAAGGCAGCAGAATCAATCTCCACACGATAGCTCATTTCAGGTACCCATTTATAATCTAAAGCGAACTTCATATGAATTGAGTCCAGCGATCGCCATTTAAACGGAATTTCTTTATATGTACTATCTTTTTTCTGACTTAATGTTATTTTGGAAAGATCATAGTTTGCTACGGGCACCTCAAACTCAAACACAATAGGGCTGTAAACATCAAATGATGAGTTGATATTATTGCTAAACTTCAACGGTTCGATCTTCGGCTTGGTTAACTTTTTCAAGGCTTTAGCCTTTTGGCTTATCTTTCCTTTACGCATAAACACATTAACCGTATCAGTAACCGAACGAAGCTGAAAGAGCGAATCGGTTTTTAAATAAGTCATTTGCATTCGTAAAGTATCAGTATTCCAAACTGTCGAATCTTTAATCCAGTAGGTCAAAGTATCAGTTTTGATACTTTTTTGTAAGATATACTTCGTATCATCCCATTTAAAATTCAACGGTTTTATATCTGGTAGCTTAGTCAAAGATGTATTGAAGAACAAACTAAACACGAATGGTTCTTTGCGTTCCGACTTCACAAAATATTGTCGTTTCTTACTTTCTTTAAAATAACGAAGAACCATGTTATCGGGAAGAAAATGAGTTCCCATATAAGTACGCACACTGTCAAAATGGATCGAGTCCTTCCAGATGGTATCAGTCATTTGCTCCAGACGAGAAGTCGGAGTCAGCAATGAATCGCACATAGCCAAACCCTCGCCTGGTTGATAATAATAATCACGATTAGTATCACCCAAAGCAAATATCTTATATTTTCCTTTTTTAATATTATCGATAGAGAAATGACCTTTTTCATCCGTTCTTCCAATTCTCAAAAACGGTTTTTTAAAGAAAACAGAATCTGAGGTCTCCATATAAATTCCGACTATAATTCCAGACATAGGATTTAGATCTTCTGAATTAATCACCGTACCGGAAATTTTCAAGGTATCAATCTGATTACCGGTAGAAAATGAGAATAAATAGTTTTTCAATGGATTTTTCTCATTTAGATCCACAATTGCATTACCGAAATTGATAGAATAGGTGGTATTGTCAAGCAATTTATCCTCGAAATTTACCGTAACCTTTTTTCCTAACGACTTAACATCAGGCTCCTTTACCTGAGGAGGAGAAATAATAACATTCTCGCTGGCCTTTTCGATAGAAACCATCTCATCAAAATCAATTTCAACTTGCTTCTTACTATAGTTGAGAGCGCCATTGGCAGGAGATGATTTCAATACACGAGGAGGTGTTTTATCTTTCGGGCCGCCGGTTGGACCTTGCGCCTTATTAGCACAAGCGTAAACCAACAGCATAACAGCCAACGTAATTACAAAAAAAATTATTTGGGTCTTTTTATACATAATTCAAAAATAGTCTATTCAGGTTTAGGCAATGTCAAGATTTTATGTCCAATTCTGCAACGCAAGCACTTCTTTTCGTCGCAATACAGCTTCTTAAGTTGTAATAAACTCTGAGAATCGAAGGCATTATCTGCATTCAATCCAATATCCTTCCATCCGGTTATAATGGCATTGCGCTCCGATTCTAGTTGTTCTAAGATTTGTAAGGCACTATCCTTCAAATCATCATTTTTCTTTTGATCGGCATAGCAAAACAAAAAAGGAACAACCGTATTTATTATGAGTCCATTAATGGATTGTTCACCCAATCTTTTTGTTCGAACCTTACTTTCACTTCCAAACAAGTAATTTGTTTTCCAATATATTGATGTTTCGTAAGCGAATAAAGTTTTCAGATAAACAAGATTCGGATTTGCCACAATTTTAGAAAACAACTTCGTGGAAGAATGAATTAACGCCGCAAACTGAGCAATCCGTACATGCGGAAAATTATCCGGACGCAACCGCAATAACTTCCATTGCGATTTTTCCAATGGATTCAACTCATATTTAGAACGGAGAAACTCGTACTCCTTCTTTAAGTTTGCAGAATACTCATCATAGGTTTCTAAATCGAGCAACCCGGCCTGCCCAAAGAGTAAAGCTTCCAATTGAAACAATTGATCTTTGTGTTTACCCAGAATAGAGATCGGAAGTGATTTTGCCAGCCTTTCAAAAGCCTGACTATTTGTTCCAAATCCAAAACTACGAGCCAACGTTATATAAAATGCCTCTTCCCAATGCCGGTTATTTTCATCCAACAGACTTTCAATAGCACTCATTTTTTGCTCTAAACGTTCAGTGAGTAAAGCATTTTTCCAGCATTGAATTACGATGGAAGGAACCTGATTGATTTTATCGGCACATGGGATCCATTTTTGCTGACTGAAAAGCAGTTCATAATTTGTTTCAATATGCTGCGGAAATTTCAATTCCAGTTGAGGTATTTTAGTACCGTCTATCCTGTATACGTCACTATCGGCTTGTAAAACAATATGTAAAATAACGCTATCATACGCTTTATCCTGCTGATGATTGTGTTTATTCCATTCGGAAGAAGCCGTGTGAATCTCTACATTGCCAGCCCAAAGCGTATCGCCGATCTTTATTTTTGCATTAAAGAAATCAGGTCCGGCATCCGTGTTGATTCTACCAACATCAATAATCTCTACCCGCTCGCCGTCGGTTGTTTTAATGCCTTGCGAAACAAATAATTTATTCTGCCAAACATAATGTAGGATTGACTCTTTCATCAGCAACAGTATTAAAGAAAAAGTTTATTTTAAGTCATAACACTCCGTAAGTATAGCCCTGACTATTCCAATATTCAATGGCCATTGGCAAAACAGCCAACATATTATCCTTAGCCTTTATCGAATCGTGAAAAACAATTATAGACCCGTTACGGGAGTAATGTTTTACACTTCTTAATATACTCTCCTTACTCAACTTACGATCGTAATCATAGGTAATCAAATCCCACATAATTATCTCATACTTTGATTGAAGTCTCTTTATCTGGCTTCTTTTAATACGTCCGTAAGGTGGGCGAAATAATTCACTATCTATATATTCAGCAGCTTTTTCAACATTAGCCACATACTCATCTTCCGAAAACGAGAAACCTTTGATATGATTAAACGTATGGTTTCCTGTTTTGTGCCCTCTTCTTACTACTTCGGCATACACTTCCGGATGTTTCCGGACGTTATCGCCTACGCAAAAGAAAGTTGCCTTTATATTATACTTATCTAATAAATCCAACACCAATGGAGTCACCTCAGGCACCGGTCCATCATCGAAAGTTATATAAATAACTTTCGATGATGAATCTCTACGCCAGGTCAGCTTTCCTAAAAGAGGACGAAGTAAATCTGGAACCTGAATGCTCATTTACATCTGTACTCTTTTTGTATATTCCATATAATGTGGTAAATACTTATTCAAAATAGTTTTTTGTTTTGCCTGATCGCAAATACGCAAAACCTGATTTAATACAGCCATATTATGGCCAATCCGGTTTGATACACTATTGCGTTGAGCTGCATCTAAGCTTAAATACCAATCAAGATATTCAACACAGTCTTTAGCCACAGCATCCATAATGGCATTACCTTTTGCCGTTTCATGCAGTTTATAATAAGAGTCAGCTAACTGAGTAGAAACATAATCGTGACGAACCGTTGT
>DAIQOQ010000076.1:0-12888 GCA_036787795.1 Paludibacter sp. | reverse complement strand
GACGTATTTCATTTTTCTTTCCACAAAGGTAACAAACAATTGACAAAGAGCAATTGCAAAATGCAGGGATTATTGGGAAAATTAATCGGGGATAATTAAATGCATTCCAAACAATGAAGTATATTTGTGCAAGAAGAATAGCTTTATCGCTCCATAAATGTAACTGTCATTTTAAATCGATTTACTACTGAGCTATGATGTCGGATTTTTCGTGGATTTTGTTGTTCTCCCCACTAATTGAAGCAGTACAAAAACAAACAGAAAGCCCATTAAAAATAATTGTGTGCCCTCATATAAAAAAAGCTGGGCGTTTCTTTCTAAATGTTGCCTTCCGAAAGAAAAAAGTACGGCAAGCTTTTGTGAAAGTACGCCATCGTTTAAAAATGAATGCCCAACTTTGGAGAAAAGTACGGCAAGCTTTGTCAGAGAGTGCCGTACTTTTTTATAAAGTAGGCCAACAAAAAAGAAAAGTACGCCAACTTTTAGAAAGAAATGCCCAACTTTGCAGAAAAGAATATGAGAACTTGTAATAGAATGACTTAATTTTTACAAAGTACGCCAACAAAAAAGAAAAGTATGCCAACCTTTGGAAAGAAATGCCTTACTTTAGAGAAAAGTATGGCAACATTAGCAAGAGAATGCCTTACCTTTTTACAAGGTACACCAACAAAAAAGAAAAGCACGCCAACCTTTAGAAAGAAATGCCTTACTTTAGAGAAAAGTACGGCAACTTTAGTTAGAGAATGCCTTACTTTTTTACAAGGTACGGCAACGAAAAAGAAAAGTACGCTAAGCTTCGCAACCAGACCTTCGGCGAACTGCACCCTCTCTACACAGAGTACATAAAATATGCGTGCATTTTACTTGTCGGCAATCAGGCACTGGAGGCGCTGGGCATTGTGGTGAAACGGAAATGAGAACATCCCGCAAATTGCTTACCTTTACCAACTGATATGGCTGATTAAACCGGACCGTATTATAGCAAAACGAACACGACATATTGATGATCAAAATTTACCTCGCCCCACTTCAGGGCCTTACCGATTGGATTTTCAGGGAATCGTATACTGAACATATTGGCACTTTCGATAAAACCTTCACGCCATTCATCCGCATGCAGGGTAATGAGTTTTACCGCCCGAGCCAGTGCAACGACTTGCTTCCAACACATAACACCTTACAAAAACCGGTTCCACAATTTCTGGGAAATAACTCCGAATCGTTCAAACGGTTTGAAGATCTGTGCCTCGAACATCAATACACCGAAGCCAATATCAATATGGGCTGCCCCTACCCCATGGTAACGGGCAAGCGCATGGGAGCCGGATTGCTCGAACATCCGGCCGAAGTGGAAGCTTTGCTTGAAGGCATTTTTGCCGAAACTAAACTGAAAATATCTGTCAAATGCAGGCTTGGGATGCAGAACCCCACCGAATTTGAACTGTTGATCCCCGTTTTAAATGCCTTTCCGTTGGAAGAAATCATTATTCATCCACGCATAGGGAAACAACAATATAAAGGCGAGGCCGATATAGAAGCATTTGCCCGTTATGCTCCGCAGCTAAGGCATCCGCTTTGTTACAACGGCGATGTCAGGTCTGTAAACGACGTAAAGCAGATTCAAACCCGGGTTCCGCAGGTAGACCGGATTATGATTGGCCGGGGGGTGTTAGAAAATCCTTT
The DNA here is from genome assembly GCA_036787795.1 of Paludibacter sp. Classification (GTDB taxonomy): domain Bacteria; phylum Bacteroidota; class Bacteroidia; order Bacteroidales; family Paludibacteraceae; genus Paludibacter. Next base: position 11,205 of record DAIQOQ010000076.1, on the reverse strand, counting down.
TTTATTGGCCGAAATTCGCGGACAAGAACTGACTCAGAAGGAAAAGATAAGTATGCTTCGCAAATTTCACCAGGCACTTATTGAACACAGCAAAGAAAAATACTCGGGCGACCTGCATTTTCTAAAACGATTTGAAGAACTTTGGAGTTACCACGCGCAGGGGTTTGAAAACGGACATAAAATTTATAAGTTGATAAAGAAATGCAAAACACTGGCTCAGTACGAAGGAGTAATTTTTAAAGCAATCAATGAAATAGAATAAAATCGTTCTTTCGTTTTCGGATTATTTCAGCAAGAAATGTTGTAATTTTGCAAGGTTTTAGAAATACCTTTCGTAACCTCCACAAACTTTATTCAGGTTGAAATGATTAATCCTCTCGAAATAATAGAAAAATATTATCTGTCCGGCAGCGAAATTCATTATGTATTGGTGAAACACAGCGAGCAAGTCAAAAACAAAGCACTGGAAATTGCCGGAAAACATCCGGAACTGAATCTCGATACCGAATTTATTACCGAAGCTGCCATGCTGCACGACATAGGCATTTTTTTGTGCGAAGCTCCGCGCATCCATTGCCACGGCACGCATCAATATATCGAACACGGTTATCTGGGAGCCGATTTGCTCCGAAAAGAAGGCTTACCCCGCCACGCACTGGTTTGCGAACGACATACCGGTACCGGCTTAAGTCTGAAAATGATCGAAAAAGGGAATCTCCCTCTACCTCATCGCGACATGCTGCCGGTTTCGCCCGAAGAACAGGTGATTTGCTATGCCGACAAATTTTATTCTAAAACACAACTGGACGAAGCTCATTCGGTAGACCGAATCAGGGACTACCTGAAACGTTACGGCAAGTCTGAGGTTTTAAAATTTGATCGTTGGCATTCGTTATTCGAATAAGATCGAAAAGCTTTACTGGAATTTATGCGAGAAACCCACACTTAGGAATTGCTTGAACTGAATTTTGGCTTTTGACCCGTCCGTTTGAATAACCGTGTTGTCGAATCGGGGATTAATTGAAATACGCGTCGACAAAAAACGATTGATCGTTAGATTGCACACCATCTCCCAATCGACTTGCACGCTTTGATAATTGGTATAAAACGACATCTTCGAATCGAGCTGTATTTCGTGGCTCACAGCATAAGACAAGGTAGAGGTCAGCGAACTTCCGACCTCACTTAATGAGTTTTTCCCTGCCGTTATCCCGAAAAGATTTGGATCTACATGCGTATTATCATTCATATAAATATATTTGAACGAAACCGGCGACACCATCAACGAGAAAATCTTTTTATACTTATAATCCAAACCAAGCCCCACATTTAACCGAACCGGAGTTAGAAACGAGGTTTTCACAACGTTTGAATTTACTCCGTTATAGCTATTGAAAAATTGAGTGGAAAAGTCGACAGACGCACTATAGTAAAAGTTTCCACTGGCTTTAATCCCTAGCTTACTGGTTGCTTTAAAAACATCATCGTTGGTACTCAAAGCATGTAACGAATCACCCGCTACCGAGTTAAAGCCCATGTGCCACTCTCCACTGTTATCCCACTGAATCTTCTTTTTATCATCATAATTCATCTGTCCGGTTAGTATCCCCAAAATAGCAACATTGCTATTTCCTCCCTGATACCAGTTTCCGGATATAACATTTTCCGAAAACTGAGCTAAGGCAGTAGCTTTGTATTGCCACGGTCCAATTCGTTCCGGCTTTACAACTAATTTTCTATGATAATGACTAAATTCAGCATCGTCATCGATAAATTTGACCTTTGTCAGATGCTTATCCTTTATAAACCGGCTTTTGTTCACATCCGGACTTGGTAAATCGTCAAACATTGTGTCGTATAAATAGAAGGCTGTTCGGGTTATTTCATCTCGGGCTCCCTGACGAAGATCGGCAATAATTTTCTCTGTGGTTTCATGTTTAATCAGCTTCATCGTTGCCTTGCTTAGCGGAGCCGACTCCTGCCCATAATATAACACCCTGAAATCCGGCTTTATGTCCCATTTAAAATCATAGGGAAGTCCGGTATACACCAAATCAATTAAAAGAGGATTGCCTAAAATCAGGAGAGAGTCTGCCCGTTGCTGGTCTTTGCGAAGCACTAAATTCAAGTGAGCAAGACTATCTTTATTTATGCCAGGAGGTGTTGATATTGCAGCGGGTACTAAGTTTGCCGAATCTGTTTTTTGTGCCGTAATATACTTTATTTGGGTTGTGGCAATCTCGGTTTTTGCAGCCAATTGAGGTTTCACGATTGGTATCACAGGAACTGTATCTCCCAGCATAGCCCCTAAAACACTATCAGTATTTATAATTTCCAATTTCGTGATCTTCGTTTTTTCGTGTTGCTTTGAGGGCTCTATGGCAAATACATTAACCACAAACAAACAAAATACAATCGCAAAAAGTACCTTTATCTTCATAAATCACATCATTAAATCATTTATACAGGGAGCAAATGCAGGCATCATCACCCTTACTCAATCAGGCATTATCAAAACCATCAGGTAATGATTTATTACCTGTTTTTGCCCCTAATTCTTTTATCTTTTCGGCTGTCCGGATTATATTTCCGTTGCCATCTTTCATCTTTTTCATTGCATCATCGTACGCACCGGATGTCCGGTCAATATTGACTTTTATTTTGGCCATGTCTTCGGCAAAACCGATAAACTTGTCATACAATGAACCACTCAAACGGGCAATTTCCTGTGCATTCTTCGTTTGGTTTTCCTGTTTCCATATCGACGTAATGGTTCGCAAGGTTGCCAGTAAAGTTGTTGGACTCACAATCACAATCTTTCGCTCCCAGGCATACGAGAAAATCTCACCATCACCTTGTACCGCTACCGAAAATGAAGCCTCGATGGGCAGAAACATCAATACAAAATCGGGGGTATTCAGATTTTGTGCATTCTGATAGTTCTTTTCGCTTAGCAACTTTACATGACTCCGCAACGAATTGATATGGTCTTTTAAGTGTGTCACCCGGTGCTCATCAGTCTCTGCCGACACAAACCGTTCATAAGCAACCAGCGAAACTTTAGAGTCAACAATAATATGTTTATTGTCGGGCAAATGAATAATCACATCCGGACGTTGTACGCTCGAATCGGCACCATCCACCACTTCTTCGCGCTCATATTCCTGCCCTTTAGTCAGCCCTGAGCGTTCCAAAACACGTTCTAAAATCACTTCGCCCCAGTTGCCCTGCTTTTTTACATCGCCTTTAAGTGCTTTAGTCAGATTATTAGCCTCCTGACTCACACGCGTATTTAACTCGGTAAGCTTACGGACTTCTTCACGCAAACTTATCTTGTCTCGCAATTCCTTATCGTAAGTTTCATCCACCTTCTTCTCAAAAAGTTGGATTCGCTCTTTTAATGGATTCAGGATATCGCTTAAATTTTTATGGTTCGATAAGGAAAACTCGTCCGAACGCTCTTTCAAAATCTTGGTAGCTATATTTTCGAACTCGGTAGTAAGGCGTTTCTGCAACTTTTCAATCTCTCCTTTTTGATTTTCGAGTTTCTCTGCCAGACTTTCATTGACAGCCTTTAATGTAGCAAGTTCTATGCCACGATTATTAGCTATTTCCAGTTGCGATGCGAGTTGCAGCTCCAACCGTTGCAACTCTTCCAGCTTCATTCGCAACATTTCCTGAGCAACCGATTTCTGCATTTTCAGTTCATTTTGAACCGACAACAAATTTTTCTCAGTAAGGTCAAATGTTGATTTCAGAGTTGCCCGCTTACCCAAACAGATAAACCAAGCCACTAAAAATCCCACAATTAATGCTAACGGTGCCAGAAAGTAATCCATAATTTAAAATGTTTTATGTGTTTTTAGAAAACAGAAAAAACTCTATCGGCAAGCTCAGTCAAATAAAGTAGGGTGGTCTTCCTCTAACCTTCGTATAATTGCCAGCATAAGCGTTTCTCGAATAAATTTCGATTTATTTTGAACTTTATATTTTGCAATATAACGATTTAAAGCTTTGTTTTCTTCGTCATTTAAAGTAAATATTTGTCGGTGTGTTCGTAATGAATTACGCTGAGAAGCCGAAATTGTAGTTTTTTTAGCCATAGGAGATCGATATTCCGCACAAAAATAATATTATCCTTGCACATTTAACGGGAATATAACAAAAAACTGTATTTTTGAAAATTGTTCGCTGATAATCTGTACATTTGTTTTTTACAATGATGTTTCAATATTTCTATTTTAGTCATATATCCTTTTCGAACCATGGCAGATCATAATGAATTAGGTGAACTTGGAGAAAAACGGGCACAAGAATATTTGCGGTCCAAAGGTTTTAATATACTCCATACAAATTGGCAATGTGGTAAACTAGAGCTTGACATTATTGCTGAAAAAGATGGCCAGTTGGTTGTTGTTGAAGTAAAAACCCGTTCAACAGAAACCTTTGAACATCCTCAGGAAGCTATTACTAATCGGAAAATTCGTAATATTATCAATGCAACGCACGAATATATTTTTCAGTTCGATTGGCAGGGGGAAACCAGATTCGATGTCATATCAGTCATTCCACATGGATCTGACTTCACAATTGAACATATAGAGGATGCCTTTTTGTAACAGACAAACTTGTTTTACATAAAACGCAGGGAGTTTTACTCTCTTTTTTTAAGGTCATATTCGTTTTTTCATGCACATATTCAGCACGAAAAAATGTTTTAAAATATATCTTTTTATGTTTTAGGTCTCAACTTGTTTGCGTACTTTTGCAAAATCAATGAGATAAATGTTTACAAACAATAATTGTTACTCATTTTCTTTTAAACCGACTAAAAATGAAATCATTAGAAAAAAACGTAGCTGAAAAGCTATTGAAGATCAAAGCTGTCAAATTGCAACCAAACAATCCGTTTATCTGGGCATCCGGATGGAAATCTCCTATATACTGTGATAATCGTAAAACATTATCCTATCCACAAACCCGAAGCTTTATCAAAATAGAATTAGCTCGATTAATTTTGGAAATGTATCCCGAGGTTGAAGTTATTGCCGGAGTTGCTACCGGAGCTATTGCTCAAGGCGCTTTGGTGGCTGACGCACTTGGATTGCCATTTGTATATGTGCGCCCTACCCCAAAAGATCACGGTTTGGAGAATATGATTGAAGGAGATTTACGTCCCCGGCAGAAAGTAGTGGTAATTGAAGACTTGATTTCGACCGGTGGAAGTAGCCTTAAAGCTGTTGAAGCTATCCGTAATGATGGTTCTCAGGTACTTGGCATGGTGGCCATCTTTACTTACGGATTCCCGGTAGCTGAACAAAAATTCAAGCAAGCCAAAGTAAAACTCACTACTTTATGCAGCTACGAGGCAATTCTTTCCGAAGCATTAGCAACAAATTACATCGCGGCAGAAGACATAGAAACATTGCAAGAATGGCGTAAAAATCCTTCTACCTGGAGAACAGAACAAATCTAAATTGACAATTGGATAGTTGCAATTGAACTTTAAGTAATTAAAATCGTTGGAACAAATATAAACTCATTTAAATATTTCAACAATTCAATTGAAAACTCTAAAATTGCTAATAAAAAATATATGACAACATACGAAAGCGATATAAAAACCATTTCTTCGGATGAAGAAGTGGTTTTTGGTATACTAAGCGACCTGCAAAATCTACAGAAAATGAAAGAGAATGCAAGTCTAGCCGATAAAGTAAAAGATCTCCAATTCGATGCTGACAGCTGTAGCTTCGTAGTAGAGGGATTCGGTAAAATGGGCTTCCGCATTGTGGAACGTGAGCCGTTCAAAACGATCAAACTTGCTTCAGAAAAAGCTCCCGTAGAGGTTGGCGTCTGGATTCAACTAAAGCAAACAGCCGAAAATGAAACACAGATGAAGCTGACTCTGAAAGCAGAGTTACCCACCATGATCAAAATGATGGTAGATAAAAAGCTTAAAGAAGGAATAAACGTGATTGCTGATTTATTGGCAAACACGTTAAGCAAATAATTTTTATTACTAAGATTTTCAATATGGCAACAAAACTCTGGGAAAAAAACACACAGGTAAATGCAAAAATTGAAACTTTTACTGTGGGGCGCGATCGTGAAATGGATGTATTTCTGGCTAAATACGATGTACTCGGTTCAATGGCACATATTCGAATGCTTCAATCGGTTGGATTATTACAAGCAGATGAATTGCAAGCATTGCTGGCAGAGTTAAAGAGTATATATCAATTGGCCGATACCGGAAATTTTATCATTGAAGAAGGTGTGGAAGATGTACACTCTCAGGTAGAGTTGTTGCTAACACGCAAACAGGGCGATATGGGTAAGAAAATTCATAGCGGACGCTCGCGCAACGATCAGGTGCTGTTGGATCTGAAACTTTTTGCCCGAGCTGAAATCGAGAAAACGGTTTCAACAGTCTCTGACTTATTTGATGTCCTGATTTTACAAAGCAACCGCTATAAAGACGTTTTACTTCCCGGTTATACACACCTGCAGATTGCTATGCCATCATCATTTGGACTTTGGTTTGGAGCTTATGCCGAAAGTCTGGCCGACGATCTTCAGCTCTTACTTTCAGCTTGGAAAATAACGAACCGAAATCCGCTTGGTTCTGCTGCCGGATATGGTTCTTCTTTTCCTCTCAATCGTCAATTAACTACAGATTTATTGGGCTTTGACAGCATGAATTATAATGTAGTTTATGCTCAGATGGGCCGAGGAAAGATGGAGCGCACAGTGGCCAATGCCTTGGCAAGCGTTGCCGCCACAGTGGCTAAACTGGCATATGATGCTTGCATGTTTACCTCTCAGAATTTCGGGTTTATAAAATTGCCCGATGAATTTACCACCGGATCAAGCATTATGCCGCATAAAAAGAATCCGGATGTATTTGAATTAACTCGAGCCAAATGTAACAAAATACAATCACTGCCCCAACAAATAATGATGATAACCAATAATTTGCCTTCAGGTTATTTTCGTGATTTGCAAATTATCAAAGAAATATTCGTACCAGCATTTGCCGAGCTAACCGATTGTTTGGAAATGACGGCTATGATGATGAGCCAAGTTAAAGTGAACACTAACATACTCGATGACTCTCGCTATGATTATTTGTTCAGTGTTGAAGAAGTAAATCGATTGACTTTAGCAGGTGTTCCTTTTCGCGATGCGTACAAGCAAGTAGGACTGGAAATTGAGGCAGGTAACTTCAAACCAAATAAATCTATCAAGCATACTCATCAAGGTAGTATTGGCAACCTATTTAATGCCGAGATTTCGACTTACAAAAACGAAATCCTTACTCAATTTACATTTGATAAAGTACGGAAAGCTGAAAAACGGCTATTGGAAAGCTAGAGTTTTCCTAAGAATACAATTTCAACACCTTAAGTATTTTCCTAAAGCCGATTTAAAGTCGGCTTTTTTGTATTTTAATTTTCACAAATTAAATTTTGAAAAAGTCCAAATATCCACAGCCGACAATGCAGCGGCTAGTTTGACAAAACAAGAATAGCAAGCAAATCGGAGTTGAAAAGGTATAAAAACGGTACAGTCAATGCAAAATTACGATTTGTTATCCTCTTTTGAAAGGTTTAGGCAATGAGGACAAATTATAATAATTGATGTTCACTATACCCGAATTGACCATACCGTTTCTTACCTCTGTCTTTCTATGATAGAAACTTAAAATTATTCGAAATTAGAGAAGATTGAACCAAATCCCCAAAGAATATCCTTGCAAAAAGAATAAGTAAAAAATGACGGCTCCACTATTTCGCAATTATGAATACTGGATATCTCTTGTTTCGGCGAGCTAAATTAGGCAAATTGAAGTGTTGCACCAAAATTCCGACAAAATAATTTTGGACATTTATTTTTTCAATTCATTATCAATTAATGAATTACAATTTAGCTACCCACAAATTTTGGACATATGGTTGAACACGAGTAAATTTAAGCAAAAATAACTATGATTTGAGCGGGCATGAAGTAAACAAACGAAAAAACTAATCATTCAGAGCAATCAACTCTTCAAGAAATAAATCCAGCTTTTTGGTAGAGCTGAGATTCATTTTTTGAGCCAGTCGTTGTTTAAGCTTATACAAACTATCGGACGTGCACTCAAGCAATAATATTTTATCGTTATGTGGAATGTCAATTAACTGCAAACAGCACAATACTATCTCTTTATGAGAGATCCCGGGATAATTCAATTGAAGCTTATCAACTATTTGATTGAAAGACTGATTCATTTCTGCAACAAACTTATCCCAGTTATTCAGATGTAGACAAGTATTGTATAATTCCTTATCCAGTTTTATCCGCTGATCCGCAGAAGTATTTTTGCGCTTATTAGCCTGTATAGCTTTAGTTTCTTCAATTTTCTTAGTCAGGCTCTGTGCCACAATTTTTTGTTTATGACTTAGCCTTTGTTTATAAACATCCAATTGCACTTTTTTGAGTCTATTTCGTCGATAAAGGAAATAAACAAGAAAGGCAGACAAGAATAAAACAAGAACCAAAGCAGTTACAATCAAACTCACACTTCGTTTTGATCCTTTAGCTTCAAGAGTCGTATTATGAAGGTTTTCAAGAACAGTACTTTTAGTCTGAGATTCAATCTTACGGATAGAATCTCCGCAATTTTGATATTGAGTCATGTATTTCCCCATCTGTTTTATGTCCTTTCGCAGGTATTCCACATTCACCAATATCCGGTAGCACTCTCGTTGCGTAATAAAATTTGCCGGATATTGTAAAGCCATAATTGCATAATAATGAGCAGAATCATATCTTGATAAATCAAATGATAAATCAGCGAAACTATAACATCTGATAGAATAATTTGTATTTCTATAAGGGTAACGTAAACTTTTACGAAGATAATATTGAGCAGAATCATATTGATTCATCATATGAAAATTCATACCAGCATCTTGGTAAACAACCCCACATAACATAGAATCTGAAGAATTTTTCAATACATACTTGTAATACTTCTCAGCCGTAGTATATTTTTTCTCTAAACGGTAGGTTCTACCTATTTGGTAGATTCCATAATACGCATTTTTTCTATCCTTAATTTTATTAAAACATTCAAGAGCAAGCAGATATTTCTTTAATGCTTCTTTATAATCTGATTGAAATAAACAGACATCTCCCATATCAGCATGTATTTTGCCTAAGAGATCATATTCCTTGTTATTCTGAAGACAATCCAAAGCCCGTATGTAAAAAGAAGTGGCATTATCTAAGCGCTGAGCATTTTTATATATCCTAGCTTTATAGAAAAAGCAAAAAGCAAGATGAAGTTTATCATTCTTATTTGAATAATATTTAGTAGAAAAATCAATTAAAGAATCTGCTGCTAATGGTTTCCCATTCTTGTCCAAAGCTCGAAAAAGAAGAAGCCCATACAACGCTCTATTTGAGTCAAATTTAAGGTTTGGTTGTTTTATATGTTGCAAGATAAACAAGGCTGAGTCGGGTTTAGAATTCATAATCTGCTCGGCAGTTCTTAATTCATTTGGAGTAAACGAACAGCCAACCAAGCTTATCGCAAAAGCCGAAAGTAATATACTAATCTTAAAACTCATAATTCAAATGTATTGTCAACAAATAGTTTTTCTCAAAACCCATAAACACAAAAAGTGATCAAATGCAAAAGTATAAAATTTAATTTGCATTTAATCACTTAAAAGAAAGTTTAGGTACTAATAAAAACTTACGGTTTGTAAACAACACAATCATTTATGACTTCCACAGCCAAGTTCTGAAAGCAATTCCGCAGGCAGGATCTTCTGTAAGATTCAATTTTACATCTCCAAAGTCAACTTTATGTTCACATCCGATATTACTTTCAGGTACTCTGTCAGTCTGATCAGAAAGTCGATAGGTTTCAATAACAGCTTGCTTTTCATCAATTATTTCGACAGTAGTTTCTGACATTGTTTGATTCAAATCACATCCTGCAGTAAGAGCTATTTCTACCCGATTAACTTTAGGATTCCATCTCTTTTCATTCAGCGAACCCTTAATGACTGGGCTTATGTTAACAAGGCCAGTACATACATTTTTCCCTGAAAATACTTTTTCCGACACTTTTTGATTAAATCGGTTAATAATGCTCAAGGCCAGCTTTTGATCAACTTCAAGGCCCTCTTCACTCAGCTCATCAATAATATCGGCTATAGTAATGTTTTGATTATCTATAATCTGAGCATTATAAATATTAGAATACTTATAATGCATATTTTTGGCCAGTGACACTTTTAATAAATTTTGCATATATAAATAGCATTTAAAAACATTACTTCTTAATTAAAGATTTGAAAACGAAGCGGATTTAACTCCGCTTCGTCATAAATTCAGCTACAACTGAAATGTTCCAACTAATTTAGTTGAGCCATAAGTCATCTGCAAGCTGTAATTTCCACTGTCAAAACCACCGACTTCAATATAAGTTTCAGTTGTTGAATTGCTGTCAATTACTTCCTGATAAACAACATTACCGGTTTCATCCACAATTCTAACTTGGGCAACCCCCACTGATTTATTGAAGAAAATTCCAAGTTCAGCACCATCCAAAGAAGCAGACGCGGGAATGGCAGTAGATACAGACTTACTCAGCATATAACTTCCACCTATACTTCCTGAATCTCCCTTTTTTAAAGGTAGATCAACAGCAAATACAGCTTGTACTGAAAAAATGCAAATTAACGCAATAAAAATACGACAAAGAGAATAACTAATTTTTTTCATAAAACATAAATTATTTGTGTGAACATCGGATTAAAGAATTTCCAAAGGATATCTTTTCAAAGTGCTAAGTTATGCATTGTATAGCATCATCCCAAATTTTACGTCAAAATAATTTAGGACACGCATTTTTATATAAGCCTGAAATACAAAGATATAAAAGTGGACAGATGGAAATATTTAGGACACTGTTAAATAATAGTTATAACAAAGAGAAAAAAGCTGGAACAAAAAGGGAGAAAAAACGAAAATATAGACAAAAGCATGCAAGCTAGTTTGGAAGCAAAAGAAAGGAATTAGTTTTGTAAATACTTAATAGAATAACTGCAATTAATATTAGAAATCCAAAATGCCAACTATAATTTAAGATTATTGGTATAGGCGTTTAGACCGCCCTATTTAATTTGTTGATTGTAAACGTATAGG
>DAIQOQ010000261.1:0-4144 GCA_036787795.1 Paludibacter sp. | reverse complement strand
AGGTAAAACTATGTTTCAAATGCCTTATGCGGTACTGCAAATCGTTTATGCGGTATGGTAAATCGCCAATGCGGTATGGTAGATCGCTTATGCGGTATGGTAAGTCGTCTATGCGGTATGGTAGATTGCTTATGCGGTATGGTAGATTGCTTATGCGGTATGGTAGATTGCTTATGCGGTATGGTAGATTGCCAATGCGGTATGGTAAATTGCCAATGCGGTATGGTAAATTGACAATGCGCTAAGTGAAATGGTCAATGCGGTAGCGAAAATGGTCAATGCGGTATGGTAGATTGTCAATGCGCTATGGTAAATTGCCAATGCGCTATACAAAATGACAAAATGCGGTACCTTAAACTGTCAATGCGCTACTTCCACCATCAATTGCAGATATAGCAAATTCAATATTTCAACTATCAAACGGTCTATTCTTCCAATAGGTCGGGTCTCAATCGCTTTGTGCGCTCCACCGACTGCTGATGATTCCAATCATCCACTTTGGCCTGATGTCCCGAGAGCAGAATGTCAGGAACTTTCCATCCCTTATATTCTGCCGGACGGGTGTAAACAGGTGGTGCAAGCAGGTTGTCTTGAAACGAATCGGAGAGAGCCGATTGTTCGTCGCCAATAGCCCCGGGTATAAGTCGCACAATAGCGTCGGTCATGATGGCGGCAGGTAATTCTCCTCCTGTAAGCACATAATCGCCTACGGTTATTTCTTTTGTAATCAAATGTTCGCGTATGCGATGGTCAATACCCTTGTAATGTCCGCAAAGAATAATCAGATTGGCGGACATCGACAGGTTGTTAGCCATTTTCTGGTTAAACTTTTCGCCGTCGGGTGAGGTGTAAATCACTTCGTCGTAAGTCCGTTCGCTTTTCAGCAGGGAGATAATCCGGTCAATCGGCTCTATCTGCATAACCATGCCGGCACTAAACCCAAAAGCATAATCGTCTACGCGACGATGTTTGTCGGTGGTATAATCGCGTAGATTATGCACATGAATTTCTACCAGCCCTTTATCTTTGGCTCGTTTTACAATAGAATAATTGAGTGGACTGTCAAGTAATTCGGGTACAGCGGAAATAATATCGATGCGCATTCAGTATAATTAATAATGGGAGTGCAAAGTTACTAAATAATGTGATGAAGTGGTGATGTGTTGATGTGATAATGGTTTAGTGAGGCGATGAATGATGAGTTAATGAAATCATACAGAGAAAATAAAGTGAAAATGATAATTGTGCCCCCCCGATTTGTACTTTCAAATTATTTAGACTGATCACCACATCATCACATCATAAATTAGCAGCCATCCATTTTCGGAGTAGGTCGGGCGATTTTCCACATCGGCGTGCATAGTCATGAAACTGGTTGTCGTCAATTTTACCTATCATGAAGTATTTCGACTTTGGATGGGCAAAATACAATCCGCATACCGATGCATTGGGAAACATAGCTCCGTTTTCGGTAAGTTGAATGCCTATTTCGGAAAACTTTAAAAGTGGATCCAGTTCAAAAATAATGGATTGATCGGGTAGGGAAGGGTAACCCACGGCCGGACGAATGCCGCTGTACATGGTTTTCAGCATATCCTTTATAGATAAATTTTCATCGGGAGCATAACCCCAGTATTCACGTCGCACTTTGTAGTGAATCCATTCGGCAGCTGCTTCGGCCAGTCTGTCGGATAGTGTTTTGGCCAAAATAGACCGATAAACATCATCTTCTTTTTCGAATGCTTCTGCATAAGCTTCTACGCCCTGAATGGTGGTGGCAAATGCACCTACGTAATCGTTTTCGGGAGCCACAAAGTCGGCAAGCGAGTAGCAAAACCCATCGGTAGCCGGATGTTGCTGGCGAAGCATAGGCAGAGTGATGGTGTTGCCCTCATTTTCAATAAAAATATCATCACCCAATGCATATCCCTGAAAAACACCAAAACTTGCATTGACCGATACAATTTTTTTGTCGAGCATGTGGCGCAGCATTTCCTGTGCATCTTTGAATAGCTTGAGAGCTTCTTCAGCTCTGGGCCTGTCTGCCTGAGGAAACTGTTGCAGCCAGCTCATTTTACACGAAAGGCAATCATGAACAGTTTCAATGCCCTCGTATTTGCCAGATAATCGCCAGGCCATAAAGAAAAATCCCCAGTCGATAAATGGTACTATTTCGTTTAAATCTATTTCATTAAGTGTTATTAGTCCGAGAGTATTGGGTTTGGCAGGAATATATTTCATGTTGAACATAATAGTTTATATGGCATAGGATAGGCCTCGACTTATCCTTTCACTGAATTTTGTGTGATTACAACACAAAAATACATGAAAAAGTTGTAAGTTTGCGGATTAAGAAATCATTCACTCAATTTATATCTTATGAAACACTCTTTCTTAGTCCTTTTGGCTTTTGCGCTCGTATTCAATCTCTGCGAGGCACAAACAAAAAGAGGAATGGGCAACGACTTGCTCATGGATTCTGCTACTTTTGATACAATCAAATTATTGACTCCCGATACTTTGGGAGGAAAACCACTTATGCAAGCCATTGCGCATCGAAAATCGGATCGGCAGTTTGAATCACGAAATCTCTCGCTTAAGCATCTGTCGGAAGTACTGTGGGTAGCTAATGGTATTAATCGTGCTAATGGGAAACGTACTGTTCCTTCGGCTATGGGCTTATATCCGCTGCAAACTTATGCGGTGTTTTCCACGGGCATTTACTTTTATAATCCGCAAAAGCATCAATTGGAACCGCTTGTAAAAGGCGATTATCGTGCTTTGGCTGGTTTGCAAACTTACGTGGACACGGCTCCATTGAATCTGCTTTTTATTGCAAAAGGTAAAAGTGCAACGGATAATTTCCTAAAGGCTTATATGGATTCGGGTTACTGCGGACAAAATGTTTATCTGTATTGTGCCTCTGAAGGACTTAAATGTGTGGTTCGTGCCGGAGCTAAAGAAGCCGAACTTCTTAAAGCAATGCATCTGGGCGACAATTATAAGTTTATTCTGGCACAAACTATTGGATATTGAGCTGTTGTCAGTCAACGGATATAAAGATCTTTGGAGCAATCCGGAGATCTTTTTTTTGTTGTGGAAAGTTAGCTATAAGTTAGCAATACTATTTAATGATTTGTTTTCTGATAGAAAAGTCCATATGAGCAGTCTTGTAACTCGTAACTATTTACTCGTAACTCCTAAATGTTAGTTTAGCGAAATCCTGTTCAATCGATTTTGTTGAGCCCTTGCAATGGCTTTGAGAATTTTAGGACTTGGAATGAGCTCTACTTTCATTTCCTGCTCTCCGGTAATGGGGTCAGGTTCTGCAAAATGGGACCGAAAAGTTCCGAATGGTAAATTTACACTTGAGCCTTTCCTAAGCATTTTTTCAACCGCTTCAAAAGTAAGTCTCAGCACTTCTGTCACCTTATCCCGATCCAGTTTGGTTCTTTCTGCTATACCATCAATCAAGTCGCTCCAGCTTATTGTCCCTGTAAGCAACCAGGATGGGCATTTGAATTCATTGTTTTTGCTATCTTCATTCATAGCGCTTTCGTTTTTTTATAACTATAAACTTGGGATACTCATTCCCGTTATTTTTCGGTACAAATCCAATGCATATACATCGGTCATGCCTGAAATGTAATCCAATACCGCCATTACTTTTCCGTACGTAGTGGGGCTGTTCGTTCCGTATTGCTTAATTATTCCCGTAGTTTCTCTTAGTTCAACGGCACGTCATTAAGTCGTCTTATCCGTTCTTCCTGAATTTTTTTGAGCATTTCCGGACTGGGGATAAACTCCACCTGCATTTCTTGCTCACCGGTGATGGGGTCTATCGGACCAAAATGAGGATGAAAAATACCAATGGATAAATTAATGCTATACCCTTGTCTGAGTTTTTTCGCCATCTCTTCAAAAAACAAGTTGATTGTTTTTATCATTTCGTCCCGGTCTATCTTAGTCTTTTCAACTAAAGTGTCAACCATGTCCATCCAGTCAACCACCCCTGTAAGCAACCAGGACGGGCATTTGAATTCATTGTTTTTGCTATCTTCATTCATAGCGCTTTTGTATTTTGAATATCTATAAACTTGGGATACTCATTCCCGTTATTTTTCGGTACAAATCCAATGCATAT
>DAIQOQ010000075.1:6442-12909 GCA_036787795.1 Paludibacter sp. | reverse complement strand
GATATATGTAGGTTTCATATCTTTTATCTTATTTGAGATTATTCATTATCAACTATCAATTGATAGTTATTCTGCCGTCTAATTTTGACTGTATTTTATTGCCCTTTTGCGTTTCGGTTTTAATATAGTCGAGCAGCATATTGCGGATTTTGATGCCTGTATTTTGTCTTTTTTCATGCATGGCAAGTTGAACCATTTTATCATTGCCTCCTGCCAGATAATCATTAGTAGCAATGGTGTATATCTTATCTTTATCCAACGGATTCTCACCTATTTTTATATTAATGGCTTTGCCTTGTTCAATTTCCATATGCAATCCGGAAACTCCCTCGCCTCCCATACTTGCAAAATATTGAAGAAGTTCGTTCAGTTTATCTCCTTTCAACCACAAAATTACCAATTCATTTTCGAATGGCATGAGTTCAAACACTTTCCCTATCGTAATGTCTCCGGCAGTAACTACGGTACGCAACCCGCCTAGATTTACGATGGAAATATCAATCTCCTGACCTAAAAACGTTGATGCTGCTTGCCGATAAATATCCGCATTCAGGTTTGATAACAGACTTTCGGGTCCATGCCCTTTCATCGTTTCGGCTGCCTGCCCTATGACAATATTCATTTTGGCGTCTACTTGCTGTTTGATAGGTTGTAAGTATGCTTCGTAAGCTTTGTTGGCTGATTTTTCGGTACTACTGTCAATTGGGATCTTGATCGAAGTTGCCTGTGTTACTGTCCATGTTTTGTGATTACATGAAATCAGCACAGGAACCATTAAACAGAGGAGGAAAAACTTTTTATGAATCATAAATGTTGGTGAGATTAATTAGAACGATGGCGAAAGTAGTAAAAATTAATTAATCCCGAAAAGGTGTTTGTCAATAATTTGATTTTCCTCTTTCTCTGAGTGTAACGGATGTGAATTGATTACTGAAACCCTCCCTAAGTCAATGGAAATTTTATTATTGGTCGTAAAACTAAAAAGTAGTATCTTTGCATAATTTTGTAACTCGTTGATATTTGACTCAAAACTCAGGAGTTATTTGGAAAGAGCAGCTAATAAATATTTGGACGAAAATAAATTAAAACAAAAAATACAGATGGATTTTATCGAAGAACTACAGTGGAGAGGAATGATTCACTCTATCATGCCCGGGACGGAAGAACAGTTAAAGAAAGAAATGACATCGGCCTATGTTGGCATTGATCCTACCGCTGATTCGCTTCATATTGGTCATTTGGTGAGCGTAATGATGCTTAAACATTTTCAACGGGCAGGACACAAACCCATTGCACTGATTGGTGGAGCCACAGGTATGATTGGTGATCCGTCTGGAAAATCGGCAGAGCGTAATCTGTTGGATGAAGCCGCACTTCGACATAATCAGGATTGCATTAAAAATCAGTTACGAAAGTTTCTGGACTTTGATAGCGACGCCCTTAATGCTGCAGAATTGGTAAACAATTATGATTGGATGAAAGGTTATTCATTCCTGAATTTTATCCGAGATATTGGAAAGCACATCACAGTGAACTATATGATGGCAAAAGATTCTGTAAAAAAACGCTTAAGTAATGAATCGAATGTAGGTATGTCATTTACCGAGTTCTCGTATCAGTTATTGCAAGGCTTTGATTTTCTTCATTTATATCAGGAAAAAAACTGTAAGTTGCAAATGGGTGGTTCCGATCAGTGGGGTAATATTACCACCGGAACGGAGCTTATTCGGAGAAAAACAGGCGGCGAGGCTTTTGCATTAGTTTGTCCTCTTATTACCAAAGCCGATGGCGGTAAATTTGGAAAAACAGAAAGTGGAAACGTTTGGTTGGACCGTCGTTATACTTCGCCCTATAAATTTTATCAGTTTTGGCTAAATGTAAGTGATGCTGATGCCGAAAAATATATTAAGATTTTTACTGCGATTGATAAGACAGAGATAGATGCTCTTGTTGCAGAACACAACAATGCGCCGGGGCTACGCCCATTGCAGAAACGCCTCGCCAAAGAAGTAACCGTGATGGTTCACTCGGAAGAAGATTACAATGCGGCAGTTGAAGCATCAAGTATTTTGTTCGGAAATGCAACTTCGGAGGCCTTGAAAAAGTTGGATGAAGAGACTTTGTTGGCAGTCTTTGATGGTGTTCCTCAATTCACAGTTTCTAAGGATTTGTTTAAATCGGATGTCAAAGCTATTGATTTATTGACCGAAACTGCTGCTGTTTTTCCTTCAAAAGGTGAGATGCGTAAGCTGGTTCAGTCGGGTGGAGTGAGCATTAACAAAGAAAAATTAGAGAATCAGGATGAAGTTTTGAAAGAATCAAAACTTCTAAATACCAAATACTTATTGGTTCAAAAGGGGAAGAAAAACTATTATTTGTTGACAGTAGAATAGGTCCAGTCTAGCTGTTTCTGAATAATTTTTCAAAAACACTTTGGCAAAAAGAAAAACAATTGTATCTTTGCACCGCTTTAGAAATAAAGCCTATTGATTGTCTCATGGTGTAATGGTAGCACTGCAGTTTTTGGTTCTGCCTGTCGAAGTTCGAATCTTCGTGAGACAACAAAATCAAACGGTTGGAGCTCAGAAATGAGTTTCAACCGTTTTTTCAACTTTCGATTTGTCGGGAGAATATTTTTTTGTATTTTTGCTGCGTAAATAAAAAATCCTGTCTTATGGTGTAATGGTAGCACTGCAGTTTCTGGATCTGCCTGTCTAAGTTCGAATCTTAGTAAGACAACAAAGCCCATGTAATTAATTCCATTACATGGGCTTATTTTTTCTCCATGCCGTAATACATATTCAAGACAGACTCAAATTTCTTATTTTTCGTCTATGATGGTGACTAAAAATGAGCTCTAACTACACAATACCAACTTACTGTCTGGCTTTGTTCTCGAGAAATTGTTCGGACCTGAGTGGTCATAATGGCATTTCTTGAAACTGCGATGTTCTTCTGTAATCTCGCAATTTATCGCAATTATTTTTGTTTCTGGACAGATATTTACTGATGGAAGCCTATAGTTTTAGGCTAAATCAGGAGGTTGCCGGAATGAGATTGATATTTTACCGAAGAATAAGGATAATTCAACATTAAAAAGAAATCATTATCTATTTGTAATTGAATTGATTATTTAATCAGCTTTCGATTGGTATACCAATTAGCTTTTGTCTCTTGCACAATTTATATATCTTTGTGCCGAAATTCAGTTTATTGACTAAAACATTTCTCGTTTGTGAGTGTTTTATAACAAACTATTAACAAAATAACATGGGTAACAATTTATTAAAAGGTAAAAGAGGTATTGTATTCGGAGCGTTGAACGAAATGTCAATCGCATGGAAAGTTGCTGAACGTGCCGTAGAAGAAGGTGCGATCATCACTTTGTCAAATACTCCATTGGCAGTACGTATGGGAACAACCGATGAGTTAGCTAAAAAGCTTAATGCAAAACTAATTCCGGCTGATGCAACCAGTGTAGAAGATTTGGAACAAGTTTTTTCTCAATCGGTGGAAGTATTAGGTGGTAAAATTGATTTTGTGCTTCATTCAATTGGGATGTCACCAAACGTAAGAAAGAAAAGACTTTACGATGATCTTGATTATGATATGTTGAATACAACGTTGGATATTTCTGCTATCTCGTTTCATAAAATGCTTCAGGTGGCAAAAAAAATGGATGCTATTAATGAATGGGGTTCGGTAGTAGCACTTAGCTATATGGCCGCTCAACGCACTGTTTTTGGCTATAATGATATGGCTGATGCCAAGTCTATGTTGGAATCTATCGCTCGTAGTTTTGGCTATATTTACGGTCGTGAACATAATGTACGTGTAAATACAATTTCCCAATCGCCAACTGTAACAACTGCCGGCAGCGGTGTGAAAGGAATGGATGGTTTGCTCGATTTTTCGGAACGTATGTCTCCGCTGGGTAATGCAACTGCAGCCGATTGTGCAGATTATTGTGTTGTTATGTTTAGTGATCTTACTCGCAAAGTAACGATGCAGAATTTATATCACGATGGTGGTTTCTCCAGTATGTCTATGAGTTACCGTGCAATGGAACAATACAATAAAAGCTTTGAAGAATTTAAAGACGAAAACGGTAAAATTATCTACGGATAATGTTCTGTGAATTGATGTGATAAGAAAACAGGAAAGTGATTAGTTGCTTTCCTGTTTTCTTTTGTTATACACGGTTATAATACAATCTTTATAGATTTGACTATGGTAATTATTCGTTTCGTCTATCTTATAACAAAGAGCTGTGTATGCGTAAATTAAATCCTGACGCTTTTATTTAAACTGATACCTGATGCCGGCACTTAACCCTATCGTCGTGGGATGGTCTGTACGTGCACTTGCTGGTTGGTTATTATCGAAGAAATAGGATATCTTTGGCTCGAAATAAATGCTCCAATTTCGTTCTAATTTATATGCCACACCTACTGCTCCGTTTATCGACCACTGAAGGCCGTCGATACTGCTGGTTGATTTAGTACTGTTTGTCTGATTACTTAAGTGCTCTTCTTCCGTGTAAGTCGATCTTAGTCCTTTCTCAGCCATGCCTCCGCCCGAAAGATATATTTCCCAGTTGTACTTGTTCCACATTTTTACCACGAAATTAACGGGAACTCCCAGATAGTCCAGTCTTAGTTTAGCATTGTAATGTAGAACACCTTCGTTTTCGAATGTGGATGATAGATAGGTGTATACCAATCCGGTTTCAACACTTAGGGTTTTGTCCAGATTCTTCCTTATTATGAATCCAAATGAGATTGGAGGTAAATAACTTTGTTTGTCATACTTTGCAGAGCTCAAAACAGCGGCATAGCTTGAGGCCTTATTTGAAGTCGTCAGGCTGTTATAATCTTTACTGATGCTATACAGATTTCCATTTCCTCCGGCATCCATCATTGTACTTCCACTTGTCCCCACCACAGCTGCCAATAGCCAGTTGCGTTTATTTTTCGGTTTGCTTTCAGGCTCTTTGACCGTTGCATCTGCCAGACTATAAGGAATAATCTTTGTTGCCTTTGCTGAAATGCTTGAATCGTTTTCTGCAGCCGTAGTTTTAGCTATTGCTTCTTCCTCTTTCTGGCTACTATTGTTTTCTGTTTCGACGAGCATCTTATGTTGAATTGTATCGTTGCTTAATAAAGCAGTCGAAATCTGATTATTTCTGGAAACAGCAGCCACCTGTTGGTTGTATGTTACCGCCGATTTTACTATTCCCGGTTTTGATTGGGTGTTTGCTGTTGCATGTATTGTTGTATTTATTTTATAAATGCGAATGCTGCTTACCTGCTGTTTTGCAAATTGGTTTGTGTTACTTCGCTCTTTTTTAATATGCTTTTCAAATTTACTGATGTCGGTCGACGATTCGGGCAGCGGCTGAAGAGTGAACATCAATACTAAAACAGCTACAGCAGCTTCGCCCGTAAGCCATAACCAGAAAGGAATTACTCTCCTTTTCTTTTTAGGCCGGAGGCGTGCTTCTATCTCATCCCAGCACTCGGCATCTACTGTCATCCGGTGGTCCTCCAGTTTTTGTCGGATGGACTCGCTAAAAGCATCTCCGCTGTTATTTATATTGTTTTGCATATGCTGAGTTGTTTAATGATTGGATGTTTTGTTGAAGAATTTTTCGGGCCCGCATGAACTGCGATCGTGAAGTTACTTCACTTATATTTAGCATTTCTGCAATTTCTGCATGTGAATATCCTTCAATGGCATAAAGATTAAAAACGGTTCGGTAACCGTCCGACAGCTGATATATGAGGGACATCAGGTCGTCAGCCGAAATTTTCGCCAATATACTTTCATCATTATTTTCAAGATAATTATCGTATTCATCAATACTTGCGCTCTGTTTTAGTGCATCATTCTGTCGGAGATATTCAAGAGCTGTTGTGACAAAAATTCGACGAATCCAGCCGGCAAATGCACCATTGCCTGAATATGAGTCTATTTTGGTAAATACTTTTATGAATCCGTCTTGCAATAAATCGCGGGCTGTTTCCCGTTCGTTTACGTACCGTACGCACACACTCAACATGGCAGATGCATATAGCTCAAATACTTGTTTTTGAGCCCATGGTTTGCCTTCCTTGCATCCTGCAATTAACTGTTGTTCGTCTGTTGTAGCAGCCTTTAATTTCATATTCTTTTTTCAAGATGCATGTTCGGTCGTTTTTGTTGCATCTCATTCCAATAAAAAGTTTAATATATGACAAAACTACAATATTTTAGTAAGAAATGTGTGCTAGAGATGCATCTATTATTGAGAGGATGAGTCATCAGTGGTATAAATGACGGATGCATATGCCCGGGCAATATTCTTTTTCTTGTTCATTATTGACTATCCTTTCTATTTTATCTACGTATCTACTAATTATTTCTTGCCTACTAATTAGAGTATTTGTAACGATTAATTAATAAGGAGATCATTATGATTTCCATTT
>DAIQOQ010000075.1:0-6342 GCA_036787795.1 Paludibacter sp. | reverse complement strand
TTCATCTGCACATTCCGGGGTTTTCATTTGCTGTAAAATACGAAGGACTTTACATGTTACGTGTAAAGTCCTTTGTCGAGTAAATTATTTTGTTGTAAAAGTGCGGCCTATTTCAGCCACTTGTCCAGCCATGAGAAAAATGTCCGTTGCCACAGGATGCCGTTTTGAGGTTGTAATACCCAATGATTTTCGTCAGGAAAAATAAGCATCTGTGCCGGAACGCCACGCAAAACAGCTGCATTAAATGCTGACATGCCCTGTGAGGCCAGAATGCGGTAATCCTTTTCGCCGTGAATAACAAGAATGGGGGTATCCCATTTGTCTACAAATAGGTGTGGCGAGTTGGCGTACGAACGTTGTGCAACAGCATTGGCTTTATCCCAGTAAGCACCGCCCAAATCCCAGTTAACAAACCACATTTCTTCGGTTTCCAGATATTGTTGCGGCAAATTAAACATACCATCATGAGCCAAAAATGCTTTGAAACGTTTCTCGTGATGTCCAGCCAGCCAGTATACAGAAAAACCACCATAGCTGGCTCCTACACAGCCCAATTTATCTTTGTTTACGAATGGTTCTTTTGCCACAGCATCAATAGCCGAGAAATAATCTTTCATGTTTTGTCCGCCATAGTCGCCACTAATCTGAGTGAGCCAGTCCATTCCAAAACCAGGCAAGCCACGGCGATTAGGTGCAACAATAATGTATCCGTTAGCAGCCATCATCTGAAAATTCCAGCGGTACGACCAAAACTGGCTGACCGTTGATTGTGGTCCGCCCTCGCAATAAAGCAATGTAGGGTATTTTTTATTCGGGTCAAAATGCGGAGGATAAATCACCCAGGTTTGCATTTGTTTGTTATCGGTAGTTGTAATCCAGCGTTCTTCCACTTTTCCCATTTCCAGTCTATCCAGAATGTCTTTGTTCTCAAACGAGAGTTCGGTTTCCAATCCGGTTTTTGGGTTGATTGCATAAATCTCGTCCGGTTTGCTCATGGAATGTTTAATACCAATAAGTTTATTTTTCAGCGGAGCCACAAAAGCATAATCATGTACACCTTTTGTTATCGGGATTATCTTTTTTGTTGCAATGTTAGCTTTGTAAATTTGCGTAACAGCATGCCAGCAGCTCACAAAGTAAATAGATTTACTGTCCGTACTCCATGCCAATGCGTTTGAATTTTGATCGAAGTTGGCCGAAACATCTGTTTTTTCGCCGGTTTTGATATTGAGAATAAATAATCTACTTTTGTCCGATTCGTAACCATCGTGCTCCATGCTTTCCCAAGCCAGCCACTTTCCGTCAGGCGAGAATACGGGGTTCTGATCATACCCCATCATACCCTGAGTTTTGTTTTCAGTCCGACCGGTTTCTACATTATAAAAGTAAATGTCTGAATTGGTTGAGAGTGCATATTCTTTTCTGGTTTTCTTCCTGCATGTATATGCCACAATCTTTCCGTCGGGGCTCCAAGCTAGTTGTTCGATACCACCAAACGGTTTCATCGGGCTTTCGTAAGGTTCTCCTTTTAATATGTCTGTTTCATTTTCTACTTTTCCATTATTGAAGCTGGCAACAAAAGGATGCGGCACTGTTTGCACCCACTCATCCCAATGTTTATACATCAGGTCGTTTACAATAACTCCGCTGGCTTTGGGCAGATCAGGATATTTGTCTACAGTTCGCTCACCGTATTTTACATCGGCAATAAAAAGAAGTTTAGTTTCGTCGGGCGAAAATGAGAAGTCTGTTATATCTCCTTTGCGGAAGGTTATTTGTTTTCGATCGCTACCGTCGGGCTTCATAGTCCATAATTGCATGCTTCCACTTTCATACGATAAAAAAGCAATGAGCTCACCTTTGTTTATCCATTTGGCAGCTGTTTCGCGTGTAGCTGTTTTTGTAATTTGCTTTTTGTCAGTGCCATCGACGTTCATTGTAAAAAGCTCCGAGTTGCCTTTGTTTTCCGGTATACTGTAATAAGATACGCTATACAGGATTTTTGATCCATCGGGCGATATTTGTACGTTGCCTACGCGCCCAAAAGACCATAACACTTCCGGAGTCATAATTCCGTTTTCTATTTTGGGCTGATGCTTTCCTATTATAGGAGCTTCGGCTAGCTTGCTGCCCGATGCAGCTGCAACGGCTATCGCCATAATACTTGTTTTTATTAGTTTATTCATTCGTTATTATATGATGTTACAATATTCGCGGGTTTGAAAAGAACGGGCCAAAGCAATATCGCAATAAGTTGGTAGGATATTGCATGAATTGAGCTTGCAAATATAAGGTTTTTTACATCATTATACAATTAAGCGCCTACATCTATAATTTGGTCAGTTTTAAACCAAACAAATTTGGCGTAAAAAGAGTTTTATGAGTAGTTTTGCTAAATTAAAATAAACATATAATGTATGAATGATAATTTTGCCCACAGGGCGGCTGACTGGGATAGCCCTGCAAAAATAGAGATGACGGAAATATTTGTTGCAGAGATGATGCATCATATAAAGCCTAATAAGAATTGGAAAGCGTTGGAGATTGGTGCCGGGACAGGACTGGTAGGTTTACAAATTCTACCATATATAGGTGAAATTGTTTTCGAAGATATTTCTGCAGCAATGCTAGAAGTTTTGAAAAGCAAATTGAAAGGTCTGGAGCCTGTGGAAATGCTTCATGGTGAAGTGTTCGATTATAGGAAACAGGATATTGATTTGATTTTTTCGTGTATGGCTTTTCATCATATTCCAGAAATTGAGGAGGCGCTGAAGCATTTGTATAAGATAACAACTCCCGGTGCATTGATAGTTGTGGGGGATATTCGTAGCGAAGATGGCTCTTTTCACCGTTTTGAGCCAATACCACATCGGGGCTTTGACACAGGTTTGTTGTCCGAGCAGTTTCGTGATGCCGGATTTGAGGTTCTTGTTTTGCGCACTTATAATGTACTGACGAGAGAGAGGGTAAAAGGTAAGCTGACCGGCTATGAACAATTTATTCTTGTTGCAAAAAAGAGGTAGATATCTTTTGTTTAACTGATTTTTGACGTTTTAAAATCAAATTCCTTAATTTTGTATTTGTTTGTTTGCCTATTTCGCCCGTAAATTTTGCCTTTTAAGCTGTAAATTCGCCAATTTTGTTAATTAAATCTATCATTTTATCTATGAATCTACTTCTGTTGAGTTAAATTACTGGTGTTTTGCTAATTTATATTAATCTATTATATAAAAAAATGTATACTATCACTATAGTTACAAAATAAATGCCATTATTTGTTTCCAATGTAGTGGCTGAGATCTTTTTTTGATGTAAA
Organism: Paludibacter sp.; assembly: GCA_036787795.1. Lineage (GTDB taxonomy): Bacteria > Bacteroidota > Bacteroidia > Bacteroidales > Paludibacteraceae > Paludibacter. Next base: position 3,026 of record DAIQOQ010000075.1, on the reverse strand, counting down.
TTTGTCGCGTTATGAAGAAAACGACTATCTGGATACTCATTGTTTTTATGGTTTTGACCTTTGTGGGGCTTATAGTTCTGCAAGCTAGATATGTGAGAGTAAATGCAGAAATGGTTGAAAATCAGTTTAATGACAATGTTCAACGTAGTTTATTTCAAACAGTTAGCTTGGTTGAAGAGAATGAGGCATTAGAGTATTTAGGGCAAACGCTTGAAGGAGAAGATTACTCCGGAACTTCAAACAAGCTTCTGAGTATGGATGCTAAAAATATTCGACTTAAAAATAATATTGACAGCATGGCCGGAAGTCTGAAATTGACTTCGGAGCAGCTGAATCGACCTAGCATCAGATTGTCTACACGTCATGGAAAATCAACTATCGAGGAAACGTCTCGTTACTTGCAAGAAAAATTCAAACAAAATTTTTCGCGATCTAAAACTATTTTAGATCAAGCTGTATTTAGATGGATGAAAGAAATTGACGAAAAAGAAATAAGTGAACGCGTTAACTTTGAAGAGCTGAACGGAATTTTAGAAAAGGTATTGGTTAACAATGGTGTTGATTTGCCTTTTTTCTATTCCATAGTTGATCAGCAGGGCAAAATCATCTATAATTGTCATAAAGATATACATCAGGAAGGTTTAAACAATACACTAAGTAATATTTATACGCAGAAGCTATTTCCATTTGAAGAGTCAAATAAAGTGGCGTATTTGCAGGTTACTTTTCCTACGAAGCAAAATTATATTTTGAATTCGATGAACTTACTTTTGCCTTCAATAGCGCTGGTTATACTCATTTTATTGGTGTTTATCGTGGCTATTGTTATTATTTTCAGGCAAAAGAAGTTGAACAACATGAAGAATGATTTTGTCAATAATATGACGCATGAATTGAAAACTCCGATATCAACCATTTCTTTAGCTTCGCAAATGTTGCAAGATACTGGGGTTGGCAAAACACCGGAAACGCTTAAGCATATTTCAAATGTGATTCGTGACGAAACAAAGCGGTTAAGTCTGCAGGTTGAAAAAGTATTGCAAATGGCTGTTTTTGAGAAAGACAAATCAATGCTTAAACTGACTGAAATTCAAATTAATTCGCTGATATCGGATATAATAAGTAATTTTTCGTTGAAAGTAACTAGCAAAGGAGGTAAGATTACCTCAAATTTGAAAGCTGTAAATGATTTGGCTTTGGTTGACGAGGTTCATTTCACGAATGTTATTTTCAATTTGATGGATAATGCTTTAAAATATTGTGATAAACCATTACTCTTGACTATTGAAACATGGAATGAAAAGGATAATTTGCTTATTAGCATTGAAGATAATGGAATTGGAATTAATAAAGAAGATTTAAAACGGGTTTTTGAAAAATTCTATCGCGTGTCGACGGGTAATCTACACAATGTAAAAGGATTTGGATTAGGCTTGGCTTACGTAAAAAAAATTATTAATGAACATCGTGGATCCATTAAAGTGGAGAGCGAAATAAATATTGGAACAAAATTCACTATTACAATACCAACTTTAAAAAATTACGAGTTATGACAGACGAAAAAGTAAAAATTTTGTTGTGCGAAGATGATGAAAATCTTGGCATGCTTCTCAGAGAGTATTTGCAAACCAAAGGGTATGATGCAGACTTGCAACCAGATGGAGAAGCTGGTTACAAAGCTTTTTCAAAAAACAAATACGACTTGTGTGTGTTCGATGTAATGATGCCAAAAAAAGACGGATTTGCATTGGCAGCTGATGTGCGCTCATTAAATGCTGAAGTGCCTATCATTTTTCTTACTGCAAAATCGATGAAAGAAGATATTTTGCAGGGTTTTAAATTGGGTGCTGACGATTACTTGTCAAAACCATTCAGCATGGAGGAATTGTTGTATCGTATTGAATCAATATTACGCCGTGTGAAAGGTAAACGTGCAAAAGACGTTGTGACTTATCAAATCGGATCTTTTACATTTGATGCTCAAAAACAATTGCTTTCTTTTGAAGGTGAGTCTAAGAAACTGACAACTAAGGAATCGGAATTGTTGAATTTGTTGGCTGCAAATGCCAATAATATTTTAGAACGTAATTTTGCTCTGAAAACTATCTGGGTTGATGATAATTATTTCAATGCTCGTAGCATGGATGTATATATCACAAAATTACGTAAACTATTGAAAGATGATCAAGATGTGGCTATTATCAATATTCATGGTAAGGGTTATAAATTGATCACTCCTCAGGTAAAAGAAGACTAATTAGTTTTAGTTTCTCCATAAAAAAACCGTTCAGGAGAACGGTTTTTTTTATGGAGAAAAATTATTGAATAATCTTTGAAATTTCTTTCGCCTCACTTACTATGTATTTTGGCGAGAATTCTTCTAGTTCTGTCCGGGGGCGAAATCCCCATGTAACTCCTGCGGCATCAATGCCAGCATTCTGTGCTGTTTGCATGTCAACACCTGAATCGCCAATATAAAGGACTTCCTCTTTTTTTACTTTTGCAATACTAAGAATGTCATGGATGATCCTTGAGTCGGGTTTTGTTGGTATTCCTTCACGCTGACCGAATACGGCAATAAATGTAATTTGTGGAAAGAAGTGACGAATCAGTTTTTCCGTGGCCTGCTGGTATTTGTTGGAAGCAACAGCTAGCTTTATTTTTGACGCTTGCAATTCTTCTAGCAATTTAATTACTCCCGGATAAGGCGTGGTCAAGTCCGTATTATGCAATTCATAATGATTCAAAAAATGGTTTCGAACTTGCAATATATTTTGGGGCGTTCTTGACTTCTCCGGTAGAGCTCTTTCAAAGAGTTTATTTATTCCGTTGCCTACAAAGAAACGATAGTCATCTGTTTTATGGATGGAAAAGCCACATTGGGTTAGCGCATAGTTGGTACTTGCAGCTAAGTCGTCAACAGTATCGAGTAAAGTTCCGTCGAGATCAAAAATAAGAAGAGATTTCATTCGTTTTTTATTTAAAATGGGTATTGTTTCTGTCGTTGAATAAACGGTTATATGACC
>DAIQOQ010000260.1:0-4154 GCA_036787795.1 Paludibacter sp. | reverse complement strand
GCACTTCATGCTTTGCGTTTTAGTGATGGTTTTGGAGTAGAAGATGATGATTCTTCCTCAAAGAAAGTTATTGACCGAAATTCATTTCTGAAATTTCAACATGATGAGGATGATGGGTTGATGAATTTATTGTAATCAAAAGTTTATGTTTAAAACTAAAATAACCAAAGATGAAGTGAATCAAATGCCAATTGCTATTTTCGAAGGAAAAATAACTTTGGTGGATGATTCATCTAAAATACAACAGGCTATTGAAGAGCTTCGTAAAAGCGTTGTTGTTGGTATTGATACAGAAACTAAACCTTCATTTACCAGAGGTACACATAATAAAGTTTCATTGGTGCAGATTTCGACTCTCGAACACTGCTTTCTTTTTCGGCTAAATAAAATTGATTTTCCTACTTCTCTGGCTGAGTTTTTGGCAGACGAGAATATAAAAAAAATAGGACTTTCGCTTCGCGATGATTTGAATGGATTGAACAAACATCATAAATTTAAACCTGCAAATTGTATTGATATACAAACTATAGCTCAAAGTTACGGCATTTTGGAACTGGGTCTTCAAAAGATATATGCTATTCTTTTTGGGAAAAAGATATCAAAGTCGCAACGGCTGACAAATTGGGAAAACCCTGAATTGACAGAACAACAACAACGTTATGCTGCTACAGATGCCTGGGCTAGCCTACAAATCTATTTACAATTAATAAGCGAAAAGAAGTTGACCAAAAAGCAACTTGATAAAATTCTGTTGGAAAATGCACTTGAGCAACGCGAACTCAGAGAGCAACAAGCATTAAAAAACCAACAGACGAATTCCACTGTTACCGACTCAAATCTTTAATTCAGACACTACCGGCAAGCATCGCCGCTAGACACAACTTATATTTTACACATGATTACTATACAACTCAAGCCAAAAAAAGAAGAAAGTTTACAACGTTTTCATCCATGGGTGTTTTCCGGAGCTATTCAGCGCATTGAAGGAAAACCAGCCGAAGGTGATTTGGTGGAAGTGCTTGATAGTAACCGTAATTTTCTGGCTATAGGTCATTACCAGATTGGTAGTATCGCTGTAAGGGTTGTGTCTTTTGAAAGCATACCTGTAAACAATGATTTTTGGACTAAAAAAATTGGGTTGGCTTATGCTATGCGTAAATCGCTGGGTTTAATTGCTCCAAATCACAATAATACTTACAGGTTAATTCATGGAGAAGGTGATTCATTACCTGGATTGATTGTTGATGTTTACGATGATACGGCTGTTATGCAGGCTCATTCAATAGGTATGCACGAAATTCGGGAGATACTTGCTAAAGCCATTGTGGTCTGTGTTCCCGAAGTCAAGAATGTGTATTATAAATCGGAAACTACTTTACCCTACAAAGCGGCTATTGAGCCTGAAGATGGCTATTTGATTGGCGAAGAAACAACTGATTTAAGTGCTCTTGAAAATGGGTTGAAATTCCATGTAGATTGGTTACGTGGGCAAAAAACAGGCTTTTTTGTAGATCAGCGCGAAAATCGTTCTTTGCTGGAGCGTTATTCTGCCGGAAAATCGGTACTGAATATGTTTTGCTATACCGGAGGTTTCTCGGTGTATGCTATGCGCGGTGGAGCTGAACTTGTTCATTCTGTGGATAGTTCTGCAAAGGCCATTGATTTGACAGACAAAAATGTAGAAGCTAATTTTCCTAATGATACGCGTCACACATCTTATGCTGAGGATGCATTTAAGTACTTAAATAATCTCCATACGCTGGAACAACAATATGATTTGATAATTCTGGATCCTCCTGCTTTTGCAAAACATCGGGAGGCTTTGCGTAATGCTTTGAAGGGCTATAAGAGATTAAATGCAAAAGCTTTTGAACAAATAAAACCGGGAGGAATCTTATTTACTTTTTCATGTTCTCAAGTTGTTAGCAAAGAACAATTCAGACTGGCTGTTTTCAGTGCAGCAGCCGAGAGTAAACGAAATGTTCGCATACTACATCAATTGTCGCAACCGGCCGATCATCCGATTAATATTTATCATCCCGAAGGTGAATATTTAAAAGGGTTAGTGCTGTGGGTGGAATAGATATTACATGAGATTAACCTTTTTAGGCTGTTATCAGTCGTTTTTTGCAAATTATTTGCAGAAAAATTTTTTCTTTTCAATACTATCGCTATATTTGCAGCCTAAACATTTTTACTGACTCTAAAATAATATAAAAAACGCCTATAGTACAAAATTACTTTAACTAATAAATAAAAAGTGATGAATGATCTGAATCAATTAACTGACGATGAGTTGGTAAGATTGTACGAGATTGGTACGAATCAAGCGTTTGAAATTTTATTGTTACGTTATAAATCAAAAGTTTATACTTATATTTATTTGATTGTACGTAATAGAGATCTCACCGAAGATATTTTCCAAGACACGTTTATTAAGGCTATTGCTACTATTCAGCAAGGTCGCTATGTTGAATCCGGCAAGTTTCTGGCGTGGATTAATCGCATAGCGCATAATCTGATTATCGATTATTTCCGCAGGGAAAAGAATGAGAATACTTTTTCTGCCGATGCTGTAGATTATGATATTGTAAACAATGCCAAGCTTTCAGAAAAGAGCATTGAAGATTCTATGTCTAATGAACAAGTAATGACTGATGTTACTCGTTTGATAGATTTGCTTCCCGAGTCACAACAACGCGTGATTCGTATGCGGTTTTTTGAAGATTTGAGCTTTAAAGAAATTGCAGAGAAAACGGACGTGAGCATCAACACAGCACTTGGTCGCATGCGGTATGCTTTGCTGAATATGCGCAAAATTGCAGCAGAGAAGGACGTGTACCTGGAGCTCAAATAAAAAATAATAGACTAAATATACTTTTTTAGTTCTGGCAACGTTTTAGTTTTATAATGAATAAAATTAGTAAGTTGCCTATGCAAAGAATATCTACTCAATTAAAAAAAACGGATTTAATTTCAGAAAAGCAAAGACTTGAAAATAATCCTGAAATGCAGCCTAAAGTGACAACAATGAAGAAAATTCTCGAATTTGCATCAACCTATAGGGTTGAACGAATTACCGAAAATCAGCACGTTGAACTGTTTTTGAACTAAAAAAAAGGACTTCCAAACCGTTGGAAGTCCTTTTTTTATTATATTTGCAGGATTAAGAATCTTTGAATTTTTTATAAGAAGACATATACTAAAAACCCACATGACTAAAATAATTTCTCCCTCTATATTAGCTGCTGATTTTGGAAACTTGCAATCTGATTGCGAAATGATTAACGCCAGTGAAGCGGAATGGCTTCACATTGACGTAATGGATGGAACTTTTGTTCCTAATATTTCTTTTGGATTCCCGGTGTTGGAAGCCGCAAAAAAGTATTGCGAAAAACCTTTGGATGTGCATCTAATGATTGTTCATCCTGAAAAATACATAACACGTTTTGCTCAGGCCGGTGCAAGTGTCTTGACGTTCCATTATGAAACTGTTGAAAATCCATTGGAAGTTATTGAAATGATTAAGTCCGAAGGAATAAAAGTAGGAATCACAATTAACCCCGATATTCCGGTGAGTGTGCTTGAGCCTTATGTAGATAAAGTAGATATGGTTCTTTTGATGACTGTTTTTGCCGGTTATGGAGGTCAACAGTTTATTGAAGAAAGCTACGACCGAATTGCAGAACTAAAGGAGATCATTAAACGTAAAAACGCTCATTGTCTGATTGAGGTTGATGGCGGGATTAATGCTCAAAATGCTTCAAAATTATTTGAAAGCGGTGTAAATGTACTGGTTGCAGGAAGTGCAGTGTTTAATGCTCCAAACCCGATTGAAACAATACACGATATGCTGAATACATAAAGCTTATGAATTTTTTGCAACGAACTCCTTTTTTCAGATTGTTGCTCCCTTTTATGGTTGGTATTGTGTTGTACCAATATGCGGAGTTGTTCCACTGGAGTTTGTGTGCTTTGTTTGGACTTTCATTGATTTTGGTTCTGTTGTCGTTGGCTATTCGTGTGCCAAAGCGACAATTTCAATTCCGTTGGCTTTTTGGCTGCGGAATTTTTTTGTTTCTATTGTTGCTGGGCTATGGATTAAGTGCTTTACACGAAAAGGCTGATGTTTTTACTCATCTTCATAAGAAAGG
>DAIQOQ010000074.1:2874-12952 GCA_036787795.1 Paludibacter sp. | reverse complement strand
GAGAATATTATTTATTACACAAGCTCGACATTCAGGTTTCCGATAACTTAAAGGCGCGCAAAACGCTGACGCAAATAAAAGTATTTAAAGCTATAGCTACTTCCATCATTGTCATTGTGGCTATTTCTGTCAGTCTGTTGACTTTTGAACAGGCACGAACCATTGGGGTAAGCTTACTCACTTCGGCCGGAATAATAGGAATTATTGTTGGATTTGCTGCTCAAAAAAGCATTGGCCTGATACTTGCAGGCATTCAAATAGCCATAACACAGCCCATACGACTCGATGATGTAGTGGTAGTTGAAGGAGAATGGGGAAAAATAGAAGAAATAACCCTAACTTATGTAGTAGTAAAAATATGGGATGAACGACGGTTAGTACTTCCGATAAGCTGGTTTCTTGAAAAACCTTTTCAGAACTGGACGCGCTCAGCTGCCAACATTATCGGTACTGTATTTATATATGTCGATTATGGTTTTCCTGTTGAAAGTATTCGTACTACTTTACCGGAAATATTACAAGACAATCCAAATTGGGATAAGCGGGTTGTAAATGTGCAGGTCACTAATGTTACAGAGAAGTACAAAGAAGTCAGAATTCTTGTAAGTAGTTCCGATTCATCAAAAAACTGGGATTTACGAACAGAAATAAGGGAAAAACTGATAGACTTCATCAATGAAAAGTATCCGGATACCTTTGCAAAGATCAGAATAAAAACAATATGAATTTTGTAACTCTTTTTTATAATTGTGTAACATAAATCTATCGTACATGGCCTATTTTTGTAGTTGGATGCATTTTAATTACATAACTTAGAAAATGATGGACATAAAGAAACTTTTTGGAGCTGTACTTGCTGTACTCGGAATTGGCAGTTTTATTTATGCTACAGTTTTATTTATAAATCTGTCGGATAGTACTCACTCTTTTATGGAAATAGTCATTTTTTGCATACTTGGGCTGCTACTCTTTGTTTCCGGTATTAGTTTAATGCAGAAAGTAAGGGATGATTAATCCTTGTATTCGGTTTTACCGATTCAAATTGTTTCAATAATCCTGATTAAATATTTAATTATGAATTTCGTAGATTATTATAAGATATTAGGACTAAATAAATCAGCATCGGCTAAAGATGTAAAAGATGCTTACCGGAAACTGGCACGCAAATATCATCCTGATCTGAATCCGAATAATGAAGATGCTAAAACTAATTTCCAGCAGATTAATGAGGCTAATGAAGTTTTAAGCGATCCGGAAAAGCGGAAGAAATATGATCAGTATGGAAAGGACTGGCAACATGCTGACGAATTTGAAAAGCAACAGCAGCAACAGTCGCAATCATCCGGTTCGCGAAGTGGAGGTGGTTTTTCCGGTGGACAATCTGCCGGTGATTTCTCCGATTTCTTTGAGTCTATGTTTGGTGGCAGCAGGTCGGGTAGGGGACGACAAGTAAAATACCGGGGCGAAGATTATACGACAGAAATTCATCTGGAACTGATTGATGCTTACAAAACCCACAAACAAACGCTGACTGTAAATGGAAATAATATCCGGATAACTATTCCTGCCGGAGTTGAAAACGGACAGATTATCAAAATAGCCGGACATGGTGGCCCTGGAGCAAACGGTGGTCCCAATGGTGATTTATACATTACCTTTTCGGTTGCTAATCATCCTGACATAAAACGGTTGGGAAATAATTTATACCTTACCGTTGACCTGGATGTATGTACTGCTGTGTTGGGTGGTGAAATTACTATCGACACGCTGGACGGAAAAGTAAAACTGAAGGTAAAACCCGAAACCCAAAACGGAACGAAAGTAAAATTGAAGGGTAAAGGATTTCCTGCATATAAAAACGAAGGACAGTTTGGTGATTTACAAGTGACATATTCAATTAAAATACCAACAAATCTGACGGAGAAACAGAAGAAACTGTTTGAAGAACTGAGGAATAGTGATTAATGATAAATGGTTAGTGATTAATGATAAATAAATCACAATGGACGATAGACAATAGACAACAAAAATACCATGCAAACATCAAATTTAATAGCAATCGATGAATTCTGCGCCAAACATGACGTTGAGCTTTCATTTATCACTTCATTGAAACAAACGGGATTGATAGAAATCACAACAATTGAAAGGGAGTGGTTTATTCATACGGAGCAACTTAAGCAGTTGGAAAAATTTATTCGGTTGTATTATGAGTTGGATATTAATCTCGAAGGTATTGAAACCATCAACCATTTGTTACAGCGAATAAATACCATGCAGGATGAACTGATTCTGCTCCGAAACAAATTGGGTATTTACGAATAAACTCGTATATAATGATTAGTGTTCACTGGTTTATGATAAAAATACCGGAACATTTTTTCGAAATAATAAAAAAAACAATATGAATAAAGCACTTCCTGTTTTGAAGAAAATGCTGAGAGCCATCCTGTGGGTGGTAGCTGTTTTCGTGCTTTTATTCCTCCTTCTTGCTGGCCTTATTCAAATTCCCGCAATACAAAATAAGATTGTTCATGCCGCCACCAGCTTTGTGAGCGACAAAACCCATACGCGTGTTGAAATAAAAAACGTAAGCATCTCTTTTCCTAAATCGGTTGTTGTGGAAGGACTGTATCTGGAAGATTTGAAAAAAGATACCCTGATTTATGCCGGTAAAATAAAAGTGAACATCTCGCTTTATAATCTGCTGTCTAGTAAGATTAATATCAATGATATTGCATTGCAAGACCTGAACCTCAATGTATACAGCACAAGAACGGATTCGCTTTTCAATTATAATTTTCTGATAACAGCCTTTGCCGACACTACGAAACAGAATCCGGTTAAACCCCAAACACCTTCCAAATGGACATTCAGTGTTGACAACGTAAAGCTTGAAAACATCCGTCTTCGATATGATGATGAATACGGTGGAACCAATGTATCGGCATCACTCGGAAAGCTCAGGTTAAAGGTAGATGAACTGAATTTGCCCAAATCTATTTACGGAATAGATGACCTGCTGATTGAAAAACTACAAGCTAAGGTACGACTCACATCCTCTCAAAAAATATCAGGCAAGAAGTCTGAGGGCATTTTACCTAAGATTACAGCAACCGGAATTCGGATCAATAATTCAACCGTAACCCTGAAAGATGCCGTACACAAGCAATCGGTTTATGCGGGTATTAAGCAGTTTGAATTAAAAAGAGGATCGGTCGACTTGCAGAAAGAACTGATATTGTTGGACAAGATCAGCTTGTCCGAAAGTAACATTCAATACCTCACAACAGAGCTCCCGGTTGACACGCATGTTGCACCCAAAAGCACTAAATCGTCTGCTTCGTCCGACTGGAAAGTAAATGTAAAGCATATTAGTTTGGATAATAATTCATTATCGTATAATGTAAACAATAAACCTTATTTGAAAAATGCTTTTGATGCTTCACACCTGAATTATAAACATATCAGACTGACGGCATATAAGGTTTATTATTCTCCTACTGTAATGCGGGTCATAATTGATCAGTTTAGTACTATTGATCAAAATAATTTCCGAATCAATAACTTTGAAACCGATTTCACGATGGATTCCCATTCTATCGGAGTCAAAAAGCTTAAAGCCAATACGGCTAATTCTTCTATAGAGGGTGATGTCAGTTTGCACTATGCTTCATTGCAATCGTTGAAGAACTCACTTCCCATGTTGATGCTGGATGTTAATCTGAAAAAAGTAATTCTCAGAAACTCCGATATCCTGTATTTTAGCCCGAAGCTTAGTGCACAGGCTTTTTTCCAAAACCGGAATACCATTACCACCGCTTCCGGTCGGATACGTGGACGGATCAATAACCTGAAAGGGAAAAATATCCTGATTCAAACTGGTGTGAATACGCGTCTTGAAACTGATTTCAGTATTCAGGGATTACCCCGCGCACAAACTGCTTATTATGTTTTCCCTAATCTGAAACTTATTTCGGGTCGTCAGGATATTGGGATGATGGCCGGTAAATCCATTCCTTCCACAATCAGTCTTCCCGAAGAAATAGTCGTATTACTGAACTTTGAGGGGAGGTTTAAATCTTTTCAGGCAGGTATGGGTTTGAGTAGTAGTTTTGGTAATGCCAGCATGCTTGCCACAATTGATGCTAATGAAAATTTTACCGGTAGTGTGGACATCAGTAATTTTGATATAGGAAGTCTGCTGAAAAACAAAACCATGTATGGCCCGGTAACGTTGACTGCACATGCAGATGGACACGGACTGAAACCGGAAACGCTGACAGCACAAATCAAAGCCAATGTGTCGGATATTTATCTGAATCAGTATGTGTATCATAATCTGATTGTGGATGGAACAGCTCATGGACGGGAATTTACAGGAAAGGTAAATCTGAACGATAAGAATGCGGTGCTGGATTTTGATGGGCTGGTGAATCTGACTCCCAATCAGGAAAAATACAATTTTCATTTAAATGTACAGGGAGTTGATTTGCAAAAGCTCAATTTCAGTAAAAAGGATTTGCGTATAGGACTGGATGCAACAGCCGACTTAACTGGTAACACTATAAATAACCTGAATGGAAAAGCCGGAATAAGTAACCTTGTTATGACACAAAATGGGAAAAAATATGCGCTCGATTCTGTCTCAATGACATCAATCAATAAACCTGATAAAAGTGAGTTCAATTTAAAAAGTGCATTGCTTGATTTTAAATATAACGGTGTCGTGGCACTCACAGCACTTCCAACTCAGCTGACTCACTTTATCAGTCATTATTTTCTGTTCCCGGGTGTGAAACCGGAAACAAAACAAACAAAACCCTCTGATTTTAATTTTGAACTACAGCTTCACAACCACCCTATTCTATCTGAAGTGCTTTTACCCCAACTAACAGAATTCGAACCGGGCATTATAACGGGAAGTTTTGATAGTAAAAAGAATAGTCTGAACCTGAATGCTACCGTAAAACGAATTTTATATGGTACAACGGAAATAAATGATCTGGTGCTGAACGTGAATTCCGATTCTACAGCATTGAATTACCGTGTGTCAAGTGGCGGCATTGCAAACTCTCAAATCAACTTTGCAAACCTGCTGTTTGAAGGACAGTTGGCAGACAATAAGTTGTTGGCTAATTTATCTTCTATCGACAAAGATAAAAATAAAAGGCTGGTAATTAAGTCGCAGTTGACCACCGATAAATCAGACTATAAACTGACACTGGATCCCAACCAATTTTATATTATGAATAATCGCTGGGATATTGCCCCGGATAATTATGTTGAGTTCGGAAAGTCAGGCTTTAAGGTTCATAATCTGTTTCTGAGCAATGATCAGAGTCATTTGAATATAGCTTCGGTACACGATAAGTTTGATGACGATTTGAATATTGCCATTAAGAATTTCAGGCTGGAGGATATTTCCCGCATTGTGGAGAAAGATAGTAGCTTAGTCAAAGGCAATGTGGATGGAAATGTATTGCTGAAGAGAGTGAACAACTCCTATGGAATCATTGCCGATGCTGATATCAAGAACCTGTTTGTGCGGAATGTTCCCATTGGCAACCTTTCGCTGAAAGCAGACAATCCCACTACCCAACGGTTTGATATTACAGCCAAACTATCGGGAACTGACAATAAACTGACGGCAACCGGTTACTTTCTGCCCGATGCAGGAAACAATTCGATTAATATAAAAGCGGATATTCAATCATTGTCGATGAAAACGGTAGAAGCTTTTTCGATGGGACAGATAAAAGAAGCATCGGGGACTGTAAGTGGAAACTTCCTGGTAGCCGGGAATACCGCTGCACCGGATATTACCGGACAACTGACTTTCAATAATGCATTTTTAAATCCCGCTTATTTTAATAACCGCTATGAACTGAAACATGAAACAGTCCGTATGGAGAAAGATGGAATCTATTTTGATAAGTTCACTATGTGGGATGTCAGCCAACATAAAGCAGTTATTGACGGTAACATTAAGATGAAGCGTTTTACTGATTACATTTTCGGGTTGCATGTTGATACCAGAGACTTTTTGCTTTTCAACACTACGGTTAAAGATAATAAAGAATTTTATGGCAGAATGATTATTAATAGTAAGATAGATATAAACGGACCGATGGCTTTGCCGGTAGTGAATGCAAAGTTGAAAATGAGAAAAGGTTCTAACTTCACCTTTGCAGTTCCCGAAGATAAAGTCACTACGGATAAAGGCGAAGATGTGGTAGAATTCAATACAAAGCAAAATCTCAATTCAATATTATATCGTTCGGATAAGAAGGTGATTAAAAAGTCGGGGTTCAGTGGATTTGATCTTTCATCCATTGTGGAAATAGATAAAGAAGCCACACTCCGTTTATTGATGGATCCGACATCGTCCGATTCATTGGTCGTAAGAGGAGATGCTGCATTAAGCTTTGCTATGGACAGAAGTGGGAAGATGACTCTGACCGGTGCTTATAATCTGGATGATGGAAGTTATCTGATTTCAATAGAATCGGTTATTAAACGAAGATTTAGTATAATTTCCGGAAGTACTATTACATGGAATGGTGATCCGCTGGATGCGGATGTAAATATTAATGCCAGCTATACGGTTCGTGCTGCTCCGTATGATTTGGTGGCCGATCAGATGGCAGGACTGAGTGCTGCTGATCAGGGAGGATATAAACAGATGTATCCGTTTATTGTATTGTTGAAACTGCGTGGTCCGATATTAAAACCCGAAATCAGTTTTGAGATACAACTCCGGCCCGAAGATAAAGGAATTATGAGTGGAGCTGTGAATCAAAAACTGATTATGATGAATGATGATCCGTCATCGTTGAACAAACAGGTGTTTGCTTTATTGGTCTTGGGACGGTTTGTGCAGGAAAATCCTTTACAAACAGAAATAGACCCCACTTCAACCATGGTTCGTTCAACCATTGGCAATCTGTTGTCGGCACAATTAAATCAGTTGAGTTCAAAATTAATACCGGGCATGTCGTTGAACTTTGATGTTCAATCGTATAATGATTATCAATCGGGCGAGGCTCAGGGAAGAACGCAAGTGGAAATAGGATTGAAAAAAGAACTCTTTAATCAACGACTCACGGTTCAGCTTGGAGGATCAGTGGATATTGAAGGTGAAAAAGCAAAACAAAATTCGACCAGCGAAATCACCAGCGATGTAACTATAGAGTATAAACTGACTAAAGATGGGCGTTATCGTTTAAAAGGATTCAGACATAATTTATACGATGGTGCCATTGAAGGACAAATAGTGGAAACCGGTGGTGGCGTAATTTATGTACGTGATTTCAATAAATGGAAAGAATTTTTCACAGCGCCTAAAAAGAATAGTCGGACGACTGCTACACCTAAAGCGGCAAAAGAAATAAAACCGCCAACCACTAAAGAAAAACTATAAAAAGAAATGAATAAAGAGAAAAACATAGCAGACGAAAGTAACTCAGTTCCTCTTCATGGGTTAGGGGTTCTCTCAAATCCTCCTTTGAGGGTTATGGGCTCTTTTTGCATGCTCCTTCTTTGTCTCCTTCTTTTTTCCTGTAGTGGTACGAAGCATTTGCCGGCAGGAGCAAAGCTTTATAGCGGTGCACAAATAAAGTTGGAATCGACAGAAAAAGTAAATAAAAGAGAAATTAAAGCAGCTGCGCTGGCTTCTGTTCGTCCAAAACCCAATAGTAGCTTTTTTGGTATGCATCCGCAACTGTGGCTGTACATGTCTGCCGGCGAAAAACCTAAAAGTAAATTTAAAAAGTGGCTGAAGAAAACCGGAGAAGCACCGGTGTTGATGACCAATACCAATCCGGGAGTTACGTCTGCTGCTATTGATGCCAAACTGTTTAATATGGGTATTTTCAATAGTCATACGGAATATAAAATTATTGAAAAGAAGCATACTGCCAGCGTTATATATACCACTCATATTCATAAACCTTACACGATCAAAGAGGTCACTTATGACATTTCGGATGATAGTTTGAGTCATTTGATACTCTCCGATAAAAATAATTCACTCATAAATGCTGAGCAGGATTATAGTCTGGATAGACTAAAGGCAGAGCGTACACGCATTGACGCTATGCTGAAAAACAGGGGATACTTCTATTTTAATCCCGATTATCTGTTGTTCAAGGCCGATACTTCGAACGTAAATCAAACTATATCTTTTAAAGTTACATTGAAAGATAGTATTCCGGATAATGCATTGACTGTATATCGTATTAAGAATGTCTTTATCGATCAGAATTACTCGTTGAGAGATGCCGTGCGCGATAGCACAAAGGATACCCTTCGGTTTCAAAATACAATTTTCAGGGGCAAAGAATCGGATATGCTTATTCATCCAAATGTAATTTTAAGGTCGGTTTATTTGCGAAAGGGTGAGGTCTATTCAAGAGAAAATCATACCATTACTTTAAACAGACTTATGTCGATGGGCAACTTTAAGTTTGTGCAGGTAAAGTTTAGTGAAAGCGATACTACGGCTTCGGGTTATTTTGATGCAAATATTTTATTGACGCCAATGCCCATTTACAATTTTCAGGCAGAGCTTGATTTGGTTACCAAATCAAATAACTATACGGGGCCCCGTATGAATCTGAGCGTATCTAACCGAAATGCTTTTAAAGGAGCCGAGCTATTAAAGCTAACTACGGCCGGATCGTTTGAGGCACAACTTGGTGGGGCAAATAAAAACTCATTTTCATATGCCTTTAATCCACAAATTGAGCTTACTTTTCCGAAATTTCTGGTTCCTTTCAAAATTACGCCTTCCAACAGTGTATATATTCCGAAAACAGATTTTTCGCTTTCCTATAACTTTCTGAAACGAGTGGGGTATTTTAATATGAATACGCTTCAGTTTACGTATGGTTTTAAGTGGAAAAATAGTTTCAGGGTGGAGCATGAGTTCAATCCTGTGAACATAAGTTATACTTCTGTAACCAATAAATCAGGTGTTTTTACAGCTTTGCTGGATAGTAATAGTTTTCTGAAAAAGAGCTACGAAGAACAATTTATTGTGGGTGCTAATTATGCATTTACTTACAATGAACAATCCGTACAGGGAAAGCAACTACAATATTATTTCCACTTTTTTGCCGAAACGGCAGGTAATGTATTTTCGTTGGCCGAATGGCTTGCCGGTCAGAAACCAACGCCTTCTAATCCGTCAAAGATAATAGGTTCTGTTTATTCGCAATATGCTAAACTTAGTATTGATAACCGTGTTTATCTCAATTTTAAAGACAATAGTAAACTGGTCTTTCGTTTTTTTGCCGGAATAGCCGATGCATATGGTAATTCATCTGTTTTGCCTTACAACAAACAGTTTTTTAGTGGTGGTCCGAATAGTGTCCGTGCTTTCCAGATCAATTCACTCGGACCGGGAACGTATCTTCAGGGTAACAACACAACTGAATTTCTGCAACTTGGTGGTGATATAAAACTGGAAATGAATGGCGAATACCGGTTTGGCATTTATAAATTTATAAAAGGTGCTTTATTTGTTGATGCCGGAAATGTGTGGTTGCAAAAATCGAACTCTTCAACGCTGGGAACTCCTTTTGCATTCTCCACTTTTATGAATGAACTGGCTGTTGGTGCAGGTTTCGGATTACGGGCCGATGTGTCATTTTTTGTTTTACGTTTTGACCTGGCCACGCCATTGCGCAAACCCTGGTTGGCAGATAACCACCGTTGGGTAATTAATGAGATAAACTTTGGAAGCGGTAACTGGAGAGGCAATAATCTGATATTGAATATAGCTATTGGATACCCATTCTAATGATGTGATGATGTGATGATGTGATGATTTGATGATGTGGTGATAAATGGTTAGTTTTTCGTGATAGATTATCAATGACTGACAATTGACAATTTATCATTAACCATTAATCATTAATAGTCTTTTTTTGTGGATGTGTGAATTATATAATTAATAAACAAAGTTGTGTAACATCCAATCTCCAAAAGTTACCGAACTTTGACCTATTATTATTCAATAAACAAACAGAATATGAAAAAAATAATGGCTATTGCATTCGGTTTTCTAATGATG
>DAIQOQ010000074.1:0-2774 GCA_036787795.1 Paludibacter sp. | reverse complement strand
ATAATTCATAGTTCATAACTTTCCATTCACAACTGATGGCTCTTTTCCTCATTATGTTACATTATTCCACACTAAACAAAAAATATAAATAAAACGTTATTAGTTAGTTATCATTTTGGTGTGACTATTGTGTCTCTTAATATAAATAACAAACCATTAAACTCAAAAAAAAAGATGAAAACAATCAGATTTTATGCAGTTATTGCAGCAGTCGTATTTCTATCGGCATCGTGCGTTGAAAATTCAGGAAAGTACAAAGCTGCTGTTGCTCAGCGTGACTCACTGGAACAGGTAAAGCAGGCTTTGGATTCTAATTATAACCAAACACTTGCTGTGTTGAATGATATTGAAGCCGGGTTCTCTGAAATCAGCCAGAATCAAAAACAGATGCAGGTTAACCTCAAGGGTGTAGAAGGTAAAAAAACTGCCAGCAAAAGAGAAGTTATAGCCGCTCAGATGAAAGCTATAAAAGAGAGCATGGAACAAAACAAAGTAAAAATTGCTGAGTTACAGCGTTTGTCGTCGAAAAAAGGAAAAGCTAATAGTATGTTGGCCGAAACAATTAAACGTCTGCAAACCGAGATGGATGAAAAAACTGCTCAGATTAAATCGTTGCAGACAGAACTTGATCAGAAAAATATCAAAATCACCGAGCTTAACTCTACTGTAGATGTTCAGAGCAAGAATATTGTAGAACAACAAACTGCTATTGAACAACAAAAGTCTACTATACAAGGTCAGGACGCTAATCTGAATTCCGTATGGTATTGTGTGGCTACCACCAAAAAACTTAAAGAGGCAAAAATTATTTCGGGCGGTGGACTTTTCCAGGCCAAGAAAGTAATGGCAACCGATTTCGATTTGCAAAACTTTACGAAGGTTGACTTACGAAACATTTCGTCTATACCTACCAACAGTAAAAAGGCAAAGATTCTATCATTGCACCCTCAAAGCAGTTATAAACTGACTATTGGTGCCGACAAGAAAATCACCATTGAAATTCTCAATGCTTCGAAATTCTGGAGTGCATCTAAATACCTCGTTGTAGAAATTTAAGTAGCAAAAAAGAGTTACAACCAACTATCAACTATTAATTTGTTGTTTACAAAAAAGAAGAGAGGATGTCCTTAAAGGGCATCCTCTTTTCTTTTTAAATTCAATGTAACATTTAAACAAATACAAAAAATAAAACTATGGGGTAGGAGGGCCGAACAAATGCTGGTAGTTAATGTTATTAGAACGGCAACTCTAAGGAGCTTTTACTTCGGTGCAAATTGAAATTCACCTGGAAAAAGCAGTGTATAAGGATCAGTAATGATCTTTTTTCTGAAGGCAAAATACAGATAAACATCTTGTAACTCGTAACTATTTACTTGTAACTACTTGCAAATTCAATAATATCTAAAATATAAAATTATGTCAAGCATCAAAACAACTAATCCAGCTACCAATCAGGTAGTAAAAGAATTTGATGAAATGACTGCTCCCCAAGTAGAAGCAATTGTTTCAAATGCAAATGCAGCTTTTAAAACATGGAGAAAAACTTCATTTAAAGAAAGAGCAACATTACTCCACAATGTTGCAAATATTCTGAGGGCGCGTAAAGAGGAATTAGGTAAACTCTGCTCTATCGAAATGGGAAAATTACAACGTGAAGGCGTTGGTGAAGTAGAACTTTGTGCCGGTATTTTTGATTACTATGCAAATAATGGCGAAAAGTTTCTGGCAGATGCTCCGCTTGAAACACCGGAAGGGAAGGCATTTTTGAGTTATGAACCTATTGGTGTATTGTTAAGTGTTCAACCATGGAATTTTCCATTCTATCAGATTACACGTTCTGCTGCTCCCAATATCATGGCAGGTAATACATTTCTACTAAAACATGCATCTAATGTTCCTCAGTCCGCACAAGTGATGGAGCAAATATTTACAGAGGCAGGAGCACCCGGGGGGGTATATACCAATTTATTTGTTCGTGGATCAAAAATTTCAGAGTTAGTATCAGACCCAAGAATAAAAGGAGTGTCGTTGACCGGTAGTGAGCCTGCCGGATCCAGTTTTGCATCCATGGCTGGTAAATATGTAAAAAAATCAACACTTGAGCTTGGAGGTAGCGATGCTTTTATCGTTCTTGAAGATGCCGATCTGGACAAAGCTATTGAAACCGCTGCATTTGGTCGACTGTGGAATGCCGGTCAGGTATGTATATCTCCCAAACGAATCATTGTAATGGAATCTGTTGTCGATAAGGTTATTGAAAAAGCTAAAGCCATATATGAAAACATAGTTGTGGGTGACCCTCTCGATCCGAGGACACAATTGGCTCCTTTGAGTAGCGAACAAGCTGTTGAAGAGGTAATCAAACAAGTAGAAACCACTGTTCAGCAGGGTGCAAGACTTGTGCTGGGTGGTAAACGTATCGAACGTCCCGGTGCTTTTATGCTGCCTACTATTCTTACTGATATTAAAAAAGGAATGTTGGCTTATTCCGACGAAATATTTGGACCGGTTTTATGTATTTATGCCGTTAAGAATATTGATGAAGCTGTTGAATTGGCCAATGATACGGAATTCGGTCTGGGTGGAACTGTTTTTGGTACGGACATCGACAAAGCGGTGGAAGTAGCACGGCGGATAGATACCGGTATGGTTTATATAAATCATGTGACAGGTATTGCACCTGAACTTCCTTTTGGTGGAACTAAAAATTCGGGTTATGGACGCGAACAATCTCCTGCAGGTATTTATGAATTTGTCAATGCAAAATTGATTCG
>DAIQOQ010000073.1:0-13033 GCA_036787795.1 Paludibacter sp. | reverse complement strand
TTGTTTCCAAATCAAAGATATTCGATTCGTACCGGCATGTGCTGGTACATTTCTCAGATGAGTAGATGACCTGATTATGGACTCCTTCCAAAACTTTTATATTGCAACTAAATAACAATGACAAAACAAAAACTAACTTATACGGAAGCTGTTGCCGAATTAGAAACTATTCTGGCAGACCTGGAAAGCAATTCGGAAGTGAATATGGACCTAATTGCCGAAAAGGTGAAACGTGCCGCTGTTTTGATGGATTTCTGTAAAAAACAATTGCATGAACTGGATGAAGAACTGGAAAAAATGATGGCCGGTTTGGATGTTTAGCTGATAAGGTTTACCTCATACGTGGTTAGTCCGGCATATTTTTTTAATAGCACGGTGGACTGGTCAATGGCTTCCTGCAATCCCTTTTCCCCATTGTAACCGTTTATCACCATGAGTAGCTTAGTGGTGGTGTCTGTTATTTTTGTTCGTTCATTGTCGCTGGTGGGCGTTCCTATTCCACCCACTTCGTCGCGATAGAGTGGCAATCCTTCTACATTCAACATGCCGCGACCTATGGCCTCAAATTCATCTTCCGTTGTGCCTACATCCAGTCGGATAGCCCCCTGAATTTTTTCAGCATCAAATCCTCCGATCGAAAAACCACTCCGGATGGATACCAGATTAATAATGTCTACCAACATGCTCACCTTGTAGATTGGTATTTCGCGAACTATTCTCCGGCATAATGCTTCAGCCGAAGGCCTGTATCGGTTTGGGTCTTTCCCCAGGGTCTTGTATACTTTTCGGGTAGCAGCAATTTCCGGTCGTTTGTTGATCTCTTCCAAACTATAGGTAGCTCTGATTTGTTCAATTTCAACTTCCATCTCCGACCAGAAGGCAGATGAGGTTTCATTATTCTGTACGTTGCAAGCTAATACGGCAAGTGCCAGCTGTGGGCAGGCTTCACGTATTTTTGTTGATATTTCTATGTTCATATCTGAATAATTGATTGGTGGTACTAATCAAACTCCTTTAAGCATAATTCCACTCAGTATGCGTCCGGATTTAATCCCGAGCCGGCGAGCCGAGAAAAAATGTTGGTGCTGGGTGAAGGTGCAAATCCCCGATACTTCGATGTGCTCAGGGAATATACCTAGGCTTAGCATTGACTGGCGATTGGCTTCCCACAAATCGAGGAAGATCGATTCGTTGCGCCGGATGACTATCTGATCCAAATTAAATCCGGCATTTCCAAAGTTGTCTATCACCTCTTGTCCTACTTCGTACACTTTAGCCGATATAGAAGGCCCTATTACCACGCAAATATCGGCCGGACGACAACTATATGTCTTGGTCAGTGCTGCAATTGTTTTTTCGGCAATACGGGCACAGGTGCCGCGCCAGCCTGCATGTGCGGCTGCTATTACTCGTTTGGTTGGATCGAAAAACAATAATGGAACACAATCGGCAGTGGTAATGCTGATGCAAACCTGAGGGAGCTGCGTAAAGATGGCATCAACCCCATTCAGATAGGCTGCTTTTTTATCGGGTGAGAGTTGAAAAAACTCCTGACTAATTTCCCGTACTTCGGTGCCATGATTCTGATAGGGTATAATCAGTCGGGATGGATCGATGTCCAGTTTATTGCACAGCATCCGTTTGTTTTCATTGAAGTGTTCCGGGTTGTCTCCCGAAAACGGACTTAAATTGTTAGATGCGTAATTGCCCACGCTTACACCGCCTTCCCGGCTTGTGCAAAAATGGGCAATTTCAGTATATTTGTCTAGTAAACTATATGTTATCATACTAGTGACTACTAACTGTGTTTACAGTTCATCCCAGCCAATTCCTTTATATTGACTCAAATCATCTTCTTCCTCTTCCTCAATTTCTTCTTCAATTTCTTCTTCTACCTCTTGGTATGCTACTTCCATAGGGCGGTGCGTAATTTCCACTACCTTGTTGGATTCTTTATTGATTTCGGCCCAGATAAGGTCTTTTAGTTCCGAAATGCCCAATCCGGTTATGGAAGAAATAAAAACGGTCTGGATATTATTCGGAATTATCTTTTTTATTTCTGTAGTCAGTTCGTCATCCAGCATATCGCATTTAGTGATTGCCAAAATTCTCTGTTTACCAACAAGCTCGGGATTGTATTGCTTTAATTCATTCAACAGAATGTTATATTCAGCAGTGATGTCATCGCTATCGGCAGGAACCATAAAGAGTAAAATCGAATTTCGTTCAATATGGCGTAAAAAACGTAATCCAAGGCCACGTCCTTCGGACGCTCCTTCAATAATTCCCGGTATATCGGCCATAACAAACGATCTGTTATCGCGATAGGCTACAATGCCCAGGTTGGGAACCAGTGTGGTAAATGGATAGTTGGCAATCTCAGGTTTTGCTGCCGAGACAACAGATAGTAAGGTTGATTTTCCGGCATTAGGAAAACCTACCAGCCCTACGTCTGCCAACACTTTTAGTTGAAGAATAACTGTTTTTTCAATGGCGGTTTCGCCGGGTTGTGCAAAACGTGGAGTTTGATTGGTGGCAGTCCGAAAGTGCCAGTTGCCTTGTCCACCACGACCACCCTTTATCAAAACCACTTCTTCACCATCCTCGGTAATATCGCATAAAAAATCTCCGTTCTCGGCATCGTACACCACAGTACCACAAGGTACCTCTATGACTTTGTCTTCACCTTCTTTTCCAAAACTCCGACTCAGGCCACCACTTTCACCATCACCGGCATGTATATGTCGGGCATATTTGAGGTGTATCAGAGTCCAGTGGTTTTTGCTTCCACGTAAAATAATATGACCTCCGCGTCCACCATCTCCACCGTCGGGACCACCTTTCATGGTTAGTTTGTCACGGAATAAATGTTTTGAACCCGGTCCTCCTTTGCCTGAACGACAAAATATCTTTACGTAATCTACAAAGTTTGAACTTGCCATGGTGTTTGTTTTATTTTAGAGATAACAAAACACACCTGAATAAGTTTTCGGTGTGTTTTGAGTGTTTTATAAATCAGAGAATTATAATTTAGAATCGAGAACGGTAGAGATTCGACCAAAAATTTCATCGATACTTCCCATTCCGTTAATAGCTGCGTATTTGTCCAGGTTTTGGTAAAATTTACTTACCGGAGCTGTTTGTTTTTCGTATACTTCCAATCGTTTGGTGATTGTTTCCATGTTGTCGTCGCTACGGCCTGAAGTCTGACCTCGTTTCAAAAGGCGATCAATCAACTCTTCTTTTTTTACACTCAAATCAACTAATACGTTGATTTCTTTGCTGTTTTTACTCATCATTGTTTCCAATGCTTCTGCTTGAGCCAATGTGCGGGGGAATCCATCCAAAATGATACCGTTGATATCATTGCCAAATGTTTCAATGTTTTTTGCTAAGATATTAATAATCATTTCATCCGGAACCAGGTTCCCTTTTGAAATAAAACTTTCAGCAACTTGCCCTAATTCAGATTTGTCGGCAATCTCTTTGCGTAATAAATCGCCGGTAGATAGATGTTTTAATTTGTACTTTTCAACAATCAAATCACTTTGTGTGCCTTTTCCACAACCAGGTGCGCCACAAATAATAATGTTCAACATTCTTTTTTTATTTATATATTATTAAAATGAAACGATATGCACCTAGACATTGCGTTTCATGAGAGTTTCTATTCTTCAACGACCGTATAAATATCTTTTAAATTACGTCCGTAACCATCATAATCCAGTCCGTACCCTACAATAAAGTCGTTGGGAATTCTCATAGCCACATAGTCTATTTGAATATCGCGTTGCAAAGCATCTGGTTTTTGTAAAAATGTAGCCACTCTGATTTCGTTTGCACCTTTTGCGCGGAGTGAGTTTAAGATGCGCTCCATCGTAATGCCTGTATCAACGATGTCTTCAACCACCACCACATTTCGTCCGACTACACTCTCATTCAGGCCGATAATCTCTTTTACCGAACCACTTGAGTATAATCCTTCGTACGATGATAATTTGATGAATGTAATTTCGCACGGGATGCTCACATTTTTCATTAAGTCTCCTGCAAACATAAAGGCTCCGTTTAAAACACAAATAAAAAGAGGATTTTTCTCTGCAATGTCATGATTAATAGCTTCTGCTACCTTGCGTACTGCTGTTTGTATTTCTGATTCCGGGATGGATAGTGCGAACTTCTTGTCTTTAATCTGAATGGTATTCATGAGCGATATGGAAATTTAGATAACTACTTTTATTTGTTTGTGTATTTTGCTTATTATCAAATCGAAAAGATAAAATAACTGTGAACGTAAGCATTTGAGCTATGCCGATTAAATTTAGCGCAAAAGTACACAAAAACATCCGTTTACGAAATATCAAAACGGCTTATTATTAAAAAGAAACCATATGTCTGTCGAAACGATTGTTGCTCTTAAATGTAGGACTGCTTTATTCTTCAGAAGCAGATAATACCCTGAAAACAGGATGGAATATTGTCGGTAAGTGGAGGAAAATTGAGACGATTGTATTGAAAGGTGAGTAATTTCAATACAATCGCTTTGGGTTTAGGATATTGTCCGTTCGTATTTTGATAAGAATGCTTTAAAAACCGGAATATTCAATAGTCCATATTGAAAAATGACAATTCCTATGATAGCACAGCTGATTCCCATGATAGCATCTAAAATATAATGGTGCCCGGAGTAAATTGCCGTAAACCAGATTCCGACCATGATTAAACCAAATAACCATTTCATGTTTTTTACTTTGCTTTTGAAAGAATAAAAAAGCACTATGGTTGGATATGCGCAGTGAAGTGACGGCATAGCGGCAAAAACATTGGAATTTCTGGAATAAAGCGAGCCGAATATTTTCAAGTGAACAAGTGCATCAAAGCGTCCGAGTCCAGCAGTATTACCCCCAATACCTTGATGAAAGTCTAAACCATATTGGGCAACATACCAAGGGGGAGCAGCCGGATGAATGTAGTAGATGCAAAACCCGATAAGATTGACAAACAAAAATGTAAGTGAGAAATGCAAAAACTGTTTTTTGTTGTTGAAGTATAGCCAAAGGCCGAAAGCCACTGGGAGTGGTATCCAGCACAGGTAAAAAAGTCCGCACAGAAAGTCGGCAACGGCACTGTGATGAATTGCAAAAAACTCATTGGGAGTCAGTAGTACGCCGTGGCTGATAAATCCGAATAATGACTTCTCTGAATTATAAATGCCAGCAATATCAACAGGATTGACTTTATAGTTCGGATAAACCTTCATTAAATCGTAAATAATAGCGAAAAGAATGAAGACGCTAAATCCTAATATGAATTTTCGACTGGCTTCAGATAGCCAGATACAGGCGTTAAATGCTACAACGATTACCCAGTTTTCTACTTTCAGCCCGACGACCAACGACATTAATATAAGATAGAACCCCGAAACCAAAAGTGCCATTAGTTTAGTGTTCTTAGAATCTGCGATGTTGAGTTTAATCATGTCTACAAATTTAGTCTCTCAGAGATTTTTTGACTGGTTTTAACCGAGATTCCATAAAGATCCATGTATTTGAATGACATGGGTATTCCAAGTGCATTGTTTTCTGCTTTAATATAAACGCATTCCAGTTCTGCAGTTTCATTATTTATTTTAATAAATATATTGTAAGACCCTGAAGCATTTTTAGCCAGCCTCATCTCGCGTTTATGGAAATTATTGAATTGTACAATATACGAATTCTCCGATTTGTCTGCCAACTTGCATTTTACTCCAAATGCCCGCCGTTGAATGAATGATAATTCGGCTTTACGTCCTCCTTCTTCAAATCGCATCCAGTATACATGAATCGGATTTTTTATGTCCAATTTTCCATCAGGAAGTGTGTTTAGATCGTATATAATTGTGTTTTTATTGTGCGATCGCTGCAGATAAAATAGCATTTTCTCTGTTTTGGGAGGAATCGGATAAGATGGTTGTTGCCCAAAGCAAAGGGTGCAGAACATTAAAATTCCTGCTAAAATGGTGTACTTAAAAAAGTTCATTCTTGTTTTTGAAATTTGAAGACTGAAATCTTCGGATTTTGTATTAAATAAACTGATTATTTTGCTGAAGATTTGTCTTCAATCTCCATGACTTTGCGGCAGTGATTTAGCCTCTGAATGGCTGTCATGTTCGAGAATATTGCAACAATAAGAATTGGAATGGTAAATATTGAAATTGTTTCAATAATATCAAAAGTCGATCCGTTCAGATGAAGTTTGTGATTCCCTCCTGTAATTGCTGATACGATACCGCAAATTACTCCAGATAGTCCAATCGTAACGATTCTTTCCGGTCGTTGCATAAATCCTCCTTTACATTCAATATTAAGTCCTTCGGCTCTGGCTCTTACGTAACTTACCATCATGGATCCAATCAGTGCAACGAATGCAAAAATAGAGCTTAAGAAGTAGTGATGAGATACTAAGTAATAGCAGATACCAAAAAACATAAATAATTCACTGTATCGATCCAGTACTGAATCATATAAAGCTCCAAAACGGGAAGACATATTTCCTACCCGTGCCAGGCGCCCATCAATCATGTCAAACAAGCCGGCAAAAAGAATCAATCCGCTACCCCAGCCGATATAAGACAAGTCGCCGGTGACGCCTTTTTCTCCTCCTATTATAAATACAACTACAGCAGCCATGTTTAGCACTACCCCTGTGGTTGTTATAATGTTTGGTGTTATTCTTAGTTTAATTAGCGCTTTGATGAATGGATTGATGATCTTATAAATCATTTGTTGTGCCCAATCTTTTGCTTTCATTTTTCAGTGTTTTTTAGAAGTCAAATTTAAATCGTGTCCTTAAGCCTATTTTGGCAATATCTGGATGATCAAGATAAGTAAATCGTTTTACAAGATCTACCCTGAAGAGTTTAAATATATTCCCAATACCAATACTTGCTTCAATATATGGTACTTTTGACATAGAGTATGTTATTGGATTACCATTTGCATCGACTGGAAGTTTGAATGAGCTGCTGTTATATGCCGGATCATTGCCTTTGGAAAGATCTCCCCATAGGACTTTACAAGTTACGCTTTCTCTTAAATCCAATTTATTAATCAATGGTATTTTGTTTAAGAAAAATCCATTAAAGCAATGGTCGACATTGAGCGAAACATATCTGTCGCTTACGAATTCCAAAAAGTTCATCAGGTTGTACGACATTATTTGATATGAATATGTCTGGTTGGCCCGAGCTATGTTCAAGAGCGGATAGGGCACCTTGCCAAATATTTGATCTGCCTCAAAAACAACATCTGAGTAACCCAAAACGGAGAAATAAAATCGTTTATTTGTAGAGAAACGAAGATTTTGATAATTGTAATCATTGCCCCAAAGTTTTGCCCCAGAAGTGAGTTGCAGTTCAAAGACCGGATACTTACTTTTAACGGGAATTCTCACTGCCTTTCCCTGGTAGAACTTTTCGTTTGGAGCATATCTTAATTTCAGAGAAAATTCCGATACATTGAGGCTGTTTACATCGTTTGTATGCAAGGAATAGTCAGTTTTATTATAATATAAGTTCCCTTCAGGATGTTCAAGGCTGTACTGATAGTTTAGAGTATACGAAAAATGATTTTCAAATTCATTCAAATGCTCTATTTTGAAGGTCTTATTGTAAAATAACTTATCATTGACTCCTCTTTTGATTGATAATAAGACAAAATCCTCTTGTATAAATGCCTGATCCTGTCCCGGTATTTTAGTGTCACTTTGGTAGCTCATGCTAAGTGATTTTACCGGAAATTCGTATGCTGAATGGGGTGTTAATGACCATGTCCCATTTAGATAATACTTAATTTTTTCGTCTTTAAAGCCATACGCTAAATAGGTATCAAAGCTTATCTTGTTGCTAAATTTAGGAGTAGTTCTGCCTCCAAACCTGACACGACTTCCTTCTATAGGGTTATAGCTGTAAAATGTATTCACAGGACCTATTTCAAAAAGTCCGGCATCTTTATAACCAAATAATATTATATTGATAATATCGACCGTTCTTTTGAATATAGGCGTATTTTGTACGCTGTCAATGATGGCGTAAGTCCCATTTTCTGATTTCGACAGTTCCTGATGTCTGTGAGTTTTCCAATAATCATCGCTCCTGATGTTTGCACTATCAAGAACCACTACACTTTTTCCTTTGAATATGGAGTCGTTTTTAGGCGGTTCAAATTGATATTTTTTGTAAGAAACTGTCCTTTTCCCAAGTATACTTTTTCCTTTCTTGGTGATTCCAAAATTAATGGCAGTTTCGTCGTAGGAAAGTAACCAACCCTTATCTTCTATTTTGTCGAATTGTTGAGTGATTTTTACGTCTTTTACAAAATTAAGGTTGATGTTTTTGTTTACCGATAATTCTATTCCTTTTATTGCGTAACTACCGTCAAGTGTTATATACAAAAAACCCTGAAAAAGCATGTCTTCTTTATTTCTGGATCCAAAGAATAATTTGATGTATTTTTCAGATCCAGATTGGATAGTATCCATGATATAATACCTGTAAAAGGTGGGGGCTGAATTTGCAATTGGACTTAAAAATTGATTTGTGAGTAAAGTAATATTGTTATCATAGATCTCAACGTCTTGATACATATACTTAATGTTGTCTTCAATTCCCTTATTGTCGAGTCCTTCAAAATGAACAGTTTTATTCGATTTTATAATTTCTTTTTCGTCTTTTGGAGACTTACGGTAGTAGTAATCAGATATAGTTTCCTTCATGTAAATAGGCAAGGTTTCTTTGCCATTTACAGCGGTGGAGTCTGTACTTTCAAACATAAATTGCAAATTTTTAAATACTCTTTTCTGCTTGAATTTTGGGGTTATATCGTTAAGCGCAAATTGAATCTTTTCATACTTCTCATCTCCGTAATAATTTATGGCTTCTCTCCTGTTTTTCTTTTTGTTGGCAATTACTTTTTCAATTAATTCTACAGCAGGATTATTCTTATTTCTGTATTTTTGTTTTTTTACCGTAACCTCTTTGAGATTTTGGGATTGCGATGATAATTTTATTTCCAGCTCTTTGTGGTCGTTCGGAAATGTTATTATTTCAGTTTTATAGCCGACGCAAGAAACTTTTATTTGAGTTTTTCTCGAAGTTGTTGAATTCAAGAAAAAGGAAAATCTTCCAGATTCATTAGTTCTTGTAACTTGCCCATGATCCAATACAGTAACTGATGCTGAAGGAATAGGTTCATTGGTTTGCGTGTCAAGTACAATGCCTCTGAATGTTGAGGAATTCTCCGTTTGCGAAAAAGTCAGGTAAGGAGTAAAAATAAAAAAAATGGCTAGTATTGCTATTCTTATTCTCATTAATTTTTAAATCAGTCTTTCAAATGATGACTAAATACTCATCATTTTGTGGTTAGATACTATTTTTTTGTTTTAAAGACAAACGTCTTTTGAAGATAATAGTTGAAAAAGAAACCTACTAAAGCTGAAGTTATAACTTTTGAAATCAGATAATATAATCCAATGGTTTCAGTAAAAAAAATAATCCCTCCCATGTTTAATAACATGCTAGAGATCCATACAAGTATATATTTGGAAATTTGCGTCGACTTTTTTTCCTTGTCTGCATTAAAGACCCAATACCTTCCTAAAAGAAAGTTTACAATTCCGCCAAAAACGACACCTGTAGCTGAAGAAACGACATATAAAAGGCCTACGAGTGATGTTAATATGTAAGTGGTTGAAAAATCAACCACAGTAGATCCAAATGATGACAGTTGAGCTTTGATAAACTTTGATGAATAGCCAAGTACTTTTATCACGCCAATTGGATTTTCAGAACTATAAATACTTGTAATACAATATTTGCTACACATCCGGCAGCTATATCATCCAACATAACACCCCAGCCTTTTGGAAATAATTCAAATTTTCTTATAAATAGCGGTTTATATATGTCAAATAGACGAAATAATATGAATGCAACCAGCATGATGAAAATGCTATTTGGAACGAAAAGCATTGATATCCACATTCCAACGACTTCGTCAATAACTATTCGAGATGGATCTTCGCCCCATTCAGGAATTATTTTATTTGAGCTGTAAACCCCCAGTAATGTAAAAATAATGATGAGTATGATCAAGCAGATGTTGGGTTGCATTGTATCTTGTTTGATTAAGTAACCGACGCCCAGTCCACCCAAAGCACCAAATGTGCCGGGAGCAAGGGGTATTAACCCCAAGCCCATTCCGGTACAAATAAGTTTATGCAAAAAGTTCATTTTCATAATAATCCAGTCCTAAGTGGGTGATCAGATCTTCACCTTTTAAGAACCTTAAGGTGTTTTCCAATTTTTCTAATTGTTTGAAAACATCGTTTTGAGCAGGAAGTCCTTTCGCTGTTTGTGGTGATTTACAATAGAATGATAACCATTCTTGTACTCCGCGCATGTCAGCTCTTTTTGCCATATCAATGAATAAAGCCAAGTCAAGTGCAAGAGGAGCTGCTAAAATCGAATCGCGGCAAGAAAAGTTGATCTTGATTTGCATTTTATAGTTCATCCAGCCGAAAATATCCAAACAGTCCCAACTTTCTTTAAAGTCACCACGTGGTGGGTAATATTCAATTCTAATTTTGTGGAATGTGTTGCCATATAATTCCGGAAATAGTTCTGGTTCAAGAATATCGTGCAATACACCAGATTTAGATACTTCTTTTGATCTGAAGCTACCGGGATCATCTAATACTTCACCATCCCTGTTTCCTAGTATGTTTGTTGAGAACCATCCATCAAGACCAATTAAACGTGCACGAAGTCCTGGAGCTAAGATAGTTTTCATTAATGTCTGACCAGATTTAAAATCTTTACCCATAATTGGGGTGTTAGTACGATGTGATAGTTCTACCATTGCTGGTACATCACAAGATAAATTTGGAGCACCATTTATATACGGATAACCCAATTTCACTGCTGCATAGGCGTAGATCATACTTGGTGAAATGTTCGGATCATTATTTTTCAAACCTTCTTCCAAACTTTCAACTGTTTCGTGAACTGCTGCTTTTGCGGAGTAGACTTCGGTAGAAGCGCACCAAAGCACAACGATACGAGAACAATTATTCACCTTCTTGAAGGTTTCTATGTCGTTCATGAGTTGTTGAGCTAAATCCATTTTCGTAGCACCAGTTTTGATGTTTGTTGGTGTCAGATTTACCAGGTATTTATGGTCGTAAACGGCTGGCATGGGTTTAATGTTGATTAATTCGTCTTTCAGAGGTTCAATATCCGATTTCTCTAGCACACCAGCTTTGTTCGCTGTTTCATAGGCATTGTCGGTAAATAAATCCCATCCGCCAAATACAATGTCATCTAAATTGGCTAATGATACAAAGTCCTTGATTAGAGGATTTTTTTTATCAGTTCTCTTACCCAGACGGATAGTCCCCATTTGAGTTAATGAACCGATGGGCTTTGAAAGTCCTTTTCTACTTGCTAAGACCCCTGCTATTAAAGTAGTGGCAACAGCACCCATTCCTGGTAGCAAAATACCAAGCTTTCCTTCTGCTTTTTTAATTTCTCTTTTCATTTTCTGATATTGTTGATTTTAAAAATCCTAATTAATTAGGTTGTCTTTTATTGTTTCGTGTCCTGATTTTGACTTTATAAATTGAAAATGGTTTAGTTCTCTGTTGAATACTTCAAGTGAGTATTTAATAGTTCTATTAATGAGTTGTAAAGGAACATATTTTTTTTTAGACTCGTATTTTTTTTATGAATATCTTTCATTATGAATGCATATTTAACCATTTCAATAAGTCCAGATACTTTGGGTTTGTCAACCATTGATTATATCAATCATTTGTTGATCTAAGTTATATCTTTTCTGAATTGCTTCTGATTTTATTCACTACTTTGTAAAAAGTGTTCATTTCTGATTCTGTCAGATCTTCCTGAAGTTCTGTCATTAATTTAGCACTTATTTCCACGTATTCTTTTAAAGCTTTTTCTCCGTTCTTTGTCACCATAAGATAGTTCTTTCGCCTGTCGTTAACGTCGACAACCCTTCTTACCATATCTTTTTTTTCCAAGGAATCTATTAGCCTCAATATGGCAGACTTGTCTTTTCCTAAGATGTAAGCCATATCTTTTTGTATGACGTCATCTTCTTTTCTACTTATAGCATGAAGTAGTCCAAACTCCTCAATAGTGAGCTTGATCTGTGCTTGTTCGCATGTGCGTTTTTTTAATACCCGAAACATTTCGCGTAACATTTTTCCGACCTCCATTCCTAATGGCAAATTCCGTTCTTCCATTTTATTGATTTGATTATGCTGGCAAAGGTAAAATAAATAATTGATAATATCAACTATTGCATTGAGAATCTATTAATTTATTCGATTTTGTTTGATGTTTTGAGTCGTTTTTGTTTTTTTTTTGTCTGAATTTGCACTTAGCAGTGCTAAAATACAGAATCTCCGAATACCAAATATAAGGATGCATTTTAAGCTTCTTTGCAGAGTGAGAATTATACTGTGTCGTTTTGTTTATATAAATTGATGCCGTTTTGGGAGGATAGATATTTACATTGACCCGATGTGATCCAAGTATGAATTAATATAGGTGTGAAATGAAAAACACCTAAACTGTTTAGTTTAAGTGTTTTTGTGTGGTACCACCAGGAATCGAACCGGGGACACAAGGATTTTCAGTCCTTTGCTCTACCAACTGAGCTATGGTACCATTTTCGCTTAGCGGGTGCAAATATACGGCGTTTTTTTGATTCTGCAAGGGGCTTTGTGAAATTCACCGAAAAAAGTTGGCTTGAGATGCGTTTATAGTACTCTAAAATGTTTATATTTAGTTTTTTGTTTGTAAATAAAAAAATGAAGAGAAAAGTCTAATTGTAAAACCCCAAAAAGGGTGGATGGTATTTAATGCGGCTTGGATTTAATTTGATAGTCTCAATTTTGGAAGATGCTTTTTTAGAAATAAAAAAATAACTTTGGACTGTAAAATTTAGTATTATGTTTTAGCATGTATTTT
>DAIQOQ010000259.1:0-4203 GCA_036787795.1 Paludibacter sp. | reverse complement strand
ATTCTTGCCGGCATATTATCAAATCCTTCTCTGTTGAGATTATTCACTGCCGTTTCGGTAGGACAAAAAAGAATGCTGGAAACGCGGTCCGTAAGTACTCTGTTTACTTCTTCGGGCATAGTCATGTCGAAAGATCGCAAGCCGGCTTCTACATGAACAACCGGAATACGAAGCTTAGAAGCTGCCAACGCACCTGCAAGCGTAGAATTCGTGTCGCCATAGAGCACCACACCATCAGGTTTTTCCACTTGCAACGCTTTTTCAATACCTTCGAGCATTCTGCCCGTCATAGCTCCGTGCGACAGCGTGTGAATATCCAGTTGATAAGCCGGTTTGGGTATTTCCATTTCCCGAAAGAAGATGTCCGACATATTGGCTTCAAAATGCTGACCTGTATGAATAATGGACTCCTGCACGCCAAGCAATCTGAACTGACGACTTAGTGTGGCGGCTTTGATAAACTGCGGACGGGCACCTACAATGCTTACTACTTTTCGCATAAAGAGTTTAATAAAGTGGCTAACTCGCCGGTGAGTGAACGACGGGAAAAACGTACTACCGATTCGGTTTGTACTGTCAGTGTTTTCTGTTTATATTTTGCGTAATAATCCAGCACAACCTGATAGGTAGATTCCTCGTCGGAGAAACCCACCATGGCTCCAGCTCCCGTTTCACGAAGTACTTTGGCAGCATCACCATCCGTTGGACCAACAGCCAGTATAGGACGCTTAGATGCCAGATATTCGTAGAATTTTCCGGTCAGAATTCCATTGGCATTGGGCGATTGGTTTATCAACAGCAACAATAACTGCGAAGATTGCTGCTTGGCAATGGCTTCGCTGTGCGATAAATAATCTATTTTATTCAAGCTGTCCTGCAATTCGCATATCCGTATTGATTCCAGCACCGAAAAGTCAACTTTCCCCACCAACTGAATTTGTAAGTCCTGTTTGAATTCGGCATTTTCAGCACAAATCCGACTCAATACTTTCCATACCGTTTGCGGATTGCGGGCTGCATTGAGTGTACCGATATGCGAAATGGAAAATTTTTCATCCAGCGGTACTTCCACCTGCTGCACATCCGACTCGTCGTAACCATTTGTAATTACCTGAATCCGGTTGGGATTCATCGGTAGAAAGTCATTTTTCCAACCGTCTGATACCGTCACCATGGCATCAGCTGTACGAATAACTTGCTTTTCCAAACGACGATGTATTTTATCGGCCAGACCAGTCAGATTCAATTCTTTATAAAAGTCAATATTAGTCCAGGGATCCCGAAAATCGGCCAACCAGGGTAAGTCCGGCAGGTTTTTCTTCAGCCCCAGGCCTATTAAGTGCATAGAATGCGGCGGACCGGTAGTTATCACCGCGTCAACCGGATTTTCCGACAAGTATTCGGTCAGATAACGCACCGAAGGAGCAATCCAGAACCGACGAGGATCAGGAATCAAGAAATTACCCCGAATCCAGATAGAAAGCTTTTCTTTCCAGCCCTGTTTTTTATTTTCTGAAATAAAAGCAGCATTGATCGGTTCGCTTTTCTTCTTGCGTGTCAGCATACGGTAAACGTTGTACGGTTCCCAAATAGGTGTCTTCAACACAGTCAGTCCGTTGGGCAAATCCTTTTCAAACGATGGATCGATTGATGGAAATTCCGGATTCTCGGGTGTGTAAATGATAGGTTCCCACCCAAAGTCGCGCAGATATTTAGTAAACTTCAACCAACGTTGCACGCCGGCTCCCCCACTCGGAAACCAATAATACGTTATTATCAGGACTTTTTTCGGCATCTGTTATTTACTGATAGTTTCAATCGCTTTTTTCAAACGGGCAATCGTTTCGGTCTTACCAATGACGTTGGTAATATCAAACATGTGCGGACCCTTTCCTTCGCCAACCACTGCCAGACGAAAAGCGTTCATCACCCCACCCATATTATATCCTTTGTCGGTAATCCAGCCAATGACGATTTTTTCAGAATTTTCGACCGAAAAATTGTCAATGCCTTCGAGCACATCAATCAGTTCTGTCATCAACGCAGGCGTTTCGGCTTTCCAGCGTTTTTGCACTGTTTTGGCATCATATTCGGTTGGAGCCAAAAAGAAAAAGCCCGACTGATCCCAGATTTCGTGGACAAAATGAGCACGCTCTTTAACCAACGACACTATTTTAATCACTTTTTCCGGTTCTGCTTCGATTCCTTTAGCTGTCAATATTTTTTGAAAGTGTCCGGCAATCTCTTCAACCGGTTTTAATTGCAAATATTTATGGTTAAACCATTTTCCTTTTTCATAATCAAACTTGGCGCCACTCTTGCTCACGCGGTCGAGCGAGAATTGCTCAATAAGTTCCTCCATCGAAAATAGTTCCTGCTCTGTTCCGGGATTCCATCCCAGCAGTGCCAAAAAGTTAACAACTGCTTCGGGGAAATAACCCGCTTCGCGATAACCCGAAGAGGTCTCACCCGTTTTCGGATCGGTCCAGTTGAGCGGAAAAACAGGAAATCCAAGTCGGTCGCCATCGCGTTTGCTCAGTTTACCATTTCCATCGGGTTTTAGTAATAGTGGCAGGTGCGCAAACTGTGGCATAACGTCTGTCCATCCCAAATAACGATACAACAGTACGTGTAGCGGAGCCGATGGCAACCATTCTTCGCCACGGATAACGTGCGAGATCTCCATCAGATAATCGTCCACCACATTTGCCATGTGGTAAGTAGGCAGTTGGTCGGCCGATTTAAATAGCACTTTATCATCGAGCACCGATGAATTGATAATCACTTCGCCGCGAATCAAATCCTGTACTTTAATTTCTTCGTTGGGTTCTATTTTTATCCGAACCACATATTGTTCACCATTATCAATGCGTGCCTGTACTTCATCGGCAGGTAAAGTAAGCGAGTTGGTCATCAAATCGCGCGTTTTCGCATCGTACTGAAAGTTGGCTATTTCAGCCCGTTTAGCATCCAGTTCGGCAGGTGTATCAAAAGCCACATAAGCCAAACCTGCCTGAAGCAACTGATCTACATACTTCCGGTAAATGGCCTTACGTTCACTTTGTCTGTAAGGTGCATGCGGTCCGTCGGTGCTAACGCCAATACCTTCATCTATACCAATGCCAAGCCATTTGAGTGACTCCACAATATAATCTTCCGCTCCGGGCACAAAACGTGCCGAATCGGTATCTTCGATGCGGAGCAACATGTCTCCACCGTGTTTTTTTGCAAAAAGATAATTGTACAAAGCGGTACGAACTCCGCCAATATGTAATGCTCCGGTAGGGCTTGGTGCAAAGCGCACTCTTACTTTTCTCATGAGAATGTTTTTTAGTTGAAACCGTTCTTTTCGTCCCCGAAAAGCTGTAGTTGAAAACGAAATGCAAAAATAGCAAAATTTGCGTACATTCTAAGGCTTTAAGTGCTTCATTATTCAAATAAAAAAGCTCCCGGAATGTTCGGGAGCTTTTTAAATATAATTATTGGACCTTAGGCCTGCCAATTAAAATTATTCCTGGTTCAAGGTTACACGTTTGAAAGCAACGCAAGTTAACTGTTTTTTTACAAGCAGTTCTTTTACTGTCATTTTTCCAGCTTCTTCACCGCCACCTTCGTACTTTTGTTCTAAAAGGGTATATTCTTTGTAGAATTTAGCCATACGTCCGGCTGCAATACTGTTTACTTTCTGTTCGGGTAAAGTTGCAGATTTCTCAGCAGTAACTGTTGTTTTAATTTCACGTGCTTTTACAGCTTCCTCTGCAGTAATCCAGCCCTTAGCTATATTTGATTCAATGTGGTTTTCGCTATCAACGTGAGCAGGATTGATACCCGCTTTTTTTAATGCCACTTCCACTTCCTTTGCAACAAGTTCGGTTTTGGTTTTTTCGATAGCCACTGCAAGCTCGTTATCTTTTACTTTTTGAGGCACTCCGGATTCATCAATAGCCACAGGCGCCATTGCTGCAATATGCATCGCCATGCCACGTAAGGTTTCGTATTCGGCGTTTTCTTGAGCAACTGCCACAATAGTAGCCAGCTTGTTTCCCGGGTGAATATAAGCAGCAGCTGTACCACCCTGAACGAATTCATAGTAGTCTAACTCCATCTTTTCGCCGGTAATACCCGAACGATCAATAATAACTTCCGAAATAACGCGACCATTGATAGTCAACGCTGCAAGTTCTGCCAACGAGGTTGGTTTTG
>DAIQOQ010000258.1:0-4209 GCA_036787795.1 Paludibacter sp. | reverse complement strand
TAAAAAAAATCCCCGTTTCCAATAAAAATGGAAACAGGGATCTTATTTTTCAGAAGTTATTATTTATTCTTCAGCATCCACCTGATCGGCTTTCGGTTTTTTGACCAGCTTC
Source organism: Paludibacter sp. (assembly GCA_036787795.1). GTDB lineage: Bacteria > Bacteroidota > Bacteroidia > Bacteroidales > Paludibacteraceae > Paludibacter. Next base: position 4,097 of record DAIQOQ010000258.1, on the reverse strand, counting down.
ATAGGTTTCTCGGGCGCATCGCCGGTTTCGGCTTTTTCGATTTTTGCCTTAGGTGCATATTTCGTATTCTTTTTCTTACGACGCACATAGGTTCCGGGTAAAATCACATCCAACAGGTGCTTTCCGAGCAATCCCAACTTAACGGCACATCCCAGAGACAAAAGGCTAAGCAAAATAGTTACCCAGGTATAAGTTTCGGGAACAAACAGTACTAACTGCAGAATTGAAAGTATCAATATCAGCATACTGTAAATTATCTTCGACTTAAGCAAAGGCGTTCTCAACGTTTTGAAACGGGTAATTCCATCTACAATACCGGATATGGTAGAAGCTATCAACGATACCGGCAATGCCCAAACTGAAAAGGTAATCACCGAGTGTGCAATAGTTGCCTGAAAATCCGGAAAAATAAGGTGGAAAATGATCAACATCGGTGTCAATGCCACAAATGTTTGCGAAAGGTGTATAGCGATGGGGTGAATATCAAGGCTCAAAATCAATAATCGATTGGGTGAAACTTTTTCACGATAAGGCTCAAACACATTGCGGGGTAAACCGCAAGCCGGGCACACATCGCCCAAATCACTAGCTTTCATCACATATCCGCAAGGTCTACAACGGACTAATTCTTCATCTATCATTTTTTGTAATTGTTATAGTTTTAAATTTGATTTAATCCCGCAAATATAAAAATTTATTAAGGATGAACAATGGCTTTTTTGATTGAAAAACATATTTTATTGACTTACGTAATATCTGCACCAGGAGGTCAGACCACATTCGGAGCATTTAGGCTTACGCGCCAGACAAGTATAACGTCCGTGCAGGATAAGCCAATGGTGTGCTTTAGGGATAAGGTCGGCGGGGATATACTTTACAAGTTCACGTTCGGTTTGAAGCGGATTTTTAGAATCGGTAGTGAGCCCCAACCGCTCTGAAACCCGGAAAACATGGGTATCAACCGCCATGGCCGGCTTATTGAAAACCACCGACGCAATCACATTGGCCGTTTTGCGTCCCACTCCGGGCAGGGTCTGGAGTTGATCTATATCATCGGGAACAATTCCGCCAAAATCGGACACCAGCTTTTGCGCCATACCCACCAGGTGCTTTGCTTTATTGTTGGGATAGGATATGGAACGAATATAGTCAAAAACCACCTCGGGCGTTGTTACAGCCATCACTTCCGGCGTCGGAAAATCGGCCAACAGTTTAGGAGTAATCATATTCACCCGTTTGTCGGTACATTGGGCCGACAGAATAACCGCTACCAGCAGCCCGAAAGGATCGGTGTAATGCAATTCGGTTTCGGCCACCGGCACATTTTCCAAAAACCAATTAATAATGCATTGATATCGTTGTTTTGTTGTCATCTCTTTTTTGTTGTTATTAGCTCACGGTATTTGCATTAGTACCTACCTGTTGATTTTCATGAGCAATGTAAAAAAATTTTCTACAAATTTATATCAAAAGATGGAATTGAGGCGTTGCTTTTTATTATTTTTGCATTCAAATCAATAAACTCCTCTAACTATATCTGTAACCCAAAGTAAATGGCACCTAGAAAACCTATTAAAACACCCAAACCGGAATCGAGGCCGGAACCGAAATCAAGCTCCAGACGGCAAAAAGAGTCGAATGGATCACCCGAAATTGTTTATGGTGCCAAATTAAAGAAATTTCTGACCGACGAACGTACCCGAATCATCCTGGGAATTGGAGTTCTACTGGGAGTTCTGTTTTTGTTCATGTCATTCGTTTCCTATTTCTTCTTCGCTTATGCCGATCAGAGTAAGATGGATTTGTCGTGGCACGAACTTCAGCAAATGCGCTCGGACATTCAGAACTGGGGTTCTGTGTTAGGAGCCATTCTGGCCGATAAATTCTTGCGCCACGGATTTGGAGTAGCTTCGTTCGCAGTCGTTTACTTTTTTACTGTTGTGGGGTTACGCCTTATGATGGTGCGCGTTGCATCTGTATGGAAAGCCTTTTTCCATGCCTGCTTCTGGTTGGTTTGGCTATCGGTTCTGCTGGGATATGTTTTAATCCCATTCTACGAAAATTATACTTTCCCTTTTTCGCCGGGCGGCAATCAGGGCGACCAGGTAAGTCGGTGGTTGATTTCTTATGTAGGCACATCGGGCGCCTTGATGATACTTATCGGAGCCTTTCTGGTCTATGCCATCATCTCATCAAAAGCCACCGTTCCATTCCTGAGACGACTTTTCTCGCGCAAACCAAAAACGGTTGAAGCTTCGGAGCCCGAATTCAGCATAAACGATGAACCATTCGAAGATGAAGCTACCGTGGCTGTAGGCACCGAAATAATCCCCGAAGACTGGATAGTAAAAGGAACTGATAATGAAGAGCAGGAACTAATCATTGAAACCCCACAGGTAGAAATACAGGACGAAAACGAAGAGGTGCCATTTGAAATTCAGACTCAGCAGCCCGAAGAAAAAGAAGAAACTAAAGCAGTGGATGCCGAGGAATCAGGGCTGACCAATGACGATAACGAAGATCCGTTTTACAATGTAACCAAACTGGGTAAATACGACCCCACACTGGATCTGACACACTATGCTCCTCCTACGCTCGATCTGCTGAAAGTGTACGGTACCGACAACGATACCCAGATTGACATGGTGGAACAAAATGCAAATAAAAACCGTATTATCACCACCTTGCAGAATTACGGTATCGAAATAGAAACCATCAAAGCAACGGTTGGTCCTACCATTACGTTGTACGAAATTGTTCCAAAAGCCGGGGTGCGTATTTCTAAAATCCGTAACCTCGAATACGACATCATGCTTAGTCTGGCTGCAACCGGTATTCGTATCATTGCTCCTATTCCGGGCAAAGGAACCATTGGTATTGAGGTTCCAAATAGCGATCCTCAGGTGGTTTCGATGCACTCTATCATTGCGTCCAAAAAATTTCAGGAATCAAAATTCGAATTGCCCGTGGCATTCGGACGCACTATTACCAACGATATTTTCATGGTCGATCTGGCCAAAATGCCTCACTTGTTGGTTGCAGGTGCTACCGGACAAGGTAAATCAGTTGGGTTGAACGCCATCATCACCTCCTTGCTTTACAAGAAGCATCCGGCCGAACTGAAACTCGTATTGGTAGATCCCAAAAAGGTGGAATTCAATATCTATGGCGACATAGAAAAACATTTTCTGGCCAAACTGCCCGATGGCGATGATGCCATTATTACCGACACCAGCAAAGTGGTGGAAACTCTCAATTCGCTTTGTAAGGAAATGGACGATCGCTACGATTTGCTCAAAAAAGCGCATGTTCGTAACATCAAAGAATACAACGAGAAATTTACCATTCGCCATCTGAATCCGGAAAAAGGACACAGGTTCTTACCTTACATTGTGGTAATTGTAGATGAGTTTGGCGATTTAATCATGACTGCCGGCAAAGAAGTGGAAATGCCGATTGCGCGTATTGCCCAGCTGGCCCGTGCCGTGGGTATTCACATGATTATTGCCACCCAACGTCCGTCGGTAAACATTATTACCGGGGTAATCAAAGCCAACTTCCCGGCACGTGTAGCGTTCCGCGTTTCATCTATGATCGACTCGCGTACCATTCTCGACTCTCCGGGAGCCAACCAATTGGTGGGTCGCGGTGATATGCTTTTCTCGCAGGGAAATGATCTGACACGTGTTCAATGCGCCTTTGTGGATACCCCCGAAGTAGAAAACATTGTTCATCACATCAGTCAGCAGCAAGCCTACCCAACTGCATTTTATTTACCGGAATATGTTGGAGCCGAAAGCGATGGAATAGATGCAAGCTCAGTGGATATGAGCAAACGCGATCCGCTCTTCGAAGAAGCTGCCCGCCTGATTGTTGCCAACCAGCAAGGGTCTACTTCGCTTATTCAGCGTAAGTTCTCCATTGGTTATAACCGTGCCGGACGCATTGTCGATCAGCTGGAAGTAGTAGGTATCATAGGACCTTTCGAAGGAAGTAAAGCCCGTCAGGTTTTAGTGATGGACGATTACCATTTGGAACAGATTTTGCGAAACCTTTAAACCAATAGTGAAACTCCTATTAATCGTCATAATATAAAT
>DAIQOQ010000072.1:0-13145 GCA_036787795.1 Paludibacter sp. | reverse complement strand
GAAACTACAATAACAATGGACGAACACCGCCGACTTACTCGGCATACGACAGATTTTATCTGGGATGGCTGACTCCTGAACAAAAAAACACGCAGGCTACCCTCACCCTCTTGCCCATCTATCAGGGAACGACAGAGCCTGCAAGTACCACCAATCAGGCTTTTCTGTTGGCGGCAAGCACTCATAATTTAGACGGCAAAAGCCCTGATCCATCCGAATTCTTTATTGCCGAATATCGCAAGCAGACGGGTTGGGACACTTACCTGCCTGGCGAAGGTCTGTGTATCTGGCATGTTGATTATAACCAATCGGCCTGGGCTAATAATGCCGTAAATGTATATGCCGGCAGTACACAGACTCAGGCAAGTCATATGCGTTTATATCTCCAACCGTTGAGCGGTTCCACAACCTCTCCGGGCAGTGCTTTTACTTCGGGTTCGTTTACGCCAATAACCTGGAGCAATGTTGATATAAACAGAGCCATTACCAACATAACTAAATCGGCCGATAATATTACATTTAATTTTATGCCGGCTAAAATGTCGGCAACAGCCAACTTCACCAACTTTACAACAACATACGGCACACCTACAAGCTCCCAGGATGTTACTATCACAGCCATGAATCTGACTTCGAACTTAAATGTTTCATTTCAAAACAGTGTCAACTTTGAGCTTAAGCGCTCGACAGAAACTACCTGGAGCAAAACGCTTAGTCTGGCGCCCAGTGCAACCAACGTTACCGAAACAATTAATGTGCGATATAATCCTAAAGGCTTAGGAACTCAAACCGACCAACTGAACATAACCAACGATCATTTAGCCACAACCGGTTTTAGCCTGAGCGGAACCAGTAGCATTGGGCCGAACTCTCCGGTTATTCTAGCCGGAACAGTAGAGAATACATTGCTTTATTATCCGACTAAACAGTTCTCTGCCAATAAAAAATCGATTAATATAAAAACAAACGACATTGTAGGTGATCTTACGCTGACAATCAGTGGAACCGATGTGGCTCTATTCTCCATCTCAACCAATAGTATAACTAAAGATGCTGCAAACGGAATATTCGGAAGTGACATTAATGTTACATATACGCCCACCACAGTAGGGACTCACAATGCCATGCTGACCATTTCGGGAGGAGGACTGCCGGAACGGGTGATTTCTCTTACGGGTACCGGATATTGAGAAACAGATTTTGACACACAACTAAAAAACGGGCTACCTCACAACTGAGATAGCCCGTTTTTTAGTGCTGGAATGAAGCTGCAATCGCGCGTCAAAACAATGCCACAAATGAATTCAATTAAGTCAGAGCCACAAATAGGTCACCTTCCAGTTCATGAAATCTAATCTTTCCTTCGCGGGCCAACCACCCCAAAGCCATATTCAGATCCCTTTCTGTCAGCTTGGTTATTTTCTTTACGGTTTTAATGTTCAATTCGCCGTTTTCTAATGCCGTCCATACCAGACCTGCATTTTGTCCAATTTTTTCTAACAACATAATCAACTTAGTTTAAAACGTTACTTTTAGAAATAATATCGACACAAAAATACAAAATTGCTATTACAAAGCACAAAAATACATCAGAAAAAAGCTGTTATACAAAAAAAATAGATTTAGCTATTGTACATTTCGTCAATCAGTGTCTTATACTTTTGAGTCACTACCGTTCGGCGGATCTTCAAAGTATTAGTCAATTCACCGGTCTCAATAGCAAAACTTTTAGGTATCAGGCAGAATTTCTTGATCAACTCATAATTAGCCATTCCCTTTTGCTGGTCGGCAATGCGTGATTTCAAGAGCTCATTAATAGCAGGCGATTTGAGTAAATCATCTATATTTTCATAGCTGATCTGGTTTTTTTCGGCGTATTCCTTAATAGCAGGAATGGCAGGCGCAATAATTGCGGTAACATAATTCCGTTCATCGCCTATCACAGCCACTTGTTCAATATACTTATCTAGTCCTAAACGGGTTTCAATTTCCTGAGGAGCTATATATTTTCCATTCGAAGTTTTGAACAAATCTTTAATCCTTTCCGTCAAAGCCAACTTATCCTCTTTAATAAAACCAGCATCACCGGTTTTAAACCATCCATCTTCGGTAAACGAAGCTGCATTGGCAGCCGGATTATTGTAGTAACCAGCGAAAATAGTCTTACCTTTCAGCATAATTTCATTTTCATCACCGATTTTCACCTGAACGTCAGGCATAATATTACCCACTGTGCCTATTTCGTAATTCACATATTCGTAACAGCATACAGTAGCTGTACTTTCAGTAAGTCCATAACCATAAATCAGTGGAACACCAATACTCCTGAAGAATAGAGCTATTTCATCAGACAATTTTGCTCCGGCCACAGGTAGTATATTTGCATTTTCAATTCCCAGAGTTTCTTTTACCTTCGAAAAAATGAGCTTGTCGGCAATCGAATATCCAAATTTCAAAAGGAAATCAGGCTTCTTACCCCGTCGTAAGATATCAACATTGTGTTTCTTGCCCGTTGCCACTGCCCAGACTACAATTCCCAACATGATCGGTGAATATTTCGATAAATTATCTTTTACACCCGCATATACTTTTTCCCAAAACCGGGGAACGGCACACATCAAGGTCGGATGAACGTCTCTTATCGTTCGCTGTATCTCTGTCGGACGAAGATTGATATAAATAGTCACACCCTTAAAAAGGCAGAAATAGCACCAGGTGCGTTCAAAGACATGAGAAAGGGGAAGGAATGCGATCGTGGTGTCTTTGTCTGTTATGCTTGTGAGTCGGATTGTATGAATACGCATAGCCTCATTAAAACAGGAATGAGGGATCATTACTCCCTTGGGATTACCCGTTGTGCCCGAAGTATATAAAATACAAGCTAAATCATCTTCACTGACTCTGCTTTGACGACCTTCAACTTCCGAATCTTTTACCGATTTTTCGCCCAAAGATAAAAAATCACTGTAATACATCCCATGATTCTCATCGGCAAAGATTACTTTTTTGTCGAATGCAATAATTTTCTTGAGAAACTTAGATGCTTTCAGCACTTCATAAGCAACATTGTATTGCTGTTGATCGCCAACAAACATAACTTCTATTTCAGCATCGTTCACAATAAACTCAACTTGAGAAGCAGAAGAGGTGGCATACAACGGAATCATAATTGCCCGGTTGGCAAATAACGCAAAGTCAACAATCAGATTTTCGGCCTTATTTTGCGAAAACTGAGCTACCCGCTGCTTCTCCACAACGCCAATCTCTACAAAAGCTTTGGCAATGGCAGTTACCTGATTCGCGAGAAGGTTCCACGAAATTTTGCTCCATTCATCGGTCAGTTCTTCTCGATGATACAAGGCTACTCTTTCTCCATATTTTTTTGCCTGAGCAAATATTAATTGAGAAAAATGAATGTTTTCCATGATTCTTAGTTTTAATGAGTTAGTTAATCTTACCGGAGTACAAAGTTACAAAAAAACACGAAGGAGATACACATATCAAACTGAAATGTGCAGTATCTGGTCTATCTAAAAGTGATAGAATTTAAATTAAGCGGTTTCTTCAGGGGACAGACTCTCTGGATCAGAACTTTTTATAGTTTGAGCTATGGCTAATCTAAGCTCTTCCATAAAATTTTTATTTGATTGAATTATTTCAAATGCAATACGCGAAGCATTCTGCTGAGACTCCTTTTTACTTGTACCCGAAGCTTCGCAAATCATTTGTCCCTGAATCATCAACCGGGATTGAAAGATGTGTTTATTAGAACCATTTAATGTTTCATTCACCAGAATAAACTCCGGTTCCAAACGGTTTTTTTGACACCATTCAATGAGTTTAGACTTGAAGTTTACTTCATTCTCAGCCACTTTATCCAGGTCAACTAAACTTCGGAACAATCGTTGTTCAACAAATTTTTTACACTGCTTATACCCATAATCCAGGTAAATAGCTCCCATTAATGCTTCTAATGCATTACCATAGATATTATTATTCGTATGGGTATTAACATATTTGGTGACTTTAACCAACTTATCAAGGCCTATTTCTATAGCCAACTGATTCAAAGAATCACGTTTTACTATTTTGGATCGGGTATTCGTGAGGAAACCTTCGCGTTGATTTTCATAGCGACAGTAGAGAATATCGGTTACTACCGAATTCAGAACAGCATCACCTAAAAACTCAAGGCGCTCATTACTCAGGTTGCAGCCATTTTCGGTGGGAATCGAAACTGATTTATGGCGAACAGCCAACTGATAGTATTCGATCTTATTGGGATAAAACCCCAGAATTTTATAAAATAAAAAATAAGGCTCTTTTCGAGCTTTCGAAAGGAGCCTTACTTTTAAAAGAATATTCTTAATCACAAACTCTTATTTTGAGTATTTTTTAACGATAACACTCGCATTATGACCACCAAATCCAAAGGTATTGGAAAGAGCTGCATTTACAGTTCGTTTTTGTGCCTTATTAAAGGTAAAATTAAGATTATAATCGATATCAGGATCTTCATCACCTTCATTAAAGTTGATGGTTGGAGGAACGATATCGTTTACAACAGACATTACAGATATAATAGCTTCAACCGCACCAGCCGCACCTAACATGTGACCGGTCATAGATTTCGTTGAACTGATATTAAGCTTGTATGCATGGTCACCAAACACTTCCTTGATCGCTTTCGACTCAGAGATGTCTCCTACCGGGGTAGATGTTCCGTGAACATTAATATAATCAATATCAGCAGGCGTTAATCCGGCATCTTTCAATGCACGTTTCATAACTAATATAGCACCAAGACCTTCAGGATGAGTAGCTGTCAAGTGATAAGCATCAGCAGACATGCCACCTCCGACTACTTCGCAAAGAATATTGGCTCCACGCGCTAAAGCATGTTCCAACTCTTCGAGAACTAAACAACCGGCTCCTTCTCCCATTACAAAACCATCACGGCTTTTACTGAATGGACGCGAAGCACCTGTCGGGTCATCATTTCTTGTAGATAAAGCGGTAAGCGCATTAAAACCACCTACACCTCCGGGTGTAATAGCAGCCTCGGCACCACCAGTCAAGATCATATTAGCTTTACCCATACGAATATGCGTAAAAGCATCAATGATGGCATTGGTTGAAGAAGCACAAGCTGAAGCAGTGGAATAATTTGGTCCGCGAAAACCATACATGATAGAAATTTGACCTGCAGCAATATCCGAAATCATTTTTGGAATAAAGAACGGATTAAATTTAGGACCTTGTTCTTTATTTGTATAGTAGTAAGCAATTTCTTGTTCAAAAGTTTGAATACCACCAATACCTGCTGCAAAAATAACTCCTACTTCGTCTTTATCAACAGTCTCTAAATCTACCCCACAGTTTTCAATGGCCTCCTTTGCAGATGCAATAGCATACTGCGCGTAAATATCCAATTTGCGTGCTTCTTTGCGATCAAAATATTTCGAAGGATCGAAACCTTTAACCTCACAGGCAAATTGAGTTTTAAACTGGGAAGCATCGAAATGAGTAATAGGTCCGGCTCCACTAACTCCGTTTTGGATATTATCCCACAATTCGGGGATAGAATTTCCTAACGGGCTAATTGTACCTAAACCTGTTACTACAACTCTTTTCAATTCCATAATAAAATTTATTGCGGAATAAAATTATTTTTGTAAAGCTTCGATATGAGCGATAGCGTCACCAACAGTAGCGATTTTTTCAGCTTGTTCATCTGGAATAGAAATACCGAATTCTTTTTCAAATTCCATAATCAATTCTACAGTGTCCAATGAATCAGCACCAAGGTCGTTTGTGAAACTAGCTGTTGGAGTTACATCTGCTTCTTCCACGCCTAATTTGTCTACGATAATTGCTTTTACTTTAGCTTCTACTTCTGACATAATTTTTGTTTTTAAGTTTATAAATAGAAATTGTTTTATAATTTTGCGGTGCAAAGGAAACAAAATTTATCGATATAACCTCGTTTTTGTTGATAAAAATTGTTATTTTTGCACAAATATCACCTTTTTGTGCAGATTTAAACTTCATACAATGTCTTTAAAAATAGCTCTGTTTGCATCCGGTTCAGGTTCGAATGCCGAGAATATAATTCGTTATTTTTCAACCAGTAACAAATTAATTTTTCCACTTATCATTTCTAATAAAGCGGAAGCATTCATACACGAACGGGCAAAATTACTTCAGATACCATCTTTTACATTCTCACGCGAAGAATTTGCGCAGAGTGATGTCGTTGTTGACTTTTTAAAGCAACATAATATAGATGCTATTGTTTTAGCTGGCTTCCTTCTCAAAATACCACAAAACATTATTAACGCATTTCCAAATAAGATAATCAACATACACCCGGCTCTATTACCTAAATATGGTGGAAAAGGAATGTACGGACACCATGTACATCAGGCCGTGGCAGATGCAGGCGAAAAAGAATCCGGCATTACCATCCATTACGTAAACAGCAATTACGACGAAGGCAGTATAATTTTCCAAACAAAATGTCCTGTTTTACCAACAGACACAGCCGACACGATAGCACAAAAGGTACATGAGCTTGAATACAACTACTACCCCAAAATTATTCAGGAATTGTGGGGCTAAAATTATCCCGATAAAAAAAACGAAACATGTATTGCTCAGTTATTACGTCATAGTACCTCTCAGCTCCAATGCTTTTAAACGGGAACCTTTCAAGCTCCAATTTTTTCGTATCTTTGCACACTGGTAATTTTGGATTAATAAATATGTAAGTTGTTTGTTTACAAACAGCTTAAAACAATTCAAGAGATTACGCAATTCAAAAACTAAATATTCAAAAATATGGCTCTTCAATGTGGTATTGTAGGCTTACCCAATGTAGGTAAATCTACTCTATTCAACTGTCTTTCAAACGCAAAAGCTCAAGCAGCTAACTTTCCTTTTTGTACTATCGAACCTAATGTAGGTGTCATTACGGTGCCCGATGACCGACTCAATGCTTTAGCTGAACTGGTGCACCCTCAACGTATCGTTCCCACAACCGTAGAGATTGTAGATATAGCAGGATTGGTAAAAGGTGCCAGTAAAGGAGAAGGATTAGGAAATAAATTTCTTGCCAATATCCGCGAAACAGATGCTATTCTACATGTATTACGTTGTTTTGACGACGACAACATCACTCACGTCGACGGCAGCATAAATCCAGTCCGCGACAAAGAAATTATTGACACCGAATTACAACTAAAAGATCTCGAAACTGTTGAAAGTCGGATTAGCAAAGTTCAAAAACAAGCTCAAACCGGTGGCGACAAACAAGCCAAAGCCACATACGATATATATGTACAATATAAAGAAGCTCTGTTGCAAGGAAAATCAGCCCGTACCGTAAAGCTGGACCCTCTGGATAAAAAGCTGGTAAAAGATTTATATTTGCTCACAGACAAACCCGTTATGTATGTTTGCAATGTGGACGAAGCGTCTGCAAAAAACGGAAATGCTTACGTAGACGCTCTACGCGAATCAGTGAAAGATGAGAATGCCGAAATTTTAATCGTCGCTGCTGCTACCGAAGCCGATATTGCCGAACTTGAAACTTACGAAGAACGCCAAATGTTTCTGGAAGAAGTAGGGTTGACAGAATCCGGAGTTTCACGGTTAATTCGCGCAGCATATCATTTATTAGATCTGCAGACTTATTTCACCTGTGGAGTACAAGAAGTCCGCGCATGGACTTTTGAACGCAGCTGGAAAGCCCCTCAATGTGCCGGCGTAATTCACACCGATTTCGAAAAAGGCTTTATCCGTGCTGAGGTTATCAAATACGAAGACTTTACTGCCTTAGGTTCGGAAGCAGCTTGCAAGGAAGCCGGGAAAATGAACGTAGAAGGAAAAGAATATGTAGTCAACGACGGCGACATCATGCATTTCCGGTTCAATGTATAGATTTTAGACAAAAGAATAAAGACAAAATAGGCCTGCCGAAATTAATCAGCAGGCCTCTTTTTGTATCTTACCCTTACTTTTAAACAAACGTTTCAACATCGTCTGCACTAATACTTGGCCCTCCCAGGATAATTAACCGCTCAACTACATTACGCAACTCACGAATATTTCCAGTCCAGGAACGCATTTTCAGCAATTCAATTGCGGCATCATCAAATATTTTTGGTTGAATGCCCTGTTCGCCACAAATAAGTTCACAAAAATGGCTTACAAGTAAAGGAATATCATCTTTTCGCTCATCCAATGTCGGGACACGAATAGGAATTACATTTAATCGATGAAATAAATCTTCTCTGAAATTACCATTTTGAATTTCCTTTGCCAGATTCTTATTGGTGGCTGCTAATACCCGAACATTAACTTTAATGACCTTATCACTACCAACTCTCGTCAATTCGTTTTCCTGCAGCACGCGAAGCACTTTAGTTTGAGCCGAGAGGCTCATATCGCCAATTTCATCCAAAAAGATAGTACCACCATCAGCCTGTTCAAACTTTCCGATACGTTGCTTTATTGCCGATGTAAAAGCACCTTTTTCATGTCCGAAAAGTTCACTTTCAATCAACTCAGATGGAATTGCAGCACAATTTACTTCCACATAAGGAGCCTCTGTACGATTGCTCTGCTCAAACAGCAATCTTGCCACAACTTCTTTTCCCGTCCCATTATCGCCGGTAATCAAAACACGTGCATCTGTAGGAGCAACACGCTCAATCATCTTCCTTACTTTTTCAATGGGCAGCGAAGCACCAATCATTTGATGGCGTTTAGCAACTTTTTTCTTTAGTGTTTTTGTCTCTGCAACCAAGGTGTTTTTTTCCAACGCATTCCGAACAGTTATCAGCAGTCGGTTTAAATCGATGGGTTTTACAATAAAATCAAAAGCTCCTTTTTTGATACATTCTACAGCAGTCTCGATGTTTCCATGACCGGAGATCATAACAATAGGAGCCTCTGTACCTATCTCGCTCAAATGGACAAGAAGTTCGATACCATCCATTTCTGGCATTTTAATATCAGAAAAAATTAAATCAAAGAAATTATTTTGAGCAAATTCAAATCCTTGTTTTCCATTTTCAGCCAGTGTTACCTGATGTTTCTCAAACTCCAAAATATCTTTCAGCGTATTTCGAATACTTCGTTCATCATCAATTACCAATATTTTTGCCATTTCTGCTAGAAATTTAAACCTATAAGATGTGTTAAATGATCAATAATAATTATTGATATGTGTAGGCTACATTCAGATAAACAGTCTTGTAACTCGTAACTATTTACTTGTAACTACTTATTTAAAGATCAAAACCAATATCAGTTCTGAAATACTTTTTATCGAATTGAATTTTTTGTGCATTGGCAAATGAAAGGGCAAGAGCCTCCGATTTATTTTCACCATAAGAGCTAACAGCAATTACACGTCCGCCATTAGTAACTATTTTTCCAGCCCGTTGAGCTGTTCCTGCATGAAAAACAATGCTTCCGTTTACACTTTCAAGTCCACTAATTTCTTTCCCTTTTTCATAATCTTCAGGATATCCACCAGAAACCAACATAACCGTTACTGCAGAGCGATCATCAAATTCAATATTTTTTTCGTTCAGATTTCCATTTGCCGCACCTTCAAGCAAATCAACAAAATCACTCTTTATGCGCAGCATCACAACCTCCGTTTCTGGATCGCCCATTCGAGCATTATACTCAATGGTATACGGTTCATTATTTACTTTAATCAAGCCAAAGAAAATAAATCCCTTGTAGACGATTCCCTCTTTAATCAATCCTTCAACAGTTGGTTTTATAATGCGCTCTTCCACTTTTTGCATAAATTCGGCATCTGCAAACGGAACCGGCGAAACGGCACCCATACCACCCGTATTTAAACCTTTGTCGCCCTCACCAATGCGCTTATAATCTTTAGCCTCCGGAAGAATTTTATAATTCTTTCCATCCGTAATTACAAATACCGAACACTCGATGCCAGAAAGAAACTCTTCAATCACCACTGTCGTGCTGGCCGAACCAAATTTTCCATCAAGCATGGCTTTTAGTTCTGAAATTGTTTCATCTAAATCATTTAGAATCAAAACCCCTTTCCCGGCAGCCAGGCCATCAGCCTTTAAAACGTAAGGCGGTTGAAGGCTTTTAAGAAAGTCTACCCCATCTTCAATATTTTTATTGGTAACACTCAAATATCCGGCTGTTGGGATATTATGGCGAAACATAAACCGTTTCGAAAAGTCTTTACTACCCTCAAGTTGGGCCCCTATCTTATCAGGCCCTACAACCGGAACATTTTTCAGTTCGGCATCGGCTGCAAAAAAGTCAACCACACCTTTCACTAAAGGATCTTCCGGGCCAACAACCACCATATTAATGTTGTTTTCCAGCACAGCATTCTTTATAGCTTGAAAATCATCAGCGACAACAGGAAGATTAACTCCGACTGTGGCTGTTCCGGGATTTCCGGGTGCGATAAAAAGAGTAGAAAGTTTTGGACTTTGGGCTATTTTCCAAGCCATAGCATGTTCACGTCCACCGGAACCAAGGAGAAGGATGTTCATAGGATTTGTAAATGGGATTTATGTTGCAAAAGTAGCATTTTTGTTTCAAAGAGCCAAGAACTTAAAAGGACTCAACCTGCCGTTTGAAATAAAACATAAATTTGAGGCAAATGAATCGAAAGGAAAGAGATCGGAGAGTAAAACAAATAGGCAAACCCCTATAAAAGACGAAAGGTAGCTCACCTCACGGTGTCCTACCAATCTTTTGTTAACCTTAAATCTAATACTATGAAAAAATCACGATGCAAAAATACGGCAAAATCAAATACGCTCCAAACAATTACTGTTAATAATCACGCATCGCACAGTTAAAATACATCTAATTAACCCAATCCGGTTAATTATAGGAGCCAAAACTCTATCTATTAACAAACAAAAACGAAAAAACGGCTTGCCTTGATATAAATATTGAGTTTTGTACACATTTAGAATTAAGAAGAGGTTCAGCCAAAACAGTAGCGAACCCCTATAAAAGACGAAAGGTAGCTCACCTCACGGTGTTCTACCAATCTTTGTTAACCTTAAATCTAATACTATGAAAAAATCACGATGCAAAAGTACGGGAGAATTCAATACATTCCAAACAATCTTGGTTAAAAATACACGCGAAACATGTTTTATAACATACATTTTACTCAATTAACGCGATCCAACTACAAAAGACAAAACGAATTCAGTTAGACTTTTTAATGATAGCATGATGTCCGTACCTACGGAGCTTAGAAAAAGACTATATAATCACATGCTATTATAATATCACTTCTCCGAAATTCTGAAGATATTCCGTTACGAACAAAATATTATGGTAACAATATTTTGTTCCTTAAAACGAAAGATACATGGAAGCGATATTATAAAAAGTCAAAGATGACTTCGAAAAAAAGAGGCTATTCCGGTAAACACCTTGAATAGCCTCTTTGATTATATATAGATTTATGAACAAATCCGAAATTGTTATGTGACCCCTATAAAACGCGAAAGGTAGTAACGCCTTACTACCAATCTTTGTTAACCTTAAATCTAATACTATGAAAAAATCACGATGCAAAGATATAGTGTATTTCGGACACCCGCAAGTGTTTTCCGAAATATTTCTTCTAAAAACATGTTTTATAACATTTTTTCAGAATATAAGTAGTCAGACAACTACAACACTCATTATTGATTTAAGCCTGGAACGCTAATTTCAGTCCAATTATTTCCAGAACACAAACAAAAATAAGACACATGTAATACGCTTTATTACATCAAATTGGGCTACTAAATTTCGCACATCATTACCCTGAATCTATCCCCGAAGCCTTACAATACGTAACTTTTGACCGCATCACTCCAGATGCGCGAAGGATCTGTTCGTGCCGCAGCAATGCGAAAGCAATATTCCTTACCGCTAATCAAACCGTCAATCAGAATTTTTCGTCGTGAACTCGTTACTTGTACCCACACGCTATCCGGCCCCATAGGCACCAGGCAATATTCGAACACATAAAACAACGCTTTATCCACAACAGCGCAACTAAGCCAAAGGCTACCCTTATAAGGCCCTACTTCCAGCTTAACGTATGTTGGTTTATCCAACTCCCCTACCCGCGATGGTTTCTTATGAATATCAAATCCGGCGCTCAAGAGAACAAGTGCATTGCCCTTACTGGCTTGCTGCACATAATCTGCCAATTCTTTCAGATAGTCCTCCAACTCTTTCCGGCAATTGATCTTAATGACAGTACTAAGCCTACCGCCCTGATTCGATTCAACAATAGCAACCTTATAACTTTGAATTTTCGCCCTTAATTCATCTAGTTTTGATTGAATATTTGGAAAATAATCATTGTTGGTCATTTTTTCAAGCACGGCTTCGGCTTTGTTCAACAATTTTAAATCTTTGTATTTCTTTGGAGAGAACGTTTTTGAAACAGTAGCTTTATCCATATCGCTAATTTTATATTATATTTTACTTATCCTTAGTATTTTTAGACCGTTATTGGACATGATTAAATGATTAATTACAAACTATCTTCTATTCATGCAATACAACTCTCAAAAGGATATAACTATTGCATTATTAATTATCAAGAATACTCCGTTGTAACCTATGTATAACGTTTTCTGTTACTACAATGAAGCATTCCTTGTCATTATTACAAAATTTCCAATTAGAAATATACTATATTCCATAGGAAATATAGTTTTTCTTATACAAAACAACATATTACTAATTTAAAATGTTCAATTTCTCAATAAAAATAAATAATTTCTTATTAGAAATATTAAATTATATGAGAATATTATCATATTTTACATGAGTAAAATTATATTCTCCATGTAAAATATAAGAAAAGAAAGGAGAAATGCAAGAACTCAGGTAAAGAACGGAATGTTCGTGTAACTTAGTATCGATAAATTTGGAATGAACGCAATGGAAATAACCAATGCAAGCTTATTTGTAACACAAGATGCGGCATAAATGCCAAAAAAGATAGGAACCTTGTAATAAAAAAGAGAAAAAGAATTAATGAATACCATATAAATAAAGAAGAAAAGATAGAAACAAAGAAACAAACAAATAAATAGGTAATAATATTT
>DAIQOQ010000071.1:2851-13150 GCA_036787795.1 Paludibacter sp. | reverse complement strand
AGCTGGTATTCAAGGTACAAATATTTGCAGCCAGAGTTGAACTATCTAAAAATGCACAAGATTTTAAAGGACTTGAGAATGTCCATTTTTTTGTAGAAAATAGACATTACAAATATACTTTTGGTGAAGAAACCAATTTCTCAAAAATTCAACAGATTAGAAGATCGATATTGTCTAAATTTCCCGACGCATTTATAATTGCTTTTGATGGTGATAGAAAATTATCACCTAAAGAAGTTCAAGAACTATCCCGATAGCCTGATTTTTTGACAAAAGACAGTGCATCATTAAAAATATCACAATGAAAAAAAATTATTTTACCCGCGAAGTTAAAGTAGGAATAATGGCTATTGTAGCTGTTTTTGTATTATATTTTGGATTGAATTTTTTGAAAGGAATTGATATATTCTCACCAGTCAACTATTATTATGCCCGATATGAAAATATCGGAGGCTTGGTTTCCTCATCACCTGTTTTTGTGAAAGGGTTCAAAGTCGGTCAGGTGGAGCAAATAAAATATGACTTTTCAAAAAAGGAGTCGTTTGTTGTTAAAATTTCTGTCTCCAAGAATATCAGTTTGCCCAAAGGAACAAAAATAGAATTGTATGATGACGGTTTGATGGGCGCAAAAGCTATTCAGCTAGTCTTTGAACCTATCTTAGCATCGCAAGAAATGCATCAGCCAGGCGATACCATTGAGTCTAACGTTGGCGTTGGTTTGATGGCTCAACTTTCGGGTAATTTGGTGCCTAAAATTGAAAGTATTTCAACGCAGGCTGATTCTCTTATTCGTTCCGTGCGTGTACTAGTCGAAAATAAAAATTTGAATAAGAGTATTGAATCTATTCAACAAACTACTGCTAATTTGGCCGTGAGTTCATCTCAGTTAAAAAGGATGATGAATAACGATGTACCTCGCATACTTGGAGATGTAAGTGTGATAACATCCGATTTTAAGCAAGTCAGTGGAAACCTAAAGAAAATTGATTATGTGGGCACTTTTGCAAGCATCAATCATACAATTTCGAACTTGAGTCTGATTACTGATAAAATTAATAATTCAGAAGGCACACTTGGTATGCTGGTAAATAATAAAGATTTGTATATCAATCTTTCAAATACTGCAGCCAGTTCTGATAAATTATTGATAGATTTACAGAAAAATCCAAAACGGTATGTTCATTTTTCGCTTTTTGGAAGTAAAACAAAATAGCTGTACTATTTTGAATTGTTCTAAATAGTGATAAGAGCTGAATATTTTTTTGTTTAAGATTTTTCACAGCCGAAACCTTTTGTTAACAAGAGTTTCGGTTTTTTTATCGCGTTTTTTTTCGAATATTCTATCAATTCGTTAATGCGTTTAGAATCAATGATGTTACAAATGAGTTACAATTAACTGTTTGTAAATCAGTGAAATTTTATAATGTTCTGATATTAAAACCAATGGTTTGATTTGAAAAACTCCTAAATAAAAATGATTTTTTTATCTCAGAAAAGTTTTAGAATTTTGTAGAACTGAAAATAGCCAATATGATGAGAAGCTATTTGATTAGTTACGATTTGTTTGTTTGTATCTTTCGAAGTTATTAATTATTTTTTTTGAACTAAAACCAAAATGTTGAATAATCACGATCTGTTATGGAGTCGCTGTTTAAGCGTTATTAAAGACAATATAAGCGAAGCATCATATAATACATGGTTCGCGCCGATTACAGCTCTAAAATACGAAAACAACATATTTGTCTTGCAAGTGCCAAGTCAATTTTTCGTTGAGTATATCGAAGAAAAATATATTGATCTGTTACGAATGACTCTTTATCGTGAAATAGGGGTTGGAACACGTTTGGAATATCGTGTATTGATAGATAAATCCAGTGGCAAAGGAACTCAAATACCAAGTACTGGTACTCAACAGAAAACTAAAACGGTTGTTGCTAATCCTGGTTATATAAGTCCATATAATAAGCCTCAGCTACCTGAAATTGATCCTCAGCTAAATCCTTCATATAACTTTAATAGTTTGATTGAAGGTAATAGTAATAAACTGGCTCGTACTGCAGGTATCAGTATTGGTAATGAACCTGGAAAAAATATATTTAATCCACTATTCGTTTATGGTCAATCTGGTGTTGGAAAAACCCATCTGGCTAATGCGATTGGTGTGATGACGAAACAGTTGCATCCGGAAAAACGAGTATTGTATGTTTCGGCAAATACTTTCCAGATTCAATATACTGATGCTGTAAGAAGTAATACGGTTAATGACTTTCTGAACTTTTATCAAACGATCGATGTGTTGATTGTAGACGATATTCAGGAATTTGCAGGAAAAACTGGAACACAAAATACATTTTTCCATATTTTCAACCACTTACATCAAACAGGGAAGCAGTTGGTATTGACCTCTGATCGTTCGCCTATTGTGATGGTTGGTTTGGAACAACGATTGTTGACACGTTTTAAATGGGGACTGTCGGCTGAAATTGAAAAGCCGGATTTTGATTTGCGCAGATCGATACTTGAAAGTAAGATTTATCGTGATGGGTTGGAAATCCCAGAAGAAGTTGTTGATTTTATAGCCGAGCATGTAGTAGACAATGTTCGAGACCTTGAAGGCGTGCTTGTATCACTTTTAGCTCATTCTACTTTAGCAGATATGCCGATTGATGTTACTTTGGCAGAAAAGGTTATAAGCCGTATTGTAAATATTACGCTAAAAGTGAATACAGTGGAAAAAATTCGTGACGTTGTGTGCGAATATTTTTCCTTATCAATAGATGCAATTTCGACTAAGAGTCGGAAACGTGAAGTCGTTCAGGCTCGGCAGATAGCGATGTATTTGTCTAAACAATTAACAAAAAGTTCTTTATCCTCTATCGGAAATACTATTGGGCAGCGTGATCATGCAACCGTTTTACATGCTTGCAAAATAGTTAATGATCTGATGGACTGTGATAAAAATTTCCGCTCTAGTGTTCGTGAAATTGAAGAGAAGCTGAAGCATTAATTGCTTTGTTCAACGAATGTTACAATTCAATTATAACTGATATATTTAAAAGCTGCTACTAAAAAATGCAGCTTTTTTTGTGCAACATCTTTATTCTGTTTCTATGAAAATAGGAAATAATGTTGTATTTTTACATCCGAAATTAAAACTAACAAACATGGTATATAAATTCACAATCCTATCCGACGAAGTCGACAATTTTGTGCGCGTAATAACAATTGATTCTGAAGCTACATTCTTTGATTTACATGATGCAATTCTTGAGTCTGTAAATTATGAGAAAAATCAGATGACTACTTTTTTTATGTGCTCTGACAGTTGGGAAAAAGGACAGGAAGTGACTTTGGTGGAAATGGAATCAAGCTCGGAATACGATAATTTGGTGATGGAAGATACAAAGTTGGAAGAACTATTGGTGGATGAACATCAAAAACTGCTATACGTATTTGATATGATGTCTGACAGAGTATTTTTCATGGAATTGACCGATATTATTCCAAGAAAGAATCTGGAGAAAGCAGTTTGTGTATCTTCAGAAGGTGATGCACCAACCCAGATTCTGGCTGATGACGGATTGACAGTAGCACCTAAGGCCAGTCTCGATGAAAATTTTTACGGTGATGAAGATTTTGAACTGGATGAACTGGACGAGGAAGGTTTTGGTGAAATGAATTTTGATGATAGCAGTTTGTTTTCTGAAGATCCAAAATTCTAATTGAATTAAAAAGAAATTTGACCAAAGGCAGAAAATAAACGGGTTTTATTTTCTGTTTTTTTGTTTGCACTCCTTGATTATTTACTCTTTCAAATTAGAATAATGGATAACTGCGATCGTATGGGAGTTGAGACTGATACTCGTAAGCCAATATTGCTTGTGCTTCTCGGTCCAACAGGTGTGGGTAAAACCAATATCAGTTTGCAGTTGGCGGAGTATTTCGGCTGTCCGATAGTTTCTTCGGATTCGCGGCAGTTTTATAAGGAGCTGAAGATTGGTACAGCTGCACCTACCGAAGCTCAATTGAGCAGAGTGAAGCATTATTTTATCGGTTCACATTCTATTCACGATGAATATAATGCCGGACAGTACGAGTTGGATACCATTCAGTTGCTGGATGAGTTGTTTAAGATTCATCCTGTGGTAATGCTGGTGGGAGGATCGATGATGTATATTGATGCGGTGTGTAATGGGATGGATGATATTCCGACTGTGGATGCAGAAACACGCAGATTCTGGCAGCAACAGTTCTCCGATTTCGGTTTGGAGTTTATTCAAGATCGGCTGAAGCAACTAGATCCTGTTCATTACGGGCAGGTAGATTTGCTAAACCCCAAGCGAATTATTCATGCTTTAGAAATCTGTAGTATGACCGGAAAGCCTTATTCAAGCTTCAGAACGGGACTAAAGAAAGAGCGTAGTTTCGAGGTCTTAAAAATAGGATTAAATCGTCCGAGACCGGAACTGTATGAACGGATCAATCTTCGTGTAGATGAAATGATGACGGACGGATTACTCGAAGAGGCCAAACAATTTTATCAGTTCAGGCACTTGAATACATTAAATACAGTAGGGTACAAGGAGCTTTATGAATACTTGGATGGCATTTGGACGCTGGACTTTGCCGTGAATATGATAAAACAAGATTCGCGTCGATATGCCAAGCGCCAACTAACCTGGTTTAACCGGGATAAAGAGGTGACTTGGTTTCACCCGGAGGACGAACAACAAATCATGGAATTTATACAACATAAAACTATTTCAACTAATTTGTAAGATGATTATCAAAGAACATACTTCGCTGCTGCCTTATAATACTTTTGGGATTGATGTAAAAGCCGATTATTTTATAGAATATGAATCGATAGATGATTTGAAAGCTGTTTTAAATACTGAAATTGCAAAATCGAATCCTATTCTTCATATTGGTGGAGGAAGTAATCTGCTTTTTTTGAAAAATTACCCGGGAGTTATACTGCATTCGTCCATAAAATCAATAGAAAAAGTCAGGGAAGATGCTGATTCCGTTTTTGTGGAAGCCGGTTCGGGAGTGGAATGGGACGATTTTGTGGCTTATTGCGTTGATAACGGTTGGGGAGGGGTAGAGAACCTCTCGCTTATTCCCGGTGAAGTAGGGGCGTCGGCAGTACAGAATATTGGTGCGTATGGTGTGGAAGTGCAGGATGTGATTGAAGAAGTGAGTGCCGTTGGGTTGCAAAGTTTGGAAGCTCGTACTTTTAGTAATGCAGAATGTGGCTACGGTTATCGTAGTAGTATTTTTAAAAAGGAACTGAAAGGCAACTATATTATCACCTCGGTTGTATTCCGGTTGACGAAACAGCCGGTGTTCAAACTGAATTATCAGCATTTGGAAGAAGAGGTGCTGAAAAACGGAGAAGTGAGTTTGCAGAATATTCGACAAACTATTATTTCTGTTCGTGAAAGCAAACTTCCTGATCCCAAAGTGGCAGGTAATGCGGGAAGTTTTTTTATGAATCCTGTAATATCAAAAGAGCATTTTAATAAGTTGTTGCAAGCATATCCTCACATGCCACATTATTTTGTTTCAGATGCTGAAGAGAAAGTTCCGGCGGGTTGGTTGATTGATCAATGCGGTTGGAAAGGGCGGCAGATAGGCAATGCCGGAGTACACGATAAACAAGCATTGGTACTGGTAAACAAAGGTGGAGCCACGGGAGCGGAGATTGTGCATCTGGCAGAACAGATACAAGCTTCGGTAAAGGATAAATTTGGAATTTTACTGCAGCCCGAGGTGAATTATATCTAGAAGTAGTTACAAGTAAATAGTTACGAGTTACAAGATTGTTTATCTGAATTTAGCTTTCAGAAAATAGATCATTACTTATAGCTCGCTTCGCTCGCTGTTATTAGCCTTCGGCGATATTTACTTCGTGTTATTGCTTCGCTATTATTATGCTCCCTTCGGTCGCATTCTTATAAAATAACGCGACCGAAGGGAGCTAATATCTATGAATATCGCCGAAGGCAAATATCACGAAGCAAATAACATACGGTTAATAACACGAAGTTAAGTTTATTTGAATATCTTCCTTTTATTTAGTTCGGCCTGATACTTTTTGGCATTTACCTGATGTTCTTCCCAGGTTGACGCAAATTTATGTTCGCCATTCAGGGTTTCGGATGCACACATGTAAATGTAATTGTGGTGCGTGTAGTTTAAAACTGCATCAATGCCTTTTTCGGATGCTACGCGGATAGGACCGGGAGGTAAACCGTGATTGCGGTAAGTGTTGTAAGGCGATATCTTCAGGATGTGTTTGATCAGTATCCGTTTCAGGCTGAAATCACCCACGGCGTATTTTACGGTAGGGTCGGCTTGTAGTGTCATACCGGCTTTCAGTCGGTTGATGTATAAACCTGCTACTTTGGGACGGTCGGCTTTGTTGTTTGTTTCTTCTTCAACAATTGACGCTAGCGTTACAACTTCGGTTGGGGTAAGTGGAATAGCAGCTGCTTTGGCTTTTCGTTCTTCTGTCCAGAACTTGCTATATTCTGAATTCATTCGTTTAAATAGTTCTTTAGGACGTATATTCCAAAAAACTTCGTAGGTATTCGGGATAAACATCGAGATGGCGGTGTTGGTATCCAGCTTGTAGGCCGATAAAAAATCCTCATCGTCCAATAGTTTCAGTATAGCTGTGGAGTCGGCCATAAGCTGAGTGCCTAGTCGGGCAGCCAGTTGCTCTTTAGTACGGATGTTGTTGAATGTAAGGTGTACCGGGGTTTGTCTGCCGCTTCGTAATATACGTATTAATTGAAAGTTACTCATCCTCGATTTGATGGCATACCTGCCGGAATGAATTTTTTCGCCATAGTGAAGCAGGAATGCTACCTGGTTGAATGCTGACATGTTTACAACGTTTGCGTCTTTGTTCAAAAGCTTTTTGACGTCGCTGAACGTGCTGCTGTCGGGGATACAGAGAAATGCTTTTTCTTTGTTGCGGGGAAGGATGTTCGGAGCAAACAGAATATAAGCAAAGTAAATGAAGACGGCTAATACGGCATAAATAAGCCATTTGATTGGTTTTTTAAGCGCTGTTATCTGCTTCTTCGGTTTCTTTTTTGTGGTCATGATTATCTTAAAATCTGTAGTTTTATTTTACACTACAAAAATACGGATTTGTTTTGAAATACAGGTGTAGAAATTTAATTACAATTATTTATCGACGTTTTTTTGTAATGTAAAATACAGGATTTCAATTATAAATAATTATTCCATGTGAATTAGAAATCTCAAATAGAGAAAATGGTTTTGATAATCGAAAATTCCTTCCTATATTTGCACCCGCAAAAGCGAAGTTTGGAAGTTTGGGTGAGTGGCTGAAACCACCAGTTTGCTAAACTGACGTACGGGCAACCGTACCACGAGTTCGAATCTCGTAGCTTCCGCAAAAACGTCGAAATCCATCAGGGTTTCGACGTTTTTTTGTTATATCCCTCCAGGTTTGGCAACTCCAAACTGTTACGAAAGTAGAAAATTATGTAAAAAAGACTTCTGGATAACAAGAATGTGATTTTAACCTGTTATTTTCGTCACCGATTTAACACCTTTATATTTATTCTTATGAATCGCAAACTACTTTCTCTTGCTCTTTTTCTGTTTTTATTCTGTACGGGGTATGCCGAAACTACTGTTTCTTCTTTTGTAGTAAAAGGCATAGTACTTGATTCAATATCGAATACATCATTGCCGTACGCCACTGTCTCCGTCTCGGCGGCAGAAAATCCTTCTTTATATCTGAAACGATTGGCTTCGGGTGTAAAAGGTGATTTCGAATTGACTTTGCATAAAACCGGTAACTACTTACTCAGTTTTGAATCGGTAGGTATGACGAAGTTGGTGAAAAAACTATCTATAACGGCTAATCAGACGAAATTTGATTTAGGAAAAATAAACATGGTGACTACCGATCAGAAGCTGGCAGGGGTTACTGTTTTGGCCAACAAGCCGCTGGTGAAGGTGGATTTGGATAAAATAAGCTACGACACGAAGTCCGATCCTGAGGCGCAAAGTATCAATGTGCTGGATATGCTGAAAAAGGTTCCGATGGTGACTGTGGACGGTGAAGACAATATACAGGTAAAAGGTTCGACAAACTTTAAGGTGTATATTAATGGAAAACCGTCGAATATGACGGCTACAAACCCTTCGCAGGTATTGAAAAGCATGCCGGCTTCGAGTATTAAAAGCATAGAAGTGATTACCGAACCGGGAGCCAAATATGAAGCTGAGGGCGTGGGTGGCATTATTAATATAGTAACCGAAAAAGCCATGGGCGGATATACTGGAAGTGTACAGAGTGGAGTGGATAGCCGGGGTGGTTATTTTGGTGGTTTTTATTTTTCTACCAAAACAGGGAAACTTGGAATAACAGCCAATTTGAATTATAATAACCGTGCTGATCCGGGACGCACGAGCACCATGTATCGCGAAAGTGTCTCGGGTGTAGGTGGAAAATATCTGAATCAGGGTACTTCTACTGATACGCGATACCATTTCTTTTATGGTAATCTGGAAGCCAGTTACGAAATTGATTCGTTAAACCTGATTAGTTTGACCGTGGGAGGTCACAACGGAGGTAATCATTCGAAAGTGAATGGTCTGTCGGTTACAAGCGATGAACAGCGCGATACACTGAATGCTTTCAGCCAATACACCGATTCAAAAGGAACCTGGGGAGGCGAAGAGTTGTCGTTGGATTACCAACGCTCGTTCAAAAAACCGGATCAATTACTGACATTTTCCTACAAACTTGGGAATACGCCCAATAACACCGACAATTATTCGAAAGCAAGCGGCATTGTGAATTATGCCGACAGTGAACAAAAAATTAAAAGTGATGCTTCGGGCAATGAACATACATTTCAGCTGGATTATACCGAGCCATTCAACAAAATACATGTGATGGAGGTGGGTGCTAAATACATTTTGCGTTTGAACAACAGCGATAATCTGTATCGGAACTTCAACGATACCATTAATCAATGGGTGGATACTCCGGGGCGTAACACCAACGATATGAAACATACGCAACATATTTTGGGTGTGTATGGAAGTTATACCTTGAAACTAAAAAAGTTCAGTCTTAAAGGTGGGGTACGTTATGAGCATACTAATTCCATTGTGGACTTTTCGCAAAAACCGGCACTCAACTTTAAGGTGCCGTTTGATAACGTAGTGCCATCGGTAAGTGCCAGCTACAAACTGACGGAAACATCTAACCTGAAGCTTGCGTACAATCAGCGTATCAGTCGCCCTGGAATTTGGTACTTAAATCCGTTTTACGACGATACCAATCCATTGGCTATTTCGCAGGGTAACCCCAACCTGAAAGCGGAAGTTGATAATTCATTCTCGCTTAATTACGGAAACTTTTCGAAAGATATAAACTTTAATGCCAACCTGTATACCTCGTTTACCAATAATTCCATTGAGGAGGTGAGTAAATTGCTGGCCAGTGGTGCAACCTACACGACGTATGAAAATATAGGGTCGGTAAATAATACCGGGCTATATATTTACGGAAGCTGGCAAATGAATAAAATACTTCGACTGAACTGCAATACCAGCGCCACCTATTCCAAATACAAAACCAATGATGGAAGTGGATTGGAAAATGACGGTATGCGGTATACCTTTTCGGGAGGTGCGCAGTTTAGTTTGCCATCGGACTTTAAGCTCAATTTGAATGGTGGATATTATTCTTCCGGCATATCGTTGCAGGGAACAAACCCTTCGTTTCACTACAGTGGCGTGTCGCTCGGACGCGATTTTCTGGATAAAAAACTGAATGTGACGGTGAGAGTGCAAGAGCCTTTTGAGTCGACACGCAAAATGAATTTTACAACACAAACCAATACCTATTACATGCAAACTGATATGACGAGAAAAGGACGTTCATTTGCAATTACGGCCAGTTATCGCTTTGGCGAAATGAAGGCCCAGATTAAAAAGGTTGAACGCGGAATTTCTAACGACGACGTGAAAGGCGGTGGAGGCTCCGGGGGTGGCCAATAAAGCTCAAATCCTTTAAAGTTATTGCTCAATGTGGGGGTCTCAAAAGTCTTTTTAGCACGCCAATAACGTAAATAATGCAATCTTATTGAATTGAAATTCAATAAATAATATTCTATTTTGCAGATCTTATTTGCGGAAATTTGTGGTATTTGCGTTATTTGCGTGCTTTTGAGGCAACATCCTTGTTTTTTTTTATTCATTTCTCCCATTTGCCTTCAAAAAGACTAAAGCAAAGAG
>DAIQOQ010000071.1:0-2751 GCA_036787795.1 Paludibacter sp. | reverse complement strand
TTGTTTTTTTTTATTCATTTCTCCCATTTGCCTTCAAAAAGACTAAAGCAAAGAGTTTTCGTTCAAAATTGCGTATCTTTGCACGTATATTAATATATTTTCAATGAGATTTGACGAACTTTCCCTTTGCGATGCTGTGTTGGACGGCTTGCAAGCCATGAATTTTAAAGAAGCTACCCCGGTACAAGCCGAAACTATCCCCGTAATTTTACAGAAACGCGATGTGATTGCCTGCGCTCAAACAGGAACCGGCAAGACGGCTGCTTTTATTTTACCCCTTTTACACAATTTGCAGGTTGAAAAGCATGCCGAAGATAAGGTGAATGCCATCATCATGGCGCCAACCCGCGAGCTGGCACAGCAAATTGACCAACAAATGGAAGGCTTCTCGTACTTCACCTCTTTCTCGTCGGTGGCGGTGTACGGTGGTAACGATTCCGGAGCCTGGGATGTGCAACGACGCGGACTGCAAAAAGGAGCCGATGTGGTGATTGCCACACCGGGACGACTGCTGTCGCACATCAACCTTTACGATATTGATTTTTCGTATGTAAAATATTTTATTCTCGACGAAGCCGACCGCATGCTTGATATGGGTTTCTTCGAAGACATTATGCAGGTGGTAAACCGTCTGCCTAAAGACCGGCAAACCATTATGTTCTCGGCCACCATGCCGCCTAAAATCCGCTTGCTGGCCAAAACCATTCTGAACAATCCGGTAGAAGTGAAAATTGCCGTTTCCAAACCGCCCGAAAGCATTATGCAGACGGCTTATATCTGTTACGAAGCGCAAAAACAAGCCATCATCCGTCATTTGTTTGTAGAGCAGGAAGCCACGAAAGTGATTATTTTTTCCGGTTCCAAACTTAAGGTAAAAGAACTTTTCAAAACCTTCCGCCAAATGGGATTGTCGGTGGGCGAGATGCACTCCGACCTGGATCAGGTGCAGCGCGACCATATTATGCACGAGTTTAAGAACAATCGCGTAAGCATTCTGGTGGCTACCGACATTGTGTCGCGTGGTATCGATATCGACGATATTTCGCTGGTGATAAACTACGATGTGCCTCACGATGCCGAAGATTATGTGCACCGCATTGGGCGTACGGCGCGTGCCAGTGCCAAGGGGATGGCCATTACTTTTGTGTCGGAAGAAGAGCAATATAAGTTCCACCAGATAGAACAATTTCTGGAAAAAGATATTTATAAAATCCCTATGCCTGTAGAATTAGGCGAAGCACCGGAGTATAATCCGGAAAAAAACCGCTTTGGGCACAAGAAATTTGCCAAGGGCAAAGGGTCGTTCAACAGACGCAAACCGAAACAGTAAGTTAGTTACGGGTATCTAGTTACAAGTTACAAGAATTTAGTTACGAGTTCCATGTAATTAGGGTTTGCTGAAAAGTTATTTTAGCCCGAAAATCACACTGCCAAAGTGGGTCGAATGTCGATAGAGATTGCTAACGGCTATGTAGATGCCGAAAAGTGCGTGTTTCTCTTTATAGGAAATAAATCATTCAATATTATTACCAGCTTACAAGCGGGTGTCTCTCTGAAACTGAGGGACACCCGCTTTTTTATTAGTTCTTTTTACTTTTTTTATTAGTGCAACAAATCACAATCTTTGTTATTTTCGAAAAAATTATTATCTTTGCCTCGTATTTGTATATAAACGATACGTTCTCAGTGTTATACAATCTTTGAAAGGCTTGTAACCAGAATCTGCTTAAAACTCTTGTTTATGCAAAAAAAACGGCACACACTTGTGAAAGTGATTTGCAATTGTGGAAGAAGCTTTCACAGTACTGTGAAAGTGTATTGCTGAGTTGCAAGAAGGTCTCATCCTATTGTGAAAGTGTTTTGCAAGTTTGCAAGTTGGTTTCACCAGGGTGTGAAAGTGTTTTTCAGGGCTGTAATATAATTTCACAGAGCAGTGAAAGTTTTATGTAGGTTTGGTGCTCAAATTCTGGTCATTGAACTCTTTTTTTCTTAGTTCGATTCTTATTGTTACACTATAAGATGTTTTAGTTAATTCTTTTTTTCTAATTTAAAACTCACAGTTATGTTTATTAAAACGACACATCTAAACAATTATCAAAACGAAGAACATTATGCTTTCCACACGTATGTGGAAGAATTATTAGACGATCCTACTTTGCCGGTTCCTAAAATAGGTCAACAACGAACCGTTTACAAAAGCCTGTTACCTAAGGAACGACAAGCGTTGGATAGAGTGAAGAAAAGTGCATACACGGTACAATTGGATGCAGCTAATACGGCTCGAAATAAGCCTATTCTGGGGTTCTATAAAGTGTCGGGAGGTATGTTGAATCATTTCAATCCGGAGATGAGTGCCGCTGCTTATCGCGTAAGTGTTATTAACGATAAGTTCAGTGGAATTACACGCTTACCAAAGGAGCGAAAGACTGTGGCTATAAATAAGTTTCTGGATGCTCTTAAGGCTATTATGCCAGATCTGGTGTTGCTTGGGTTGGCTGACTGGTTTACCGAGATAGAAGCTCAAAATAAGGGTTATGTAAATCTGAAGAAAAGTCAGTTTGCTGAAAAAGATGATCAAATTACGTTGAAAATGAAAGAGGTTCGAGTTGATGTGGACGATATTTATGATACTATTACGGATAGAATTAATGCTTATGTAACCATTGAAGGTGATGCCGAATTTGGTTCGTTCATTACGAAACTGAATAATCGCATCGACAGTTTTAATCTCCTCCTTGCTCAGCGCGAAGG
>DAIQOQ010000257.1:0-4237 GCA_036787795.1 Paludibacter sp. | reverse complement strand
CAATTGCAACGAATGGCACGGTATCCTAATTACGAGTCAACTGCTCATTATTTTGGAGGAACCGCAGACGATGTTCTTGCTAAAGAACGTGTAGCACGATGGAAATCGCCAGAAGGTGGATATATTCATGCCCTTCACCCATGCGAATGGGGAGATATTCATTATGTTATAAAAGGAAAAGACGAAAAGGGTGAAGTTATCTTGGAAGGCGGCTGGCAGAATAATCGCAAAATGGGTATGCACCAAAAATATCGCTTTGTTGAAAACATTTTCGAAGAACTGGATACCGTAAACGAGTGGTTTTACGATAAGAAAGCCAGAATTCTGTACTATTATCCACCCAAAGGCATGGATATAAAGACGGCAAAGTTTGAAACTCCGCAAATTGCCCATTTGTTCGAGTTCAGAGGTTCAGAAACAAACCCTGTGAAAAATATTTCCATTGAGGGACTTACGCTTACTGAAACTCTGCGCACGTTCATGGAAAATAAAGAACCGTTGCTGCGTAGCGATTGGACTATTTACCGTGGTGGCGCTATGCTTTACGATGGCGCGGTAAATTGTTCCCTTAAAAATTGCACACTCAACAATTTGGGTGGTAACGCCATCTTTTTCAATAATTATAACCGCAATTGCGAAGTTTTGGGATGTCTGATCTCCGAAATCGGAGCCAGTGCCTTTTGCTTCGTTGGCGACCCTCATGCAGTGCGTTCTCCTAGTTTTGAATATTGGCAATTTGTTCCATTGGATCAAATTGACCGCACTCCCGGTCCTAAAACAAACAACTACCCGGCTCAATGTAAGGTATACAATAACCTGATGTTTAATCTGGGGGTAGTAGAAAAACAATCGGCAGGAGTAGAATTATCAATGTGCCAGAGTATCACGGTTAGCCACAATACCATTTATGATGTTCCCCGTGCCGGTATAAATGTGAGTGAAGGAACCTGGGGTGGTCATATTATTGAGTACAACGATATATTCAATACCGTGAAGGAAAGCGGCGACCACGGTTCGTTCAACTCGTGGGGGCGCGACCGATATTGGCATCCGGACAAGAGAGTTTTAGATTCAATTGTTGAAAATAACTACGACCTTGCGCTGGCCGATGTGGTAAAACCTATTATCATCCAAAACAACCGGATGCGATGTGATCATGGCTGGGACATTGATTTAGACGATGGTTCGAGTAATTATATTATCCGCAACAACTTGTGTTTGAATGGTGGAATAAAGCTTCGTGAAGGCGTAAACCGCACTGTCGAAAATAATATAATGATAAATAATACTTTCCATCCTCATGTTTGGTTTAAGAACAGCAACGATATGTTTCGGCACAACATAGTATCAACGGGATATTTGCCTATCGACATTAAAGTTTGGGGTAAGGAAACTGATTACAATGTTTTCCCCGACTCAGTTTCGCTTAAAGCGGCGCAGAACAGAGGAACGGATAAGAACTCCGTATGTGCAAGCTTGGACTTTGTAAATCCGAAGACAGGCAACTTCCACCTAAAAGATAGCTCACTGGCTTTTACTGTCGGTTTTAAAAACTTTGCCATGGACAGTTTCGGGGTTGTTTCTCCAAAATTGAAGGTATTAGCTAAAAAAGTAACTCTACCTTCCGTTCTTGCTCTCGACAAAGTGGATGCCGATGAAATTATCGACTTTGTGGGTGCAAAAGTGAAGAACCTGACTACTTTGGGCGAACGCTCCGCAACAGGAATGGATGATACCAGAGGTGTATTAGTAGTGGAAGTAGCCGCAAAATCATTAGCATCTGGTTTTTTACATGTCAATGATGTGATTTTGTCGTTTAATTCAAAAAAAACGGATAAATTACGCGACTTGCTTGAAGCTCGCATGTCGGTTATTGGATCAAATACTGAAGTAGTAATTTTTCGCAACCAGAAAAAAGAAAAAATTGAGATCGTATTGAATGATAAGAAATAACGATCTTTCATGTCGTGGAATTAGATTTAAGATGAATAACCCGTACAATAAAAAAACTATATGATTAAAAAACTATTTTTCGGAATAATTCTTTCCGTGTGTTCAATTGGCTTTAATAATGCCCAGATAAAAGCTCCTGCCCCATGTGGTCCGGTTCCAACTGAAAATCAGATGAGATGGCAGGAAATGGAATCTTATGCTTTTGTCCATTTTTCATTAAATACCTATACCGACCAGTCGTGGGGATTCGGGAATGAGGATGTCAAACTATTTAATCCTGAAAAATCGGATTGCCGTCAGTGGGCACGTATTTGCAAAGAAGCAGGTATGAAAGGAATTATCATTACTGCAAAGCACCATTGTGGTTTTTGCCTTTGGCCTTCTAAATATACCGAATATTCAGTAAAAAATGCTCCCTGGAAAAACGGCAAAGGCGATATGGTTCGCGAAATGGCTGATGCTTGCAAAGAATATGGTTTGAAATTGGGAATCTATTTATCGCCTTGGGACAGAAACAGCCCGGAGTATGGAAAACCGGAGTATATAACCTATTTCCGCAACCAACTTACCGAACTTTTGACCAACTACGGACCAATTTTCGAAGTGTGGTTTGACGGAGCAAATGGCGGTAATGGATATTACGGCGGAGCCAATGAAACCCGCACCATTGACCGTACAACCTATTACGATTGGAAGAATACTTACAAGTTGATCCACAAACTACAGCCCAATTGTGTGATATGGAACGATGGAGGCGACAGAGGTGATTTGCGCTGGGTAGGTACCGAAGAGGGCTATGTGGGTGAAACAAACTGGAGTTTACTGAATGCCACAGGCGAAGTGCCTTGGAATATGTTGCATTACGGAGTGGAAAATGGGAATGCATGGGTACCTGCTGAAGTAAATACTTCCATCAGACCGGAGTGGTTTTACCATCCGAGCGAAGATAACAAGGTGAAAACTGTTCCTCAATTGATGGATCTTTACTATAACTCTAT
Organism: Paludibacter sp.; assembly: GCA_036787795.1. Taxonomy (GTDB): domain Bacteria; phylum Bacteroidota; class Bacteroidia; order Bacteroidales; family Paludibacteraceae; genus Paludibacter. Next base: position 1,286 of record DAIQOQ010000257.1, on the reverse strand, counting down.
TGGACGTAACGGTTCCTTGTTGCTCAATTTCCCGATTATGCCCAATGGCTTAATCCATCAAAATGACGAAAAGGCCGCAGATGAATTTGGACAGGCAGTGAAAGAATCATTTAGCGTTAACCTTGCTGAAAAAACAAAAGCAAAAGCTTCGAATGTTCGTGGCAACTCAAAAGAATTTGGAGCCGATAAAGCAATTGACGGCAAAAAAGATTCATATTGGGCAACCGATGACAATGTTACTAAAGCTTCGTTGACTATCGATTTTGGTAAACCAACTTTGTTCAACCGTTTTCTGGTACAGGAATATATTCGTTTGGGGCAACGTGTGAAAGCCTTCACGGTTGAAGCATTTGTGGATGGAAATTGGAAAGAAGTGGCAAAAGCGACGACTATCGGTTATAAACGGATCCTTCGTTTCCCAAGCGTAAAAGCAACAAAGGTGCGCTTCAATATTACCGATTCTAAAAGTTGCCCTGTAATTTCAAATATCGGAATTTATAATGCACCGGTATTCCTGCATGCACCCTCAATAGCCAGAAATCAAGCTGGAGAAATCAGCATATCAACAGATGATATAGGCCCTATTTTTTACTATACATTAGACGGTAGTGAGCCGACTACGAATTCGAAGAAATATACTGATCCTGTTCCAACACAAGGAAAAGTAGAAGTAAAAGCTATCGCTTACGACCCTGCTTCGGGTAAGAGCAGTCCGGTAAGCCTTGAAAAGTTTGACATCTGCCGTAAAGATTGGAAAATAGTTGGTATAAGCGATGAAAAAGCTTACACAATTTTAGATGGAAACAGCTCTACGGTATGGCATCAAAGAGATGGTAAAAAGATGCCAATTGAATTGGTCATTGATTTAGGAAATGAATACAACTTATGTGGTTTCAAATACCTTCCGGATCAAAATAAATGGAGCTTCGGCATTATTACTCACTACCAGTTCTATGTTTCGGCCGACAACAAAGAATGGAAACTGGTGAGTGAAGGAGAATTTTCGAACATTAAAAATAATCCGTTGTGGCAAATCAAACAGTTTGCTTCCGAAAAAGCCCGGTTTATAAAGATTATAGCTTTGAAAAATACTTCGGGCGATGATGTTGCCGGGTATGCCGAAGTGGATGTGATGACAAACTAATCAGGCTTATCACGTTTTCTTTTTGTAGTAAAGCACATCTAACTCCAACTATGTCATAGATTTAAAATTCAGGCAAAGTTGGAATTAGATGTGCTGCTATTTTGAAGGACAAACCGGATTTATTTAAAACAGAACAAAAAAA
>DAIQOQ010000256.1:0-4254 GCA_036787795.1 Paludibacter sp. | reverse complement strand
GTAACTATCTAATTCTTGCTAAATCAGAAAAAAACAGCAATTAATTTAATTCTGAATTACGAATAACCGGTTCTACCCTAACTTCTGTATCTTTGCATATCATTCATATTCAAATACAACCATGAAGAAGAAATTCCTAGTATTATCATTGTTTTTAGTCAGCATATCGATGTCGTTTACACAAGCTCAGTTACTTTGGAAAGTGAGCGGAAACGGATTGAAGCATCCCTCCTACCTCTTTGCCACACACAATCTTGTTTCCATTGACTACCTCGACAGTGTGCCCGAATTATTCAAAGCTTTTAATGAAACAAATACCGTGGTGGCCGAAATGGTGATGAACAATATCGATGCTTCAGCTAAAATACAACAGGCAGCATTGCTTCCAAATCACATAAAGGTGAAGGATTTGATTAATGATGAGAAATATAAGTTGGTTGACACAGAATTGAAATCGACCATGAAGCTTGGTTTAAAAGAGCTGGCCATGATGAATCCGTCTCTAATCCGCACCCTGTACGAGATGGAACTATATAAGAAACGTACCGGTTTTACCGAAGATAAACAATCGGTATCGTACTTCCAACTGGTAGCTGCCGATAAAGATAAAAGAGTTGTAGGGCTGGAAACACTGGATCAGCAGATTAAGAATATGTTTGGCAGTGGCAGTTTCGAACGGCAAGCCGATATATTGGTACAAACCGTGCAGCACAAAGACAGCATACTGGCCGATATGATTCATCAAATAAAATTGTACAAAGCAGGTAATCTGGAGGAATTGGTTCAACTGGCAAAAGCAAAAAGCAGCATGACCAGCATGACTACAGAAGAATATACCCAACAGGTTGATAACCGCACAGCCGACTGGATGACAAAACTACCGGCCCTGATGAAGGAATCGTCTTGTTTTATAACTCTCGACGCCATTCATTTGGGAGGTAAAATCGGCTTAATACAACTATTGGAAAAAGCCGGGTATAAAGTAAAAGCGGAGAAGCGATAAGAGTAGCAGCATCTACTTAGCTTTTCCAAAGTTTAAAACTGTGGAAAAGCTAAGTATTAACGGCCTTGTAACTCGTAACTATTTACTCGTAACTATCAAAATATCTTACGGTAAATATGGCAGTAAGGAGTCCCCTGTTTTTTGTCGTAATACTCCTGATGGTAATCTTCCGCTTTCCAGAACTCCGGTGCCGGGTGCAAGGCAGTGGCTACTTTATAACCCTTGTCCGACAAAATACCGATGTACTTTTCGGCCATCTGTTTTTGCGATTCCGAAGTATAAAAAATAACCGAACGATACTGGTCACCTATATCCGGTCCCTGCCCTCCTACCTGCGTAAAGTCATGTGTTTCGAAATATAACTTTATCATATTTTCGTAAGAGGTCTTGCTATTGTCAAAAACCACTTCGGTAGTTTCTACATGTCCGGTTTCGCCCGTACACACTTCTTTGTACGTTGGATTTTTGGTATGCCCACCCATATATCCCACTGTGGTTGAAATTACCCCAGCGGCTTTCATGAAATGATATTGTGTTCCCCAAAAGCATCCCGAAGCAAAGTAAGCCGTTTCATGATGATCACCTGAGATTGCCGTATTTTCGTCGGCCGGAATAAATTTCATGGATATCGAATTCACGCAGTGTCTTGTGTTCTTCTTTGTGAATCCTTCCCCCTGAAAGACATGACCCAGATGACCACCACAGTTGGCACAAACAATTTCAGTTCGTTGACCATCGGCATCTGGAATGTGTTTTACTGCTCCTGGAATTTCGTCATCAAAACTTGGCCAGCCGCAGTGCGACTCAAATTTATCTTCGGATCGGTAAAGAGCTGCACCGCATTGTTTACACACATAGGTGCCCTGAACTTTATTGTCAACATATTCGCCCGTAAAGGGTCTTTCTGTAGCCTTATGTAATATAACGGCTTGTTCTTCGGGAGTTAATGAATTATATTTCATCTTCTTTACTTGTTGAGTACATGCTGTCTGACTAACAGAGAGCATGACGGTGATTAGTATAAACAGATTTGTTTTCATTGTCTGCATGTATCTGATGTAGCCTTATAAACAGTTGAAAACAATCTTTGTTCGTTGAAACAGCAAACGCCTTTGGAATAAAGGCGTTTGAATTAAGATATATCGGACTAAAAGATTAGCGCAGACGATCCTGCGATTTTACCAGGTTCTCATCCTTGCCTATAGCACCTATGGCCAGAAAATTCAGAATGAGATTAATAATAGGCAAAACGGCTGCAATATGCAGATGCCAGTCGGCTTGCAAACGGCTACATGCCGGCCATAAATAGCTTAATAACGCCAGATAGAAACCAGCCATGAAAATCATATTGATGACCGAAAGCCGTATCTGTTTAACCCTGTTTTTATAAGAAAAGATGGTTATCAACGCTATTATCGGAACTACTGCCGAAATAGTTGTTAACCCCCATATATTCGATTCTAACGTATTTCCTGTAGGTTTAACCAGCGATATACCTTTGAAATCAACGATATAATTCAAGTTAGTCACATGACTGATTAGGTCAGCAACCGGCGCGAACATAATAAATCCCGATATAATAACGATCAATAATAAATAAACTGTTTGAATTCTTTGTATCATAAATTATTTAGTTTGTTTTTTCCACTGTGAGTTTCGAACCTCATAAATACGTTCAATAATGTCCACCACTTTTAATCCTTCAAGTACATTGGTGGTTATAGTACCTTTATCATTAAGCTTCTCTATAACATTTTCGATCACATAATGATGATTCTGAGCAGAGCCTTTGTACGATCCATAATCATTAGGCGGATTGGATGGCGCTAGTTCAGGCATCGTATAGTCCTTTATATGACAATAGCTAACAGTATTCATATATTGTCCGGCAACCTTTACCGTTCCGTTTTCTCCAATTATGGTAATGCTGCTTTCCAGGTTTGTATCCCACACGGCTGTTGAATAATTTAAACCGCCCATTCCCCCATTTATAAAGTCAAAAGTAACTATACCACTGTCTTCAAAATCGGTCAGATCTTTATGACTGAAATCACCAAAGTTGCCGTGTATATTCTGAATATCGCCGAACAGCCAATACATGATATCGATAAAGTGAGAGAATTGAGTGAACAAGGTTCCACCATCCAACTTTGCATCACCATGCCAGGTCTTTTTATTATAATAACGCTCGTCACGATTCCAGAAACAATCCAGCTTCACCATAAATATCTTGCCAAGCGTATTGTTATCAATCAGCTGTTTCAACCATACCGAGGGTGGCGAATAACGGTTTTGCATAACACTGAATACGTGGCGCGACATTTCCAGTGACTTAAACAGAATTTTCTCTGCATCAAGCTTTGTCAGCGCAATTGGTTTTTCAAGCACCACATGTTTTTTGGCAGCTAATGCCTTGATGGCATATTCGGCATGGTAACCGTTGGGGGTGCAGATATTAATTACATCAATATCCAGATCGGCAGCCAATAGTTCATTATAATCGCGGAAGTAGAGTTCCTGCGTATCGGCCAAACCCAGTTCTTCTTTTGATAACACGTCACATATAGCCACCAATTCAGCATCCGGATTGCGTCGAATCATTTCTGCATGGCGCTTGCCTATATGTCCCTGTCCTATTACTGCAAATTTAATCATCAGATAGTATGCTCTAATTCGTTATTTTACTCTTTTTACTTCTCCGTTTTCCAATTCATACTCCTGCCCGGTTTCCGGGCAAACAGCCTTGTTCTGAATAGTAAACTGAAGTTTAAGTCCATTCTCACTTACCCAGCCTGTTTGTCTGGCCGGATTGCCAACTACTAAAGCATAAGGTTTAACCGGTTTGGTAATCACTGCTCCGGCACCTATCATAGCATATTTGCCAATTTCATTTCCGCAAACCACTGTAGCGTTGGCACCTATACTTGCACCTTTACGAACAAGTGTTTGTGCATACTCGTTTTTACGGTTCACATGACTGCGTGGATTGATCACGTTTGTAAAAACCATCGAAGGTCCGAGAAACACATCATCTTCGCAAATCACCCCTGTATATACGGACACATTATTTTGTATCTTTACATTGCTACCAAGCTTAACAGCAGGCGAAATTACTACATTTTGCCCGATATTACAAGCTTCGCCAATAACACAGCCCGACATAATATGCGAGAAATGCCATATTTTGGTATCGCTTCCTATTTCGCAATCCGGATCAATGACGGCTGTTGGGTGTGCAAAGTAGTTCATCT
>DAIQOQ010000070.1:0-13263 GCA_036787795.1 Paludibacter sp. | reverse complement strand
TGGAGCCCGTAGCATAAAGAGCATAAATGAGTTCTACTAATGCAGTTTTATTATCTGTCCATTGGAGTGAAGTATTTCCTAACATTCCAAGTTGCCCCCAATTGCCCTTAACAGACAATGCATCTAACTCGGTCTTTAAGAATACTTCTAGTCGATCGTTTGCCATAATTTTTGCAACCGTGTAATCCTGGCTCGTTGAAAAGTCAGGATCAATATAGATCATGGGATTATCAAGGTGAGAATGTAAATCTTCTCTCCCTCTGATAAAGAATTTATCATCGAGGAAAGTTGAATTCATTCTATAATAGCGATAAAATTCGAGGTGGTTATGGAAAAATGAAGTAAGTTTCTCCAGTTCAGAAAGAAGATAGTTTTGTTGGATTTCGAAACTTCCTATTGGCCTTTTGCTTTCAATATTGTTTATTTCGAGAAAATAAATTAATTGACTTAGTATTGCCGGTTTGATTTCTTTGAAGAAAAGAATTTCTTCTGCTTCATTTTTAAAAGTGTAATTCAGTATAAAGGTTTTGAGCTTACACAAAGCACTTTTTATACAAACAATAGATTTTTGAGCTCTACTAATAATAGTTGCTTCTTCCAAATCTATAGATTGTAAATCTGAATTAAGTTGCTTTAAAAGAGTAAAAATAAATTGATTCATTATTTTCCTATTATTGATAAGAAAAGTAGTTGTAAACAGAAACTGATTTATAAGGTTTGTAAATCAGCAATAAAAAGAATAATTGGGCTTATGATAAGTATAATAGTGATTTCTGGAATTTTACAATGTCAATTTCCTTTAACTCTAATTCGTTTCATATACTCAGTTGGACTTTCGTTAAAATACTCTTTGAAACACTTAGTAAAATACGATGGTGTTGAGAACCCCGTCTCATATGCTATTTCAGAAACACTTTTTTCTGAGTTAATTATTATTTGTTCAGCAGCTTTTAATCGAATAATCCGCACCAACTCATTCGGAGCGTAATTGGTCAACGATTTGATTTTTCGATACAACTGAACTCGGGATAATCCAAGATTTTTCCCAATTTCATCAACATTCAAATCGCTATCAATAAGCCGTTCTTCAATCAATTTTCGGAACTTAGTGATAAACGACTTATCAATTTCAGCTACATTCTCTTTTCGTTCTCCAAAAGTCAAGTTTTTCTGAAAGTAATTTTTAATTTTATCTCTATTTTCAATCAACTTGCGTACGCGAATTTTGAGAAGACTTTCGTTGAACGGTTTTGGAATATAAGCATCTGCTCCACTTTCAAAACCAATGGCACGTTGCTCATCAAGAGAATAAGCTGTGAGAAGAATTACCGGAATATGGCTTGTAGAAAGATTTTCCTTTATCTGTTTGCAAAGTTCAAAACCATCCATCACATCCATTTGCACATCACTTATGATAAGTTCTGGAACAAACTTCATTGCCTTTAGCAACCCAACCTGACCATTTTGAGCTTCAATAATTTCAAAACGATCAATCAACAAACTTTTAATATAAACCCTTACATCTACATTATCTTCAACCAAAAGCACTAATGGTTTATCCGTCTGCAAATTAGCCTCTTGTTCTCCTTCAACCTCAGCATCAAGTATCATTATATCATCTTGACGTCCCACTAATGAACTCATGGTCGGATATTGTTCAACAATAGGTATTTCTTTCTGTTTAAATGGAATAAGCACGCTAAATTTTGTACCTTTATCTTCTTTACTATCCACCGTAATCTCACCATTATGTAATTCAACAAGTACTTTAGTTAAATGAAGCCCAATTCCAGAGCCTAATGCGCGGTCGTCAACTTTATAGAAACGTTCAAAAATACTATGCACATGATTTTCCGGAATACCGACACCATTATCTGAAACTGTAAATTGGGCAAATTCCTCGTCGTTTTTTAATATTTTGGTCAAACTGACTTCGATCCGGCCATTTACCGATGTGAATTTAAAAGCATTTGAGAGAAGATTATAGCAGATTTTTTCCATTTTATCTGAATCAAACCACAAAGTATAATCATCATCTGAGGCTTTAAATGAGAAATGAATATGTTTCTTTTTTCCAAATTCTATAAACGAATCGCAGATATCGGACACAAAGCTTTTCAAGTTTGTAAGAGTGAAAAACATCTGCATTTTGCCATTCTCGTACTTCCTAAATTCAATAATCTGGTCAATAAGCTTCAGTAATACATGCACATTTTTACGCATAAGCTGAATAAGACGTTTTCCATTGGCACTAAGTGTTTCTTTTTCAATCAGACTATCCAATGGACCTAGAATGAGCGTTAATGGTGTGCGAAACTCATGCGAAATATTTGTAAAAAAAACCAACTTTGCCTGTGTGGCCTCTTCCAAATTTTTTGAAAGAACTATCAATTGGTCACGTTGCTCTGAAAGTTCCTCTTTTTGTTTATTAATCGCTATATTGGTAAGTCTCAGGTCTTCATTGACCTTGTTTTTATGCCTATATAAGCGAAAAAGAAATATCAGCAGAACAGTGATAATGAATAAAACAGCAAAAGAGAAAAACAATAAATTTTGCTGTGTACTAAACTTGGCCAAATTTTGATTTAATACTGTATTTAATTGACCAATACGATTTTGATGTTGAATAATTTGGTCGGTTTGCAGTTTCAACACCCTCGCATTTGTTTTATCAACTACTGCAGTGTAAAGGATGTTATCCTTATTATAAGGTTTGTTGTTTAGAATATTGACTGCCGTCTGAATAGCTTTTTCACCTCCTGTTGGATAAATGAAAGTGGCATCAATGATACCATTTAATACTTTTTGGATTCCACCTTCAGTGCCAGGGAGTGCATCAATCCCCAGCAAAATGGGTTTCTTAATTCCACTTGTAACTGTTATGGCTTCACGAGCACCAGTTGCCATTTCGTCATTCTGGGCAAAAACGAGGTCAATTGGAATCTTGGTTTGCAACGCTTCAGTCATTTTTTCTTTGGCCTGTTTACGTTGCCAATCTCCATTAGATTTATATACAACTTTAATACCTTGATATTTTCCAATGATGCTCATAAATCCGTTGTGACGCTCTGCCGCCGGAGTCGAGCCATTCAATCCACAAATCTCGACAATATTACCTTTGCCATTCAGCAGGTTTGCAGCATAAACGCCGACCTCTTTCCCTATTTGAAAATTATCGGCACCAACAAAGGCCGTATATTGCCCTGTGGTGATTTTACGATCAACAAGTACCACTGGTATTCCTTCCTTCATGGCTTTTTCAATGACAGGAGTGAGTGGAATGGCTTCGTTAGGTGATACTATAATCAGATCAACCTGATCGGCAATAAAGCTTTCAATATCACGAACTTGTTGTTGATTGCTGTCGTGCGCAGTTTTAATCTTGACTTCAATACCAGAATTGAAAGAAGCTTCGCGTTTCATTTCGCTATTCATCGTCCGACGCCAAGCGTCGTCACTACATTGCGACACCCCAATTACTTTGGTGTGATTAGCTTTGTCGATTGTGCATGAATGAAAAATGACAAGACAAATGAGAAGTAAATATATGGAAATTCGTTTCATTGTATTAGATGATCTAGGTGAAAGGTCAGCACCCAATTCATATTCAAAAGTAATAAAAAAAAAGCTTTTGACTATTTTAAAACAATTTATGTTTTTTGTTTTAACCGCAAACCGATCGAATTATACAATCCGACCGATTTTACTTATATCAATATTTTAATTTTCATCTTATGATCCTCGACAACAAGCTTTCAGGTAAAATAGGCATAGCACCATGCTGTGTACAAACAAAAGCTGAAATATCTACTGCAATTTGATGTGCATTCGAAATACTTTGACCACCAAGCAATGAGGATACAAAAGCAGCTGTAAATGAATCACCGGCACCAACAGTATCGGCCACTTCAACCACGGGTGTTTCTTTAAAGGATGTTTCATTTGGGGTTACCACATAACTTCCTTCAGTTCCCTTCGTTAATACTACAATCTTCAAGTTGGAGTTGCATAAAAGCTGATTACAAATTTCCAACTCACTTTTTGACTGCCAGCCAAACAGCTGTCCGACAATAGCCACCTCTTCATCATTTATTTTAAGTATATTACACCGATCAAGTGCATGTTCAATAAGTTCAAGAGTGTAAAAATGTTGGCGAAGATTTATATCAAATATCTTTAAAGCTGTTTCAGGCACACAATCCAGGAAACGGTTAATAGTAGCCCTTGAAACACTGTTTCGTTGAGCCAATGATCCAAAACAAACAGTTTTAGTTTTACGAGCCAAAGTTTCCATTTCTGCAGTAAATGGAATATTATCCCATGCCACGTTTTCACAAATCTCATATTGAGGAATGCCATTTCCAGAGATGCTCACTTTCACAGTCCCCGTTGCATAAGGGGTTGTTTCAATAAGATATTTTAATTTTTTATTACTGAGACAGTTTATGATTTCATTACCTAATTCATCATCGCCAATAGCACTAACAGCATATCCTTCAAATCCAAACTGTGAAACATGATATGCAAAATTTGCTGGTGCACCACCAAGTACTTTACCGTTAGGGAATACATCCCATAAAATCTCACCAATACCTACAATAACGTTTTCCATAATACCAATTTTCAATAATTTAATTTTAATTCGTAATTGAGTAATAAATTATTATAATCCCAATTCCTTTTCAATTTGTTCTAATGATTTTCCTTTTGTTTCAGGTATCCAGAATTTCACAAAAACAAACGCGATAATACTGAACACTCCGAAAATTCCAAATAAATACTGTAGTCCCAATGCTCCATGAATAATCGGTGCAAAATAAACCGTCAGAAATGTGCATAACCAGCTCACAGCAGTTGAAAAAGACATGGCCAGACCCTTAATCCGATTTGGATAAATTTCAGAAATAATAACCCACATAACCGGTGCAAACGAAGCAGCAAAAAATGAAATATAAACCAACAAAGCAACCAACACTCCTGCTCCGTTCTGCACAGGTTTTGCAAATTCTAATGTGAGATAAGCCAATGATGCAATCATTCCCACAGCACCCCATAACAACAATGTTTTGCGTCCTTTTTTATCTACCAACCATAAGGCCACAATTGTCATCAAAAAGTTAACTAAACCTACAATCATAGCCTGCATTACCGAATCACTTTTAACAGAACCGGCAGCCTGAAAAATATCCGGCGCAAACATAATCACTGCATTGATTCCTGTTATTTGTTGCAAAGCAGCTATTAAAGTACCTATTAAAACAATTTTTCCGGTTTTGCCTTTAAATAATTCACTAAAAGACATTTTTTCCTTTTTTTGTTCTACCAATAGGGTACTTTCCATTTCGGGTAATTCTTCATTTACTAACGATGTACCTCCAATGCTGGTAAGAACTTTGATGGCTTCTTCTTTTCGTCCGTGGGCTAATAACCAACGTGGACTCTCAGGAAATTTAGCAAGAAGAAATATAAGAAACACGACACCAAAAACAGCCGGTACAACCAACATATAACGCCATGCATTGTTGCCGAAACCGATTAAGAAATAATCAAATATGTAAGCTAAAACTATACCTATAGTAATAGCAAACTGATTAAAAGAAACTAAGCGTCCACGGTTTTGGGCTGGTGCAATTTCGGAAATATACATAGGAGCTACTACTGAAGTACCTCCGACTGCTAAACCAGACAAGATGCGGAAAATAATAAGCATGCTTGCCGACTCGGCTAACGCACATCCAAGTGCTGATATAATATAAAGTACTGAAGTGGCAATCATTACATTCTTACGGCCAAATTTCTCTGTAAAAGTTCCGGTGAATAAAGCACCAATCAAACAGCCAAATGTCAATAATGCTGCTACAGTTCCTAAACCACTATCAGTTAACGAAAACTGACCTTTTATCAGATCTACTGCTCCTGAAATTCCGGCCATGTTAAGTCCGAAAAGTAAACCTCCATTTATTGCAACAAAGGTTATCCAATATAAATACTTATTTTTCATTGAATTAGATTATTATTATTTTACTTCAAATATTTTTATGTCTTCAGCTTTCCATGGTTGGTTTGGAGTAAAAAAAGTCAATGTGTTATACCACTGCGAAGGAAAAATAATATTTGTCGATGCAATTTCTCCATCATTGATAAATATTTCTGCAGATCCTTTATCTACAAAAAGCCTTACTTTATAACTACTTTTTTTAACTAATGGTGCAATCGGCTCAGAGACAAATTTCTGGTTGAAATCTTTTAATCCACAGTTCCGGCGGTCAACTTTCAAAAGATTTTGTTCCAGATCAAAGGTGAAATTCAGATAATCACCAATGGAATTTGTCAAACCAAATCCCCAAATTTTGGCATCTTGCCTTTTCAGGGTCATTTCAATTTCAAATTTACCCTCATATTTTTTTAGTATATTATTTATGATTATGTCTTTATTTATATTTTGATTGGCTATAACACTGCCTTTTCCGCGCAAGTTTGTAACTTCTTTTGTCGGGTTATTCACAAGAATGAGATGTTCTCCGTTATCACGGATAGACAATTCGCGAGGAATCGTCATAGCACTGCGGAAATTCTTTGTAGGAACATTATTTGCATAATCCCAGTTACTCATCCAACCCATAAAAATTCGTCGACCATCAGTACCTGATATATTGCTGAATGTTACACCAGCATAATTGTCACGACCGTAATCAATCCAAAGCGGATAGGGAAGCGGATCAGCAATAAATTTTTTCCCGTCAAAGTTCCCAATAAAGTATTGGGTTGCTGAACCACCATTCGGACCACCTGGATTGATACTTACCAACAACACCCATTTTGTTTTTCCCTGATAAGTCAAAGGAAATAAGTCAGGGCATTCCCACACACCACCATGTGCTCCCATTTCATTGCCAAATTCGCTTAGTTTTATCCAGTTTTTCAGATTTTTTGAGCCATAAAAAGAGATGGTTTGTTTTGTAGCCAATGTCATAACCCACTGTTTTGAAACTTCATTCCATGATACTTTTGGGTCACGGAAATCTGTTTTTCCTGGGTTCGGCAATACAGGATTGTGAGAGTACTTTGTAAATGTACGACCTTTATCAGTACTATATGCGATAGATTGTTGCTGGTCTTTTCCGTTGCTGGTGTAAATGGCGATCATGGCATTTTTCCCAAAACCGGCTGTATTATTTACGTCGATAATCGCACTTCCCGAAAAAATATCGCCAAGACTATCCGGTGCTATAGCTGTTGGCAAGTAAGTCCACGAAGTTAAATCGGTACTTACTGCATGTCCCCAGTGCATATTTCCCCACATATTTCCATACGGATTGTACTGATAAAAAAGATGATATTCGCCATTGAAATAAACCATTCCATTCGGATCGTTCATCCAGCCATATTCAGCTGTAAAATGAAATTGAGGTCGGAAAGTTTCATTATATTCGAATAGAAAACGTTCAGATTGTTTGATGTTGGTAATACCCAGCAGAGAGCTTTCCACGCCATCAAACGTTAGCGTAATGGTTTTGCCTTTAAAGTTTTTAACGTCAAGCTTCACCCAATAATCGATTTTATTTTGGGCTAAATGTAAATAATAATGAGGATTGTTTTTATTATCATGATAATCTACTTTCATTTTTACTTCATTTGCCGTTTCTTCAATGGGTATGAGCAAATATTGAGCTTCAATTTTAAAATCAACAACGGTAGAACCTTTTGAACTTTTATTTTGCTGCTGAGAATGACAGCCAAAGTTTATTATTAAAAGGAGTAAGATGAGAAAAATTTGTGTCTTTTTCATATTTATAATTAAAAGGATTAACTAACTAAGTGCAAAAATAGAGTAAATACATTGCTCATATTAGCAATTTTGTTACATTGTCGTATAATTTTGATACAACTATCATTCAAATCTATTGAGTAAGAGTATCTGGATATTTTATTTTATCAGAATTTTATTTTTTTATAAATCAGCAATATATAGATCAAAATAAACTCGGCACTCGCCTCGGTACTTTTATCTAAAATTTCATTTTACCACCTTCAGAAACAAGTATCCATAATTCTATTGCTTTTGAGCTTTTTATTTTTTATAACTGAGAAAATTCAATTTAAGGAATCTGTTTGATAGTAAAATCTGAAATTATAATTGTTCCACTGTCTGCAAATATAGTCCATGGATTTTGATCCATCCTATATATCCGGTTAGTAAATGCTACATTATCATTTACATATACGATACAGATAGATTTTTCAATAATAATCCTAATATTGAAAATCTTATTGTTGGAGACAATTAGTGGTGTGAAATTCAATTCGTTGGTGTATGCTCCTGTGGCATAAATCATCTCCTTATTCAAAAACAAAGCTGGTGTTGACCAACGGTTTGTTGACGTCAGATCAAATAGAACTGAATAGATTTGAGATAAATCGCCAGCTGCACCAAAGGAAAATCCGAATTTGGTAGCATGTGATGCATCAATCTTCATTGTTATCTTAACTGGCACTGTGTTTCTGTTGAACATAGCAAAGCTTCTGCCTCCCTGACTAGTTATTGTATAAGAACCATTCAGACCCGAGACGCTACCTTGCTTCTTGATATTTTTATAACTAACAATTTTGCTGAATTTCAAATCCACAGCATCAGGAATTGTAGGATATAGTCGGCCATTAGCTTGCTGAATCAATTTATGTGTTACCAAACTTCCAGCCCAATCGAGTTCGTTGTTACCGTTTACTTGTTGCCCAGTAGAGCACCAACCCGAAATATAACGAGTATTACCATCACTGGCTGTTTTTGCAGCATACAGATATAAACCATCAAAAGTTTCGTGACGACCAGAAGCATCTGCACACGGTATCCATGGTCCATCTGGAGTATCGGCAATACGGTAGAAGGTCTTACGTTGTTCATCCCTGTTGATACGAGAGAATACCAGATACCATTTATTTCCCATTTTAAAGATATCTGGACATTCTATAATGGAAGCATCAGAATTGAAATCTGTTAATGGTGCAATTAATGACCAGTTTGAAAGATCCGACGAGGTATACCGCACAAGAACCGGTTTTCCATCTTTTACACTTGAAACCATTAATACATAACAAGAACGTGTTGGATCGTAATACACACAAGGATCCCTGAAGTTATTCTTGTCGTAACCATCGGGGGCTTCAAAAGTAAAACTTGGAACTTTAGTGAACGTTTTCATATCCGTAGAGGTCGCAAGCATTATTTTTTCGGCTGGATAGAGGCTTCCATTATGTCCAGTATAGAACCCGTATAACTTTCCGCTCGTATCTTTTATAAAGCTTCCGGTTCCCAACAGAGTTTCCTGCGAACCTGCTGCTCCACAAGGAATAGCTTCTGTGAAACCCTGGAAAGCAGAATAATCGATGGTTTTAGTGATGTAAATTGGATGGTCAGTTGGTGCACCGTTTCTCCAATCCTGTAGAAAGAAAATATAATACCTGTTGTCTGTTTGGCTATAATAAGGCATTGGGTCACCCACATAGCCAGTCTGAGGTTTGTAAAGTGTTGAGTAACCACCAGTTTCTGTTATTGTTCTTAAGGTAGTAGTGGTATCTATTTGTGATATGTCAGCGGGTGGATTACTATTCCCTCCACGACAGCTTGTCGCTGATAAAAGAAGAAGCAATGAAGGGTAGAAGAATATTTTTCTTTTCATTTGGAATATTTTTATTAGATAGGGTAAATTAGCTTCAGTTATTGTTCTTATCTCTGTTTGAATTAAAACTTAATTTCTTAGAAAAAACAAGAATGAACACGCGGGTCCAAAAGTCTCGCGTGCTCATGTTCTATGAACTTATCTAGGATAGGCTTTCAGATTATCCCAGTACATCAGTTGTGGTGTGTAAGTAGCATCCCCTGACGTATCCGCTACATGCGGTGCAACCAGTATGTTATTTATTATTGCAGTCCTTGAAGCAGGGATGGTAAATGTCAAATTCTGCCATTGCCCTAAATTATCGGCTGAATAAGCTGCCTTGATATAATCTTTTACTCCATCAGTTGACTGGATTTCCAATTGCACATCTCCTGCAACATTTTTCAATACCATCAATGTAAACTTGCTGTAGATCGCCGGATCTATATTGACTTTATATGCATTCCACAAAGCGCCTCCTGACCATGGTTGTCCACCGTCATCTGTACTCTTGTTTCGCGTAATAGCTACACAATAAGCTGAAGAATTTATTCCATCCGTTTTCGGATTTGTATATCCGTTATTAATGGTACTGGCTATTGGATCCCAAATTGGTGCAATATCTTCGCCATTGTAGATAACCAATATTGGTTTTGGCTTTTCTCCTGCAATTACCGTAACAACGTAGGTAAAAGTTGAACCTAAATAGTTCAGTGTATAAGTCACTGGATTGGTAAAATTGACTGCAGCTCCTGCAGCGGGACTAAGTATTGCACCACCTGTATATCCAACAATAGGATACAATGCCGTTAGGTCAGTTCCAACAGGAAGATAAAGGCTAATCTTTTTGTTGACTTCATCAATATCGCCCTCTACCGATCCAATTTTAAAATCAGTAATCTTTGCACTGGCTACATTGACAGAAACGGTATATTTCTGATAAAGATCTTTGTTGGTTACTATATAGGTCACCGCGATTGGAACTCCTTTCGAATCCTCAAAATCTTGAGCTGTTCCGCTATTGGGAGTCACCTGTGCTCCATCGGCAACAGTTATCGAAGGTGAAAGATTTTTCAGACTTGAACCTGAAGGTAAAACAACTGATATGGTTGAATTCTGAGCGTTAATTATTCCGTTAACTCCATTAATGCTGAAAGTGTGAATATCAACATCGCCAGTTGTGTTCACTGTACTCCGTAAATCATCTTTGCAAGAAGAAAAAGCAATTGCTATGCAAAGTACGAAAAGGATATTATAAATTATTTTTTTCATAAATATCTGTTTTTAAAATCCATAATTCTGATGATAAATTCCTTTGCTAAAATTAATTTGCTGAATGGGGACCGGCACATATTCATTTTTGTTTTTTATAAATTGTGCACCCTGAAAGAACGTATGTTTCAGTTCTTCTTTCCGGTAATAGTTATTTATGACAACATCAGTTACGCCCCATCTCGTCAAATCAAAGAAACGGCTACCTTCCATTGCAAATTCCAACCGACGTTCCCAGCGTAAAGCTTTACGTGCAAAATCCTGATCCCATGTACAGTTAACACCGGGTTGATAAAGTTGAATATCCAAATTAGTAGCAAAGCCAATCAAACTTGTACTTGCCTTCGCACGACTACGTATTTGGTTTATCAGTGGCAAAGCTGCATCATAATTGCCAGTTTCTATTAAAGCTTCCGCCCGCATCAGAATCACATCTGCATAGCGAATTACGATTTGATTCTTAGAATTAGCATACCACGAACCTGTTTTTACATAGTATATACTTGCGGGATCCACATTTTCCTTTAATGAAGAAAAATAGCCATACATTCCTGGATTACGGGATTGATTTTGCAGAAAGTTTACATTTGTATATTTGTATGGTTTGCCCGGTATAGCTACCGTATGAAATAAGCGTGGATCAACCCTGTCTGTTGTTTCATTATAATCAGCATCGGTGTATGAATCGAACATAGGCAAGCCATTTTTAGTTTTATAGGCATCTACCAGATTTTGACTCGGTTTATTAAAATCTCCACCTGGAGTAGGTGTTGTCAATGCATTTCCCATGTTCAAACGTCCATAAGTGGTACCATCATTGCGCGAGTATTGTACCGCAAATAATGATTCTGGACCATTTTCATAACTTCCAGGAAGAAAGTTATTAGCAAAATCTGTTTCTAAACGATATGGTGATGCCATCACAAAAGCTGTCAGATCAAGTACTTTTTGCATATCAATAGGATCAATAGACGTTACGTTATGCATATCATCTTGCCGGTAAGCCTTATACAAATATACTTTTGCAAGATAAGCTGCTGCTGAATATTTATTGGCACGCCCGGCATCAGTTTGTTTTTCGGGTAAATTATCGTATGCATACTGAAAATCATCGGCAATCTTCTGCCATAACTGATCGTTTGTCAATGCCACATTAGAAACATTTGGGATATCTTCAGCAGAATAGGTATCGTCAATATATGGAACCATTTTGAAAACAATCTTCTGAATAAAATGCATATGTCCGCGAAGGAAACGCATTTCTGCAATACGCACTTTTTTGTTTGGCATATCTTTTTCACTGATTTTGTTCAACAACTGTAATGCAAAATTTGCGCGCGAAATAGCTACGTAATTATTGTACCAAAAACCGTCTGTATACCAGGTTTCATTGCCAATAGATGGAGATGAAATTTCCAGAAAGTGAAGGAAATCACCATCGTTTTGATCGTTACCCCCTTTGTAAGCATCATCCGAACGGACGTTTCCATAATTCCACAGACTTAGTGGTCTGTTTACCTCATCGTTACCTATGGCGGCATAGGCTGATATCACTTCGTTTTCTATTTGTTTAACTCCAGTCAGATTATCTTCAGTTAGGTTTCCATATGATGGAACTACCAAAGCATCTTTACATGAATTCATTGCGAAAATTGCAATCACAGTTAGAACTGTTATTTTGAATTTTTTCATACTGTTTCTTTTTTTATAATGAAAAATTAAAACGCCACATTTAAACCTACGGTGAATGTAGTGGAAATAGGATAAGCTAAGTTTGGATTTTCAGGATCTAATCCTGTAAACTTGCTACTTTTCAACGTCATCAGATTTTGTCCACTCACATACATACGTACTTTGTCTAATTTAAGTTTGTTGATCAACTTTGAAGGCAATGAATAACCCAATTGTAGATTACGTAATTTTAAATATGAACCCGGTTCGACGTAATATGATGAGAATCTTTTTTCATTATTCAAATCGCTGAATGATAGTGCCGGAATAGTAGATGAAGTATTGGTCGGAGTCCATGCATTCATAAGACGTGTGCTTTTGTTTGAACCTAACTCATTAACTGCCCAGAAATCGGTAAATTGCTTTACTGTATTGTTTACCTCGTTTCCTGATAAGCCTTGAAAGAATGCTGTCAGATCAAAGCCTTTATAATCAAGTACAATATTAAATCCATACTGAAAATTGGGATTTGGACTTCCTAGCCATGTTCTATCTTTTTCATCAATAACGCCATCACCGCTAATGTCTTTGTAACGGATTCTACCCAATCCTTTTCCGGTTTGAGTCGCTGAGTTATCCACTTCACTTTGTGTTTGGAACAATC
>DAIQOQ010000255.1:1982-4277 GCA_036787795.1 Paludibacter sp. | reverse complement strand
TGGAAGAAGATGTAAACAAGCTGAATGAGGTGGTGGTAGTGGGCTATGGAACCCAAAAAAAATCGAATATTACTTCGTCAGTTGTGAAGGTTGATGGAGCTAAACTGGAACAGATCCCTATTTCTTCAGTAGATCAGATTCTTCAGGGAAAGGTAGCAGGTTTACAGTCTGTAACTTTCTCTGGCCAGCCGGGGGCTAATCAGCAAATCCGAATAAGAGGGGTTGGGTCTATATACTCAACTGCATCTTCACAACCGACCTTTGTTATTGATGGAATAATTATTAATAGTGGCGATTTATCTCGAAATACTACTACCTCAAACGTGTTGGCACAATTGAATCCGGATGATATTGAAT
This sequence comes from Paludibacter sp., assembly GCA_036787795.1. GTDB lineage: Bacteria > Bacteroidota > Bacteroidia > Bacteroidales > Paludibacteraceae > Paludibacter. The sequence continues at coordinate 3,920 of DAIQOQ010000255.1, read as the reverse complement.
CTGTATCGGTACTAAAAGATGCAGCTGCTACAGCTATATATGGAGCCTTGGGTTCAAATGGTGTTATCGTGATTACTACGAAATCAGGTAAAGTCGGCAAAACAAAGTTTAGTTTTAATGCTGAAGTTGGATCTAATACACACGGTCCTATTCCCAGTGCTGGAAAAACATTAAGAACAAATGACTGGCTAACCTTATTTAAAGAGTCAATTGTCAATGCAGGTTATACACAGGCTCAGGCTACGACGCAAGCTGCCAAGTATGGCGATGGTACAGTGGATACAGACTGGCTAAGTCTGATTACTAGGAAAGGGCAGCAACGTCAGTATAATTTTTCTGTATCAGGGGGAGATGAAAAGACTAAATTCTATGTTTCGGCCGGATATTTCAAGCAGGAAGCTAATGTTATCGGCTCTGATCTTACGCGTTACAGCAGTGTGATAAAACTGGATCACAATGCAACTAAAAAGCTTAATTTGTCTATTAATCTTCAGCCGACTTATTCGCATGAAAATGCGCCTGTTGGTGGATCCTATTTCTCTAATCCTGTGATGGAATATTACTTCCTTCGGCCTACTCAAAATCCATATAATGCTGATGGTTCTTTAAATATTAGTACTGCTACTAAAGATTTCAGTTCTTTATTTAATCCTTTATACATTGTAGCCAAGGATAAGAACTATGTGGATATTTTCAGCATAAACGGAAAAGCAGAAGCGAAGTATAATATTTTAAGCAATCTCTCTTTTAGCTCAAAACTGGGTTTGCAATACAATAATCTGGAAGAATATCAGTATAACAATCCTAATCATGGGGATGGTAACCCTGATAACGGAATTGCTACTTCTTATTACACCAGGTATTTCTTATATGATTGGGTAAATCAGTTTGATTATCATGCCGATTTTATGGCGAACAAGGACTTGGCATTGGATGCTACTGCAGGTTATGAGGCGTTAAGTTCTAAGCAGTATAGTATTAATGCTGCAGCAAACAATTTTCCGACAGACAAATTGATATCATCATCAATAGCTTCAACGCCAACCGAGGCTAGTGCTACCTGGTCGGATTATTCGTTTATCTATCTTTTTGCAAGAGCTAACCTGAATTTCCAAAACAAGTATTTTCTATCGGGGAGCATAAGAAGAGATGGCTCTTCTCGTTTTTCGGATGATAAACGCTATGGCTATTTTCCTTCAGGAAGTGCCGGCTGGGATATCAGTAAAGAGGAATTCTTCAAACCGCTAAAATTTGTAAATAACTTTAAAATAAGAGCATCTTATGGTGTTGTGGCTAATGCTAATGGACTTGGTAATTATGATTGGAGACCACAAGTCGGTTATGGTTTGAGTTATAACAACCAACCAGGAGGTAATTACAATACATTAGGTGCAGTCGATTTGAAATGGGAGAGTGGCAAGCAAACGGATGTTGGTTTAGATGCAACATTCTTAAACAATCGGGTAAACATTGTCTTCGATTGGTATAATAGAATAACCGATAATTTGATATATAAGTTACCGACTTCTTTGTCTACTGGATTCGACACTAAAATATCCAATGTTGGAGCTTTACAAAACAAGGGGATTGAATTCACAATCAATGCCACACCTATTAAGATAAAAGACTTCAGTTGGGATGTTAGCTTTAACATAACCCATAATAAAAATAGTTTAACGAAAAATCCACTAAATGTTGATCAGGCTAATGGGTCGTTTATATTGGGTAAGGGACACGACTTCTATGAATTTTATCTCAAACAATGGGCAGGCGTTGATCCTGCAAATGGCAACCCGCTTTGGTATACTGACGAAACAAAAACGGCTACTACAAGTAGTTATAATTCGGCAGCCAAAGTTGCAACCAGCAAATCGGCTTCTCCAAAATATTATGGTGGTTTCTCCAATACATTTACTTACAAAGGATTCAGTTTATCCG
>DAIQOQ010000255.1:0-1882 GCA_036787795.1 Paludibacter sp. | reverse complement strand
GTTATGCCAAGTATGCCTGGTATTACAATTATATAGCTATCAAGTACGCAAATGTGGTTATTAATGCAGGATTATCAGGCACGGCTAATATAGACCAGTATGTAGGTGAAGCATATGCTATACGGGCTTTGAGTCATTTTGAATTGGTACGAAACTTTGCCCATCCTTACACCGTAGCACCCAATGATCCGGGTGTACCGATTATAAAATCGTTTAATCAAGACACTTTACCTACCAGAAGCACAGTAAAAGAAGTATATGCTCAGGTTATTTCAGATTTAGAAAAAGCATATAGTTTGCTTACGGTGTATCGTGGTACGGCTTATTTCTCGAAATATGCTGCGCGTGCGTTGGAGGCTCGGGTATATCAAAATCAGGGCGACTGGGCTAATGCTAAAATTGCGGCATTAGATGTTATCAATAATAGTGGTTGGACATTATTATCTCCAACTGATTATGTGTCTCCTTCGGGGAGTTTAGATGTCTCTTATGATGCCTCTACCTATTCACCTGGGGGTTATTGGGCAAATCCGGTAGTTCAGTCATCGACAAAAAATGAAACCTTGTTCGAAGTTGCCAGTGATGTGACCAATAATAATGGTTTCGAATCCATCGGGTCATTGTATCTACAAGCTGGTGGTGGCTATGGCGATATTTTAGCTTTAGGCGATTTGTATAATTTGTATTCAACAACTGACGTAAGAAAAGGCTTGGTTGTAGATGCCGGTCCAGACTACAGAAGTGGGCAAAGTGGTGATACATATCTTGCTTATAAATACCCGAATGCTTTTGGTGCTTCCGATAGGGACGATACTAAAATATTGAGATTGGCGGATGTTATTTTGATTGCTGCTGAAGCATATTACAATACCTCTGATCCTGTAAATGCAAATCTCTATCTGAATCTGGTTGCAAAAAAGCGAGATCCTTCATTTGTAGGTTATGCTTCCGCGGGAACACAGATATTGGAAGATATACTAACTGAAAGAAGAAAAGAATTGGCATTCGAAGGAGGACGTTTCTGGGATTTAGTACGCTTGAAAAGAAGTTGGACTAAAGTGCAAAATCAAAATCCATTAAAAACGATTTCGATTAATGCTGCAAATAATTCTAACGCCAACTTCAGTAAAACGACGCCGCTGGTTTATCCTATTCCTCAGGCAGAAATTGATGCCAATAAAAATATAACCCAGAATCCGGAGTTTAACTAATTGCCTTATACAGTATTTGCTCTGCAGCAAGGAGCAATTCAATACTGAAGGAATATGAGTTTTCTCATATATCATCAACTTTTTATATGCGAATTTCTAAGTTGATGCATTACGTTTATTAATCAAAGGCTGAGGCGGTGAGAAATTTTCTCATCGCTTCTTATCCTATTACCATAATATAATTTAAAACAAAAACAAAAGCTTATGAAATTAATTCGTTTAATTGCATTAACCCTGCTTCCTGCTGGTGTATTCGCTCAGTCGGGCGAATATAAAGTCAATGGGAAAATAGAAAAACTAAGTAATTCTACCAAAGTCTATCTAATCTATCGTACAGGAAAGACACTAACCACAGACTCTGTAATTAGCAATCGTGAAACTTTTCAGTTTAAAGGACAGCTTGTTGATCCCATCAAGGCTCGTATTATTGTTGATCATACTGGTGTTGGAATCAAAAATTTAAAGAAGGCTGACATCCTTGAAATTTATCTGGAAAAAGGGAAGATTGATGTTTCCTCTTCGGATTCTGTATTTCGGGCTAAGATTAGCGGTTCGCCAATTAATGACGAGAATAAAAAACTAGCTGATTTAATTGCTCCAATAGTAACAACACAAAAAGCATTGGCAGTGGAATATGATGCTGCTGTAAAAGCAAAAAATGAAGCCGCCAG
>DAIQOQ010000254.1:0-4304 GCA_036787795.1 Paludibacter sp. | reverse complement strand
CCCATTATACCAGCTATTAACGATGACGACAGAATAATTAGTTTCGCATTGCTTATAATAACGTCATTGTCAAACGCAAGTAAAGTAATGAAAATAGACATTGTGAATCCTATTCCGCCCAAAAGTCCAACGCCAAAGATTGCTTTCCAGTTCAGATCGTCCGGGAGTCGGCAAAATCCAAGCTTTACAGCCAAAAATGAGAAAAAGAATATGCCCAGAGGTTTACCTACAATAAGTCCAAGCATAATACCTAAACTGTAATGTTGCATAAGTGTATGTCCAAAGTCTCCGCTTATGCTTATAGCTGTATTGGCTAATGCAAATATGGGCAAAATTACAAATGCAACCGGCTTATGTAAGAAGCGTTGTAAGATGCTTGAGCTTGATTTTCGATCTCCTTTACCAAACGGAATGGTAAAGGCTAGTAAAACACCCGTAATGGTAGCATGAACACCCGAGTGAAGCATGAAATACCACATAACAACACCACCAATTAAATAAGGAATCAAATTCTTGATTTTTAATTTGTTCAACGCAATCAGTAATCCGAAAATACCAAAGGCAATAAACAGATTCATCCAGATCAGCGTTTTGGTGTAGAATATGGCAATGACCAGAATAGCACCCAAATCGTCAATTACAGCCAATGCAGTTAAAAATACTTTAAGTGAAGTAGGCACTCTATTGCCTAATAATGAAAGAATTCCTAATGCAAATGCAATATCAGTAGCCATCGGAATGCCTGCACCCGATTGTGTTGGAGTACCGTAATTAAGCAGCAAATAAAATCCTGCAGGTAACAACATGCCGCCCAATGCTGCAAAGATAGGAAGCAATGCATTTTTTATGTTGGAAAGTTCTCCCAGATAAACTTCCCGTTCAAGCTCTAATCCTATCAGCAAAAAGAAGATGGTCATCAGCCCGTCATTTACCCAGTGTTCAATGTTGTGTCCTGCCAACTGGGTTTGCCAAAAATGATGATAATCACTTCCAAAAATAGAGTTCGCAACTAAAATGGAAAGAATTGTACACGCAATTAAAATCAGTCCACCTGCCTTTTCGCTATTGAAAAACTCTTTAAATAAATTAGTTGCTCTCATACTTCTTGTAAATATTTTTAGTCTCAAATCTATCGCTTTTTGATTAAGCACAAACTACGTTCTATCTCTGCTTTTAAAGCACCAGCATTCAGTTTCAGTTGTTGGTTCAAAAATGCAGTAGTCTCAGGGAATGCACTCATGGCACGGAATATTTTCCATTTTACAAGTTCGCTCTGGCTATTCCGGTAAAAGCAATCCTCTAGTTCTCCTGCTATAGCCGATTGATAGTCATAGAAACAAATAAAACCGATTGCATCAATTGCCTCACTGAGTTGAACTATGTCAGTGCTATTTAAAGCTGTGAGTAGATCAGGTAAAGCAACCGTACCTATACGAATAAGCGTTCTGGCCGCAAGATCGCGGGGTAGGGGATAACTCACTTTTTTAAAGTCAGCAGTCGGAACAATCCGGTGTTGATTATTGCCAATCGTACCCAATACAGTAATCAAGGGCATAACAGCAGCCCGACCATAAGACACCAGCGAATTACATATTTCGAGTCTGGTATATAACTTTGTCTCTACCTGCAAAGCTGTAATTAAGCAATTTATTACCTGTAAATCGGACTGTTTGATCAAAAATCTGGCACCCAATGTCCTTTCAGTAGCCTGTTTACTTTTCAGTAATATTACACGTTGTTCATAAGAAATAGTTGCATAACTATTTTCTATGCCATTGCCCACATACCCCCGGCTTTCCAATTGAGCTGCATCACTTTTCATCAAACTATAACGGATTTAATCTTAATAAGTTTATCTTGCGAAAATCATTCCATACCAGTAACCGTACTTCTTCTTTCCATCAAAACCGTGTTTCGCCACATTCCATTCATCCTGGCTACTTTTTCCCGATAACCGATTTCCCTGAATCCTTGTTTTTTATGAATAGCTATACTGGATTTATTTTCAGGAAAAATACCTGATTGTAATGTCCAGAAACCATTGGCTTCGCTTTCGACTATAATAGCTTCAAGCAACTTTGTTCCAATCTGCTGACCGCGATATTTGTTGCCAACATACACACTTACTTCGGCCACACCGGCATAAACAGGTCGGCTCGATACAGCCGATAAAGTAGCCCAACCGGCTACTTCATGATTTACTTCAGCTACAATGCGGCAAGCACTTATATGCCCTTTGTTCCAATCGTCCCAGGTAGGAATGCTTTGTTGAAAAGTGGCATTGCCGGTTGCAATTCCTTCTTTGTAAATCTCTGCAACCCGAACCCAGTCTGTTACATTCAGCCTTCTTAATGTTATATCCATATCACTTAAAATAGATTGTATTCTCTGAGATTACCGTTCATACATTATTTTGCAATAACCAGTAGAAAACTTGCACTTGTATCTTAATTTTTGGTACTGGCTATTTTGTTACTTGCTACCTGTTGCGTTTTCATCATAAAGCCATAAGGCTTGGTAGTTTCCGTGCCAGTTGGAATGGTTTTATAAGGGCGGTATAAAATCGTGCTGTTGTTTGTATCGATGCCTTTAAACAAGCTTCCGATATTTTTATGAAGCTCTCTACACTCCACCGACAAAGCTGGTATATCTTTTAAATCAACCGAAGTGGTATATTGTATCAACGGAAAACAACCGGTGTTCATAATTTGCGAATACACACGGAATATCACCGGTTTTGTTTCCACATTGTTTACCTTCATAGGAAACTTATATTTGCCATAAATTTGCTTGGTAATTTTTTGTTCGAAGCTCTGAATTTCATCTTCATTCTTGTATTTCCACAGTTGATTGGCAGGATTCAATAACTGTGTCGACAAGCCTATGTGACAAAGAGCGTCAATAAGATCACCTTTCTTATAATCCGATTTAGCCACCTGATACCAGTCAAAGGCATCTTTATTCAGAATCTTCAATATACCGGCTTGCAAATTATTAAGTTTCCAGACATTGCCGTACTTACCATAAATAAAAGTAAAAGACTTGTGGTAAAGACTATCTTCAAAATCGGCCACCACCACATACATTTCCTTATTTAGAGCCTCGTATTTAATCCGGTAATCACGACTTGGATTGTCATCCGTACTAACTTCACCAACGTGCTTCTTTGCAGCATTTTTCTGGTAATATTCACTTATAATTCTGAAGTTTTGCATCTTCAGATTACCTTTCAGAACATCAGTCAGTTTTTTTATATCTCTTCGTTTATCACGCAGTCTGTCACTGCAAACTGCCAGCACTTTATCTGCTCTGTCTTCAACCAGTCCGCTCACTATTCGGTTGTTTAAGAGATGTATCTGATTTCTAATTTCCGGATCAATCTGATTGTCCTTTTTTGATTCACTAAACGAACATGCTGTCAATGAAATCGCCAAAAGCGAAATCCATACTAAATTAAATTTCATTTCTACTAAAATTTCTAATCATTATTTTTCTTAGTTTCCCAAGACTACTGTAACTCGTAACTAAAATCTTATAACTGTCTGCTGTTTTACTTTTCGCTTATTTCTAATTTCATCTATCCTGAATAACACTACTGCGCTCAGTAAAATTATTCCGGCAAACCAAATAGCTGTTATTCCAAGATGGGCTGTTAGCAAACCACCAACAACCGCCCCGGTCATAAATGAAAATATAATGGCAAAATAGCGCATTGAACGCATTCCGGCCCGACGATCTTTTTTAGTAAGAGCCAGAAATGCCGCCACGGTAGCCGATCGTAAGTTTCCGGTGGTCATCGTTGTGCTGTATGGTGCGTCTACAAGTCTGCGAAATGATGACACCTGCAATGAAGCTACAAACGATACCACAACCGTTGTCAGGATATTGGATACTGAAGTAGGAATAAAGCCAATGATAATCATCACTGCTATTTCAGACAGTAACACGATGTATGTCCAGTCTGCTCTTACTATTTTTGATAAATGTCTCTTTATAAACTCGGCAGTAAACACTCCTAAAATAAAAGCAATAATAGGGGGAATATGCACTAATGCCCGGCTCCACTCTCCTTTAACGGCATACACAGCCAACAAAACGATATTTCCTGTTTGCGAATTGCAAAATACGCCACCTCGTCCGATATAGGTATATGCATCCAGAAAACCACCTACTATAGCTAGTATCATTCCAAAAGGAACTGACTCCGCTACCATATATTCTTTTATAGTCACTCCGCCATCGCGAGACGAAGTACCAACATAATTTTTCAATAAAACTGCCATTACTTTTAATATAGATCCATG
>DAIQOQ010000069.1:8740-13453 GCA_036787795.1 Paludibacter sp. | reverse complement strand
TGAAGAGTACTTCCCGATTTCAGGATGACACTTGTTCCATCGGGCAACGTAAGATGACGAATATACGAAGTTGCCTGATCGGGTGAGACTAAAACAGCTTTAGCAAAAACAGCTTGTGAAGAAGGAGTGGAATCCACAGTAAAATGTTTAATAAAAGTGCCTATGCCAACCAGCAGCAAAATAGTAGCAGCTGCAGTCATTGTACGAATAACTTTCCGCGAGATATGGGCTGAGAAGATACCTTTAGTCTGATATTCTTCTTCCAGAATATTGGATAACATCCGTATTGCCTTCTCCTTAGATAGCCTGACCGGAGAATCAAAGTCCAGCCAGACTTCTTCTATTTGAATATATAGTTCATCATCCGTTAGTTTCGAAATAAGCCCGGCAAGCTCAATTCGTTCTTCAGGTGTGCAGACATAAGTCAAATACCTTAACGTTAAATAATGCATTCTACTTTTTTCCATTTTATCAGCTCGGCTTTTAAACAATACACAAACAACAAGTAATCTATCCGAAACAAGATCTTTTTGTCATCAGAATACTACTAAGACGAACAGAAAAGAAAAAAGTCTACATGACTTTGAATTTTTCTTGAAAAAAGTTGAAAAAAGCTGGAAAAGAAAAAGGAAAGAGAAATAAAGCAACAAAAAACAAATGGAGATAAACACATCCTCAGAATGTTCAGCTTAATCTAAAAATAGGGGAAAGAGGAAAATAAACCAGAAAATAAGTAGATCGGGATAGGAATAAGAAATAATCCGGCGGAGATTACCCACTGCACGTTTCATGTGGTTCTTAATAGTAGAAACTGATAAATCCAGCAATTGCGCAATTTCTTCGTGTTGAAGACCCTTCTCCTTACGCAACATATATACTTTTTGCTGTTGAGGCGGAAGTTTTTTCACTGCAGCGGCAATTCTTTCGCCTAATTCTTTTTGCATTAAAATATCTGCCGGAGTTGGGTCAACAGCAGTTTCATCCAACTTCGACAATTCCTCCATAATCAGTGTTTCTTTTGAGAATCGACGGAGGTTGTCGAATGCCAGATTTTTAGCAATACTATACAAATAAGCATTGAGATTGTCAACATTAGCCAACATTTCCCGGTTCTGCCATACTTTTAGAAAAAGATCCTGAACCAAATCATCAGCTTTATCCTCGGAGCGAATAATACCCACAAGAAAACCATACAATTTATCTTTATACCGATTAAAAAAAATTGCAAAAGCCTCCTTATCTCCTTCCTTGAGACTTCGAATTAATTCAACTTCCTGCTCTTTTATCTGTTTAGGATCTTCTTCCATTCTATCAATTATGTAAGTAAATCGATTTCAATGATTGCAAAAATACAATTATATATCCAATCTCAAACATAATGTCACCTTAAAAGTTCATTTGTCTAAAAAAAGAACAATAACATAGCTTATTTTACATGCAAATTTAGGGAATGTATTTAAATCCCAAAATACCTCTTTCAAGGTATAAACATACCCTAATAATAGTATTTTACACAAATCGAATAAAAAACTCCCTGCCGGAGTATGAGTCTCAGGCTGGGAGTTTAAGAAAGAAGAAGATTAAATAATCATACTATGAGAAAGAATGATTATTTAAAAATCTCTTTCAATTTTAGCTGTAAATCTTCGCCACGAAGGTTTTTAGCAACGATTTTACCTTCCGGACTGATCAAAAAGTTCTGCGGAATAGACTGAACCGAGTATAACTGGGCAGCCTCATTACTCCATCCTTTCAGATCGGAAACATGATTCCATGCCAGCTGATCTTTCTCAATAGCCTTCAACCACGCAGCTTTACTTTTTTCGCTGTCAAGTGAAACTCCCAATATCGTAAAATTCCGGTCTTTGTATTGATTGTAGGCAATTACAGCGTTCGGATTTTCGGCACGACAGGGACCGCACCACGATGCCCAGAAATCAAGTAGCACATATTTACCTTTGAATCCGGAGAGTTTGAGTTCTTTACCATCAGGGCTGAGTTGCGTAAAATCGGGAGCCGGAGCTCCAACAGCTACCAGCTTGAGCTTTGCAATTTTTGCTAGCAGTTCCTTCCCCGAAGCGGAATTACGAAGTTGCTCAGTTAACCCGTTGAACAATGGTTCTATCAATTCAACTTCAAAAACAGGATTGCCCAATGTTTTCAAAGCGTCCAAAGAAACAACACTGCCTGGATTGCCCAGAATATATTCCTTATTAAGAGTTTTCAGCTCATTATCCACAGCATCATAACGCATATCGATATCTTTCTGAAATTCGACCGATTTTTTCTTTTCGTCGGAAGCTGCGTAATATTCAGCCAGAATTGCTTTTTGTTTAGCCTGAGCCGAAGCCAGTAAGACATTATACTTTTTATTCTCGGCATTGATAGCCGAACCTGTAATTTCAGATTTATAAACAGAATCGGAACTGAGAACATTAATTTTACCTTTTTCAAGATAAATATCGAGCAAATCAGGTTTTACTATTTTTTTTAAACCGACTCCGGTATGATCTACAACAAGACGTGCTTTAGTTGGATCGGCAATCTGTCCTTTCATTTCAAATGCTCCATTTCTTAAAGTTGCCGAATCAATCTTTGTTGTTTTCTCTGTCCGTGTCAGAAGATAAACTTTTGCCGGTGCATTAAGACTCCCTATTTTTCCATTAATGGTATATGCGCCCGACTGAGCAAACAAAGCTGTTGGCAACAAAGTCAAAGCCAATAAACGAAATACTTTCATAAACTGTATATTTTAAATTAGAGCGTGAAATAACGAAAAACTTTTTATATTACATCACTCTACCCATGAATAATTTATTTTACTTTTCCCCTGAACACACAATATAACAACACAAATAATTATTTATAAGTAGTTTACAATCTAATATTTTTAATAGTCCAGATCTAATTAGACTCTAATCCTTAGAAAATAAAAAAATTACATCTCTAAAAAAGAACAATACCCCCGAACAGGATAGTTTGTCTATTTCTAAAAAAGGACCTTCCATCTAAAAAAACAAGCCGATTGGAATAATCAGCTTGTTTTTCGTATAAATCGTTTATTTTATCTCACCACTTCCAATGCAAATTTTTGCTTCAGCATCATATATAACCCCAAATTGCCCGGGAGCAATTCCCTGTAGCCGATCATCAGACAGTAAGCGGTATCCATCGGGGGTTTTAATAATTTTTCCTGTTGTAAAATCAGGAGTATGTCTTATTTTGAATGTAACATCTGTTTCTTTGTCTGCTCCTTCCCATGGATTATCTGTGATAAAATGAAAATCACGCATAGAAAACTCATAACCATATTGCGCATCTACATCAAAGCCCTTAGACGCATATACGATATTTGCTTCCACATCCTTTTTTATCACGTACCACGGCCCTCCAGACAAGCCCAGGCCCTTACGTTGCCCCACCGTATGGAACCAATATCCATTGTGCACACCAAGTATCTTCCCTGTTTCAAACTCAACTATGGGTCCCTTTTTCTCCCCCAGATACCTGCGAATAAAGTCATTGTAATTCACTTTTCCCAAAAAGCAAATTCCCTGACTATCCTGACGTTTGGCACTTGGCAATTCAGCTTTCTCGGCAATATCGCGCACTTCGCTCTTCATTAAATGCCCGATAGGGAACATCAGCTTAGAAACCTGCAGATACGTGATCTGTGCAAGAAAATCAGTTTGATCTTTTATTGGGTCTTTGGCGGTAGAGAGGTACACTTTCCCATCCTGTTCCACCGTAGTAGCGTAATGTCCGGTGGCTGTTTTATCAAAGTCTTTTCCAACCCGCTGTTCAAACACCCCGAACTTAATCAGTCTGTTACACATCACATCCGGATTAGGAGTCAAACCCTGCTTCACCTTATCAATAGTATACGATACAACATTGTCCCAATAATCCTTATGCAGATCAACAACTTCTAACTTGCAGCCATATTTACGTGCGATTAATGAAGCCATCTCTATATCTTCTTCGGAACTACAATGCAGCAATTCGTCATCATCCATTCCAATCTTAATATAAAACAGCGTAGGTGTATAACCCGCTTCTTTCAACAGATGTACTACCACCGAACTATCTACTCCACCCGACAACAATGTTGCTATATTCATTTTCTAATCAAATCTATTTTTTAAATATAATACTCAGCCATGTCCACAATTCCTGAACGCATAGCGTATTTTGTAGCTTCATGAATATTATTTACTTCTATTTTTCTAAATATGTTTTTTCTATGCGTCATAATAGTATGCGCACTAACGTGCCTGTGAGATGCTATTTCTTTTGTTGTTCTTCCCAAAGCCATCTCTTTTAAAATTTCCTGCTCAGTAACAGTTAACACATTCTTTATATTCTGATTCTGTAGGTTTTTACTACTATCAAGTAGAATATTACTCACGTGGTTACATATATACCGATTTCCTTTAAGAACCTCTTTAATGGCCGTATGTATTTCATCTCTGGTGCCGTCCTTCATTAGCACACTAAAAGATTGTGTATTATACAGTAATGTTCGTAAAAAATCATCGCTCAGTTCCTCTGAGAATAATATCCAGTCGGTCTCAGTAAATCGAACCTGAAGAATAAGCAGTTCATTTACACTTTCAAAATCAAACAAGGTATAATCCAGAATGACCAATGAATTCGGACAATTAACGAGTAACGGAATTAATTCTTTTTTTTCAGTTACCTCCTGAATTTCTT
>DAIQOQ010000069.1:0-8640 GCA_036787795.1 Paludibacter sp. | reverse complement strand
CAATTAACGAGTAACGGAATTAATTCTTTTTTTTCAGTTACCTCCTGAATTTCTTTCACATCGACAGAATTCTGAAGCAAATAGTGCCAACCGGCATTCGAGATATCCTGATTATCTGCAAGTATTATATTTTTCATAAATTCAAGTTATTAAAAGGATGTACATTGATTTGTCTAACCCTCAGATTGAATACACTTATAGCAACAAAATTAGTGTTTTTCAAACAGTTTCGAATCCATATATCAAAAAAGACGACAAATTGTCGTCTTTTTTGATATATGGATATATTTTTCATCAGCAATGAGCGTCATTCTTAATTAATATTCCCAAAGATCTTGTTCAAAATTCAACAACTCTGTTTCAATACGGTCTTGTTCCTTTTTAATTTTCACAGGATCATTCATATACTTAACAATCATTCGATTGTGCATATTACTATCCCCAAGAAGATAGCTTGAATATAATCGTTGGGCGAAGAATTCATCGTAGGTTAACCGCTGGGTTTCATTACCATTTGGAATTACATATTGTCTGGCCAAATAAGGGCGTAATTCATCAAAAAGGAACCAACACAAAACTGAACTTTGTAAATAGCTCCAAACATCTTTTGTATCTCCCAAACTAATGTTAGTTTCAGTCAATCCATATAATGGTGCAATACCAATAATTTTGGAATAAAGGCGAGATGTATGTTTATCAAAAAAGACAATTTCCTGAGTCAAAAACTTATATTGATTTTTGACGTAAGCAGGATATAAAAATTTACTTACAGTCAGTTCCTGTGTAACCGGATCCTTAACAATTAATTGATCTTTAGTGGTAGTCTTATTGATTGTATCATTAGTTATAGAAACAAAGATACTTTTCAAACTATCTTTATCCAGAACATTTGTATACAGAGGTTGAATATCTCTTTCAACTTTATCATATGCTTGTAAAGAATCATTTACTACAGCATCCAAAATCACTCTTAACAGGCTACGATATTTTTCATTGGGTGTTGATGGAAAATACAATTGATAATTTTGCTTATCTCGCAAATCGATAATTCTATAAACAACCCTTGACCAGACAATATCATCACGTCTATGACGTAATACTGCTATCGTATCAGCAAGTTCATTCATCGAAGTTGTTTCCAAGGCAACAGTTCCATTCTTCTCAAAGAAAGGGACTTGTTTTTCCTGAGCATGCAATGAAAATGTTGAAACAGAAATAAATATTACTAATGTAATAATCAAATACTTTTTCATATTGTGAGATTTTATATATTTATATAAGTTCTGAACTAAAGTGATATACTTATTGATCCCAAATCTCTTGACCGTTGATCAGGACCAACAGCTTTAATATTGTTTATCATTAATATGTCACCCTTAAGTAGTTTATTGACAAAAGATGCACTCAGGTGCGAACCCGAAACTGTTTGAGGTGATAGACCCTTTGCAATCATAGTAAATGATGTAACAGTAAAGTTTGCCTTTACCAACTCATCTTTACCATAGCTTGCAATTAGCAAGCTACCTCTAAGAGCATTTGGAGACATATAGCCACCTCTGATTGGTTTGGAGTCTCCCCCGGTTCCTTGAATATAAGCTATCGGATCTGGCAAATATTTCACCCGGTAAGCACCACCACCCATTGGTAAATCTTTTCCATCAATTTTTGCGTAAACCGATATGTTTATTTCACCATCCTGAGTTGCGCGAATAATATATTTATCGCCTACTTTTTGTGCAGTTCCTCCGCTTACACGAACCGAAACATTCCCAGATGCAACACCTGGTACAGAGATACTGAATTTATTATCAATACCCCGATAAACAACATTCAGATCGGCATTAGAAACAGTTGCCGATGGTTCACCAACAACATAATCACTTTTAAATGGATAGGTTCTAACTGATCCATCATTTCCAGGCATTCTGATTTGCCCGGCATAAGTAAAAGAACCTGATTTTCCACAATTAACTTCATAAAATCCATTACGAACAGCAGCTGAACCGACAAAATAACCAGGAACTTTTGTTGAGTCTACCGCAGAAAGCACAATCTGAGCTGAATATTTACCACCACGAATAACATATCTCGAATTTGGAACTACTAAAGCAGTTATCTTATTCACCCTAAAGTCTAATGCATCAGTCTGACTTTTCAAATACTGAACAATCTCGGCTTCAGAAGTCCGGACATCACTTTGATATTTTGTAAGTATCGTTACGACGGCAGAGAGAGGCATTCCCTCAAATATTGCGGTCTGCCAGGATTTGCCATCTTTTGTCTTTTTTGTAGAGAAAATAGACTGATACATTTTTTGTTTCGCAGGGTTATTTGCTGATAGTTTGACTAAATAGTCTCGATAATCTTCAATTTTCTTTTGTAAAACCTTCCCATTCCCTTTGACTAAACCATACTCTGCAGCTTTATCCAGGTTATCTTTTGCATTGATCTGACTTACATAAGCACTGTCATTCGCCTCATCCTTATCAGCTAACCTTATAATTTGTTTTTTGAAATCTTGGATATAATTATAAACCTCATCCGATTTCTTTTTTACAGCTAAAGCTTTCTCTAACCACTCGTGTACTTTCTTTGGGTTTTCTTTAGAAAGAGCTTCAAAATCAGCATATAGTGCTTGATTTCTCAAATCCGATGATTCTATGGTTTTATGTAAACTATTATCGACCATCGAAAAACCATTCAAAATTTCACTTGATACATTCAGAGCCAACATTGCTGTAAGCACTAAATACATCATACCTATCATTTTTTGTCTGGGTGTTTCTGGACAATTTTTTGCTCCACTCATTAGAAAACTTATTTAAAATTTAGAATCAGAAAAACTCATAATTAATCACTTAAAGCATTCAGCATATTACCATACACTTGATTTAGCTCAGTAATTTGCGCGGTTAGTTTAGTTGTACCCGTTTTGAACCTTTCTGTTTCTTCTGCAGCAACAGAAGTTGCCGTCTTCATTTTCTGAACATCCTTGGTTATAGAATTCAATTCTTCACTTACTGTTTGTATATGTTCTGTTTGTTCAGTCAAACCTTCAGATTGAGCTTGAATATTTCTAAGTTGAATTTCATATATTGAGTTTATTGATGATAAACTTTTGTTTATACTTTCAACCTTCCCAGCATATGCTTTTGTTTCCTTTTCTACTGTTTCCATGCCATCTGATATAGATTGGTATGATGTAGACAATGAACCTGTCGCAACATTTAAAGATTCCTGACCTGTGATAAATTTAGCTGTAGCCTCCGTTGCTCCATCAATACTCTTCACAAATTTATCAGTGGAACCAACTGCATCGGCTAAACTGGAAAATTGCTGAGCTGTCGCTGTTAGATTTCTAATGCCTTCCGATAATTTTTTTACATCATCATCATTAACTGTCTCAGAATAATTAAGCCCGACCGCTCTTGAAGGAGCCGCCGTGGATGCAACCACCCCTACATTTACATGTTGGGATTCTCTTTGGTCTACCCGTTTAACTCCATCGCCATCGAAGTCATACACCTTATCCCATTCATAATCTTTATGAGGTTTATCAAAGATCCCCAGAGCAAACAAGAAAGCCTCTACAGTCATGCCGACCCCAAGCATTGTTCCCGCACCAGAGAGATGCAAAATTTTAAACATAGCTCCAATAATTACCACAGAAGCACCTAAACTATAAGCCGCCCCGACCTTTTGTTTTACCTGAGGTGAATTCCACCACAAATCAAACTTCGATTCATTATCTGACATATACAATATTTTTTAAAGACAAATTAATCAACTATTCACCATTGTATGACCGAACGCAACGGAAACCTATATAAGGACGACTTTCATTTTGGTATTCATAAGTTCTCACACCACATTGCAAATAATAAGCAATATCTTTCCACGAACCTCCTTTAACCACTTTTCGTTTTAACACATCCGGATCACTGTTTTTCGCATTATATTGAAAACTTGGATTCATATCAGATACCACCAAAGTACTTGAAACGTCGTATGCGGAAGAAGTCCATTCGGAAACATTTCCCGCCATATCGTATAACCCAAAATTATTAGGAGGATAAGATGCAACCTTCATTGTTGTAGCTCCCATATCATCCGTATAACTACCTCTCATTGGCTTAAAATTAGCCAAGAAACACCCTTTTTTGTCACGAACATAATTTCCGCCCCAAGGATACAAAGCCATTTTTCGACCTCCACGTGCAGCATATTCCCACTCTGCTTCTGTAGGCAAACGATAATCTTGTCCTCCAATTTTATTTACGTTATTGAATAGTCTAGTCCTCCATTGGCAAAAAGCTTGCGCTTGTTCCCAAGTAACGCCGACTACAGGATAATTAGCAAATCCCGGATGCGAAAAATACATGCGCATTTTAGGGTCATTGTATGAATACTGAAAATCGCGCAGCCACATAATTGTATCCGGATACACATTTACAATACGGGTAGAAATTAAATCTCTTCTTGTTGTGAGTTTTCTTTCAATAGTTTTATTGATAATCACACCATTTTCAACATAAGAAGTGTCAACACGTGCTTTTGCTGAAGCCGGATAAGCACCTGTGTTCACATTATACTTATTCCCTGGTAAAGCCGCTTGATCGTAATTAATCCACTCATATTTATACTGCAATTTTCCGGGATCAATTTGTCTCTTTGCAGTTAGGCCATTATTATTGTTATAATATAAAGCACCCAAAATGGTTCTTACTTCTTCATCTTTAGAGCTCCATGGAATTTTAACCTTCCAGTTTAAGCGAACAGTTTCAGGACTAGCATCATCATCTGTCTGATTTTTTGTTTTCATCCGAAACTCATCCTTACCTGCAAGTACAAGAGAACGTAAAGCGATTGAATCCCGAACATAATATACAAATTGTTTATACTTATCATTTGTTATTTCAGTTTCATCCATCCAAAAAGCATCAACTGTTACATTTATGGACTTTTCATTTACTGCCCCGATAGCAGACTGGTCATTTGTTCCCATCATAAATGACCCTCTCTTAATGAACACCATTCCATAAGGTTGTGCTTCAACAAACGAGCCTTTGGTTCCAAGCCCTGTCACCTCACCTGCAGGCTTATTGCAAGCGACTAACAGTAAAGTCAGTACGATAATTGGCAGATTTCTTTTCATTCTTGTACGATTTATTTTTTTTGAAATAAAAACTCTGATATTTGATTTATGCTCTCTTCAGGAAAACATTATTTTATAATATTCTAATACTTTTATATTTGCTATTTGATTTTTCAAATATATATGCAAAACTATATCTCATTACAATTTCATGGGAGCCTGAACTCGCTGTAATGATTTGAGATGTTGGAAGATCATACGAATAACCAATTGATAAACCTCCGGCGATATTTATTCCCGCCAAAAAGATTACAGCATCCTGAAATCGGTAAGAAAGTCCTCCCCAATACTTATTATTGTACTCTACTCTGCCCGTTAAATCGTATTGATAGGAACTCATATCAGTTTTTATCAATGCACTGGGTTTAAACACATATTTTTCATTAGGTAAAACCCAGTTATATCCTCCTGTCAAATACAGAGAACCTGTTGGTCTGAAAACAGAATTCTGCCCCCACGTAACTTTTGGACTGTTCAGATGCGAATACGATATTCCGGCATAAAATAGTGGAGTGGAATAAAATGCACCCAAGTTCATATCAAAACTCATCCCCACAACACTACTTGTTGGGATTGCCGGATCAGAAATATCATGATATTCTCCGCTTGGGATTCGGACGCTGTCTCCATGAAAACCTAAGCTTATAAAACCTAAATCAACACCAAGACTTAACACCCCAACACCTAGCTTCTTTTTGAATGCATATTGCAAATAAACACTTTGGTTGGAAAACTGACCAACCTTATCATTCAAAAATTTAATTCCAATACCCTGTAATGTATTTCCAATTTTCAATGGTGAATTTATACTAAAAACAGTTGTTACCGGTGCATTTGGCATTCCAACCCATTGAATGCGATGTTGGCCTGTAATTTGAATCAAATTATCTTCACCTACCGCTGCAGGGTTAAAAGAGACATTATGAAACATATATTGGCTCAATTGTGCATCAAACTGCGAGAAAACCGGACTCATGCTAATAACTATCAACAAAAGACTTAAAACTACTTTTTTCATAGAAATCTTCGATAATTTTTTCTCCCGCAAGTCATGTATACACCAACACGATTTTTAATCTATATAATTAAACTTAAAATCATTTAGAAAATTGTTTATACCAACCAAATTTAACCTGAATGAGGTGTTTTTTTATTTAAGATCAATCTATAATTGTATTGATCAAAGAATAAAATCTTTCATCAATATTCTTCTTCGTTGAAAAAGAAGTCTTCCTTACTCGGATAATCAGGCCAAATGTCTTCTATACATTCATAAATTTCACCTTCATCCTCTATTTCTTGCAAATTTTCGATAACTTCCAATGGCGATCCAGATCGCATTGCATAATCAATCAACTCGTCTTTAGTGGCCGGCCAAGGCGCATCCTCAATTTTAGAAGCTAATTCCAAAGTCCAATACATAATCAGCTCAATTTTTTATGTGAATAAGTTTAGCGTATTTCTTTCTATTTTTGTGCAAAAATAGGAATTTTTTTTATTAATCATGCGTTTTCCAACAAATTTCTTCTGCCCCTTCTGCAAGTGTCAAATACCTGGATAGCGCAAAGAAATAGTCGGAAAGCCTATTTACATAAATACATATCTGGTTATCAAGTACATAAATTTCGTTCACATCAAGAAGTCGACGTTCAGCCCTTCTCGAGATTGTTCGACAAATATGACTAAAAGCTCCTGTTTGTGAGCCACCTGGCAAAATAAATGAGCTAAGAACCGGTAAAGATGCATCCAATCGATCAATTTCATTTTCAATTAAAGAAATGCTCTCACTTTTCAAAATTGAAACCTGATGTAAGCTCACTTTTGTGGTATCAGTAGCCAAATAAGATCCGATAGAGAATAAATTATTTTGAATAGTTCTCAAAAAAAGCAGATCAATTTCGGGAATTTGATACGTCGTCAACAAACCAATAAAAGAATTTAGCTCATCAATCGTACCATAAGCTTCAATTCTCACATCATTTTTAGGAACTCGGGTACCTCCAATCAAACCTGTTTCCCCCCTATCTCCAGTTTTTGTATATAGTTTCATATTATTCAATAATTATCGGTGGCAACATTAGTAGTCCGTCCAAAGCGGACGGCAGTCAATAACGCATTTTATAATGCTTTTTGTTCAAATCCGGATTAAAAAACACAATTCCAATTTGGAATAAGTCTATTGTCGACATAACCTTCGAATGCTGTTTGATTTTCGCCCACGCATTTTCCATATCTTTCGACCAGTAAATATCATCGAACACCATTACGGAATTATCATTCACTTTAGGCAAACATTGCTCAAAGTAGTTCAGTACAAATTCAGAACGATGATTAGCATCAAAAAACACGAAGTCTAATTTATCAATTTCACTCAACACCTGAACTAATGTGTCATTAATGTTTCCAACAACAACATTGATATTCTTAAGGCCTATTTTATTGAAATTTTCAATTGCTATTTTTGCCGTTTGCGGACAGCCTTCTAAACTGATGCAATGAATTTTTGTTGATGGGAATGCTAAGTACGAAGTTGTTATACCCAACGAAGTTCCAAATTCCAAAACACATTCAGGATTAAAATAGTTTACCATTCTAAAAAGCAACTGACCATACTTTGAAGATTTCAACGACTTAGTTGCAATATCAGCGACCCGTCTTTTTCTATCAACACCAGTTCCAAAGTCCTTTATGTCAATCAATCTCTTATCTCT
Organism: Paludibacter sp.; assembly: GCA_036787795.1. Taxonomy (GTDB): domain Bacteria; phylum Bacteroidota; class Bacteroidia; order Bacteroidales; family Paludibacteraceae; genus Paludibacter. The sequence goes on along the minus strand of DAIQOQ010000069.1, from coordinate 774 downwards.
TTTTAATTCAGAGCGGATCGACTCTACTTTAGCAAACGGATAATAGACTCCTTTATTTCTTAATACATAATTTGTAAAATGGAAAACAAAAGGAGAATGGATTCCAAAACCATTTGTATTTCTAGCAGACAAAAAATGAATTACATATTTATACAATAATCTAAATCGCCTCATAGTGCCACAAAATTAGAAAAATTAATCGACATTATTAACTCTAAAATAATATTCATTCAAATTTATTAATCCCAAAAGAGTTTAAACAATCTCTATCCCCTGTTCTTTACACATTTCAAGAGCCATTTCACGCAATCTGAATTTTTGAATCTTTCCACTTCCTGTCATTGGGTATTCGGACACAAGAAACACATACCGAGGAACTTTATATCGAGCAATCTTATCTCTGCAAAAATCACGAACATCCTCAGGTGTCAAATTAAAGCCATCATGTAGTATAATAAAAGCAGCAACATCTTCGCCATAGCGCGGCGATGTAATAGCGACAATCTGAGCATCTTTAACTTCCGGCATATGATACAGAAATTCTTCTACTTCCCGGGGGGAGATATTCTCTCCACCACGAATTATCATATCCTTTATTCGCCCTGTAATGCGATAATTGCCATCAGGGTCTTTCACACTTAAATCTCCGGAATGCAAATATCCGTTTCTATCAATCACATCAGATGTTGCCTGCGGATTTTTATAATAACCTTTCATCACATTATAACCCCGGCAACACATTTCACCTTGCACCCCATCCGGACATATTTCACC
>DAIQOQ010000253.1:3153-4320 GCA_036787795.1 Paludibacter sp. | reverse complement strand
GATCTGTGTATTGCACAGGCTATTAATCATATTTCCACTGGTGCATTTATTTCATCTTCGAAGTCGAAAGTAAAACAGTTAAATGTAACGCCGATTTCCAGTATTGATCGTCAGTTCAAAGGTATGATCGATTTCAGAAAGCATCCGGTAATGCATTAAGCAGAAAGGAAAATTATAAATGACGCGAACTTTTGGTGATAAACAGATCATCTGAAGTTCGCGTTATTTTTTTTGGGGGGAGTGCAAGGTCTGACAGGTTATTCCTTGGAAGTATTATCCGGATATGTGATTGCGAAAATTTCTATTGATTGCTTGGTATTATTTACTGGAGATCATTTAATTCTTCATTTCTGAATATTATTTCAATTCTTTTGTCGGGTACCAGCCAGATAAGTGCCACAAGGATATATAATATTCCGGATATCCATGTGCTGATCCAGCACGAAACGATTGCCAAAACATAAAGTATGGGTGATATTTTACCCTTCCAGTCTTTTCCTACAGCTTTTGAAAGAATGGAGTCGGAGCCGTGGGTTTTTATTATGCGGCTTTGTAATATATGATAGGCTAAGGCTGACATGAAGAGAATTACTCCATATAATACCATAGGAGCTTTGGCAAATTCTTTTTCCCCCATCCATCCCGTAACAAACGGTATAAGTGATAACCAAAAAAGCAAATGAAGATTAGCCCATAAAATATCTCCTGATACTTGTTTTACTGTGTGCATCATATGATGATGATTATTCCAATAAATTCCTACATAAATAAAACTCAATACATAGCTTAAAAATATTGGAATCAGTGGTTTCAAACTGCTGAATTCAATACCTTCCGGCATTTTTATTTCCAATATCATGATTGTGATGATAATGGCCAGTACACCATCACTAAAAGCTTCTAACCTTCCTGTTTTCATATTTCATTTTTTGTATATGAATTTTAAACAGATAAGCATTAAAACTTGTTCAGCAATTTGGAGTCTGAGTATAGATCTATTGTCCGGGACATCAAGTTATTTTTTTATATGAATATCCGCTTTGTTACCTTAAATAGTATCGATATATAGTATCTTTTGTGGACTTCAAAAAACAATTTACCACAAAAGTCACAAAAGGTCACAAAAGCAAGTAATGAAAATATTGAGCTATTATCGTCTACGTTTTC
>DAIQOQ010000253.1:0-3053 GCA_036787795.1 Paludibacter sp. | reverse complement strand
CACAATTAATATGCATTTCTTTTTGTTTGTGACAAAAGTTTCATATCTTTGAATTCTTTAATTTATCATTTAATCATGGAATATACTGAATCGATTCTTCAATATTATAAAACCACTAACAAAGAAATCCCAAGCGAATTGCTGCAAGGAAAAGGATTGGTGAGCCATTTCAATATCTTCAAGCGGAACAATTGCATGGTGACGCAACCTTTTGTGAGGCGCGATTATTACAAGGTTTGCCTGATTAGCGGAAAGGTTATTCTTCATACGGAGAGTGGAAAAATAACTATCGATCAGCCGTATATATCATTTTCAAACCCAATCAATAAGTTTGGTTGGGAACCGATTTCCGAATATCCGGGTGGTTATGTCTGTCTTTTCAACGAGCAATATCTTTCGGCTAACCTAAAGATGGCGATGAAAAAAATGTATGGGCTGTTTGAAAGTGCAGTTTATCCTTTTATTTTGCTAGATCAGCAAGAATATGTGACCTTTCAGGATTATTTTCAAAAGATCTATATGGCTTATAACAGCGATTTCGAATATAAGGACGAAGTGGTGCACAACCTGCTTCAACTGGTTATTTATGAAGGAATAAAAGTACAGAAATCGCATTACCCGGAGCTGAAGAAGGAAAATTCCAGGAATTATGTGGCGCGACGGTTCTTCGAATTGCTTGACCAACAATTTCCTGTCGATTCGCCTAAAAATAGTATTCGTTTAAAAAGCCCTGCCGATTTTGCAAATGAGCTCTGCGTGCATGTCAATCATTTGAACCATTGCCTGAGGCTGCATGTTGGTCAATCTACTTCACAACTCATCAACGACCGAATTCTGCAAGAAGCCGTTGGGCTGCTCCGAAACAGCGATTGGAGCATTACCGAAATAGGCGATAGTCTTGGATTTGAATACACGCAGCATTTCAATGCATTCATCAAAAAACATGCGGGAAGAAGTCCGAAATACCTGCGTGATTAAATCTATCTATATTTGATTTGTATAAAAATAGCTTTGATTGATTGATGTTCTCTTTGGCTCTTTCCGCCTAATTTTGCATTCTCAAACAAAATATAGGTATGAAGTATTTAAAGAAAGAAAATGAATGGACAGCTACGGTGTTGGCATTCATATTAATTCCCCTCTCAGGTTTAGCCGTAGATGTGTATTTGCCGTCTTTTCCCAGCATGGTCACCGATTTGGGAACCAGTAGTGCCAACATTAAGTTGACGATGACTGCCTTCCTGATCAGTTACGGGCTTTCCCAACTGTTTATCGGAAGTCTTGTGGATAGTTTTGGACGTTACAATGTGAGTATTTATTCGTTGGCGGTATTTACGCTTTCTAATGTGGCTATTATATTTAGCGATAGCATTGTGGTCATCATTCTGCTTCGTTTCTTGCAAGGTATTGCCATCGCATTTATTGTGACGGCCAAGCGTGCGCTTTTCATCGATGTATATGAAGGAGCCAAACGGAAACACTATACCAGCCTGATTACTATCGTATGGTCATCTGCTCCTATTCTGGCACCTTTTATTGGTGGTTATTTGCAGACTTTTTTTGGATGGAGAGCCAATTTCTATTTATTGGCAATTTATGGGTTGATCATGCTGTTGTTGGAACTCAGATACAGCGGCGAGACGATCAAGAGCCCACAGCCGTTTAATTTTCGTGCAATATGTTCTATTTACGCTCAATTATGGCACGCAAAGGATTACGCTATAGGGGTATTGATTCTTGGGTTGAGTTACGGAATGGTACTTGTGTTTGGAATGAGCATGCCTTTTATGATAGAACATAATTTTCATCTTTCCCCTGTCGTTACAGGTTATGTAGCTTTGTGTTCGGGAGTCGCCATTCTGTTGGGAGGCATATTGTCTAAACGGCTTATCAACAAACCTTTTTTTCAAAAGCTGAGTACCTCGGTTACGCTCCAACTTGTTATAGCGTTGGGTATGTACTTTGCGGCGATGCTTCATTTCAATTCGGTGGTGTCTATCATGCTGTTTGTTGTGTTGCTTCATTTGCTGGAAGGTTTCACCTACAATGTCTATTTTACCTATTGCGTTACCCGATTTCCAGCTTTTGCGGGAACTACGGGAGGTGTGACGAGCGGTGGTTCCTACATCGTATTTTCAGTGGTGGGCTATTTGTTGGCAAGCATTCTTAGTATTCACGACCAACAAACTTTGGCACTGTCCTATCTCTTTTTTATAGTGGCAATCATTGCTGTCCTGCAACCGGTGAAAGGTCTTTTAAAAAATATTTCAAAGGCTTGATTTCTTTCAATGGAGTTGTATCAAAATAACTCAAATAACCCAAATCTTGCAAATCTAAAAAATAAAGTAGCTACTCAGCACCTCTTTATTTAATTAAATGTGAGCTCATTTATTTGATCCATAATAAAATAAGTCTTTGCCCCGATAGGGGCTAAATGTGAGTAACCCCCAGTAAGCGAAGCGCAACTGGGGGATGAAGTGAACAAATGACCTAACATTTGATTTTCAGTTCGACTAGTCGAACTGAAAATCAAATAATTATAAAAAAAAGATAGGTGCTGAGTAGTTACAAAATAAAAGCCTCCATAGACACATTCGTTCAAGGAGGCTTTTATTTATCGAGTCCGACAAATCAATATAATCGGAACTCCGGTGTTATCGATATACATTGATCACACTGCTTTCATCTCTCTTTATTGCCATAGATAAAGGATTGTTTCCAAATGTCAACTCTGATTTTCCGTTGAGCTGCGCATCAACATTTTTATAATGTCCGTAGCATTCGAGCTTTGCTTTTTCTTTTGCATCTATATGAAGGTCATCAATTGAAACAGCAAAAGCGCGTATAACGGCACTGTCGCACGCATGTATGGCCAGGCTTTTAAGCTGCATGTTGTGTTTTCCTGTTTCATTAAAAACTAGCTGTCCACCTGTAATGTCCAGATGCAGTGAATCACTTCCAACCGAGTTGATACCCATCCAATTCGGTTTATGTCCGATAATTGCTTTTAGCTTTTTGCATTTTACGAAGGTGCGCATACCTCCGTACACATA
>DAIQOQ010000252.1:0-4342 GCA_036787795.1 Paludibacter sp. | reverse complement strand
TTTGAGTTTACAAACAAATAAAATTATATAATCTCGTAAAATAAAATTAAGAATGAAATTAAATCGTTATCTTTTAATAACAATTGCCTTGTTTGCAATTACTTCTGTTTTTGCTCTGAGTAAGAAATACAAAAAAACAGAGATACCTCAACGGACAATCAATGTTGACTACAGTGCAGAAAAAGGCGCTATGAATACCATGTTCAAGCAATGTGTAGGAGCCGGTAGAGCTAATGAAGGGCTTCGGGCCGATTGGCAGCAACAATTGGCATTCGTAAAAAAAGAGTGCGATTTTAAATACATTCGTATGCATGGTCTTTTGACTGATGATATGGCTGTATATTCAGAAGATAGAAAAGGTAATCCGCAATATAATTACATGTACATTGATGCTTTATACGATTATCTGTTAAGTATCGGAGTCAAACCATTTGTAGAATTGGGATTCATGCCTGCAGCATTGGCTAGTGGTCATCAAACTATCTTTTGGTGGAAAGGAAATGTTACTCCGCCCAAAGATTACAATAAATGGGAAAATTTTATCAGCAATCTTACACAACATTTCACCGAACGTTATGGCGTAGATGAAGTAAAAACCTGGTATTTTGAAGTATGGAATGAGCCAAATCTTTCGCCCGGATTCTGGACCGGGACACAAGCAGACTACTTCAAACTTTACCAGTATACTGCAAAAGCTATCAAAAGCGTAAATCCGGATTATAAAGTTGGTGGTCCCGGAACGGCTGGTGCAGCCTGGGAGAGTGAAACGATCGATTTTTGTGCGAAAAATAATATTCCGATCGATTTTATCAGTACCCATTCATATGGCGTTAAGCAGGGATTTCTTGACGAATACGGCAATGGTGGTACTGTGCTGAGTAAAGATCCAATGAGCGTAAGTGGCGATGTACTGCAATCCCGCAAAGAGATTGCCACCTCCGCTAAGCCAAATCTGGAGTTGCACTATACCGAATGGAGTTCTTCTTACACACCTTCCGATCCACTTCACGACAGTTATCATGAAGCTGCATACATTTTGGAAAAAATTAAACAGGTTGGAAATGCCGCAAATTCAATGTCATACTGGGTATTTACCGATATTTTTGAAGAACCAGGGCCTCGCTTTACGCCTTTTCATGGCGGATTCGGACTACTCACCATTCAAGGGATTCCAAAACCTGCATTTTATGCTTACCAGTTTATGAATAAACTCGGAAAAACTGAACTGACAAATACTGATGCGCGTTCGTGGGCAACTAAAACCGATAATGGCGTTCAATTGCTTCTTTGGAACTTTACAAACACACTTCCTGATTCAGTAAATAATCAGAAGTATTACATACAAGATTTGCCCTCAAAATCAAAGGGTAAAGTAAAAGTCAGCATATCGCATGTTCCTGCGGGAACATATACACTGGAAGTTTATAAAGTGGGTTATCGGGCAAATGATGCTTACACAGAATATGTGGATATGGGTAAGCCAAACCAACTTAACAGACAACAGGTAGATGAATTGAAGAAACATAATAATGGTTCTCCTGTTGCTGTTGAAGAAATCCAGATTAAAGCAAATGAATCCTTTTCAAAAGAACTTGATATTCGGGAAAATGATGTTTTGCTACTGAATTTGATTAAACACTAATATTTTAAAGAATATCTATAAATTTCCCAATGTTGGCTTAATGTTTTTCGTTATTTTTGAAATTCATTGCTTCTATTGGAGATAAAGACCTTGTGGTACTAAACTATTAATCTAAGAATCTAATAATCAAACAAAAATGAGTAAGATAAAAATACTGCTATTTATTGCAATCCTCTTTTCCTTTAGCTGCGCATTGAAAGCTCAGGGGTTGTATGTTGGAACTAATTATCATCCACATGATGATAAGAATATTGAGAAAATCAAAAGTGACATCAAACTGATGAAAGCTGCCGGGTTTACTTCTGTCCGTATGGGTCATTTGGCTTGGGACAGCTATGAACCGACGGAAGGGCAATTCGATTTTGAATGGTTCGACAAGGTGATGGATTTGATGAATGAGGCTGGGATTAAAGTGATTCTCGACATTGCCGTACGTCCTGCCCCAATTTGGTTGCATAAGAAATTTCCAACGATAGATGTTGTTGATCCCAATGGACATCAGCTTTATGCAAACCACCGCTACATGGATGATATTGGAGATCCGAACTATCAGAAATATGCGCTACGTTACACCGATGCCATTACAAAGCGGTATGCAAAACATCCTGCATTATTGGCTTTTGGTATAGATAATGAATCGGGTGATGGTCCGATCTCCTATTCCGAAACTGCAAGGGAAAGGTTTATACTCTGGTTAAAGAATAAGTATAGCACTGCTGAGAACTTAAATAAAGCATGGGCAGGTCAGCGTTGGTCACGGAGAATTAACGACTTTGAAGAAGTTGGTTTGCCAATTTCAGGTTCGGTAGTTGGTGCTCCTGAAAGAGTCCTCGATTTCAGACGATTTGTTTCAGATGAAGTCAATCAGTTTCTTTTTAAAGTAATTGATAAGGTAAATATCAATGCACCAAATGTACTAACAAATACCAATGCATGGTATTACAGCCCCTTGAAATATTTTGACTATGCAGAGATGGCCTATTCGGGCAAAATGACTCGCGAAGGTTGCGGCTTCTATCCGGGAAACTCATTAACTACTAATTGGGGGGTTATGAACTCTGCATTTGGAATTTCCCGTATTCAATTTGAAAGCACGAATCCATTTTGGTGCAGCGAATTTACGACCATGACAGCGGTACCGAATTCGATCCGTAAATCGGCTTACGCTACGCTGATGTATGGTAATCAAATGGTTTGCGGATGGACTTGGCAAAGTATGCACGCTGGAGAAGAACAATATCTGGAAGGAATGCTTGATTGGGATGGCATACCGAACCGCAAATATGAAGAATACAAGAAAATAGCAACTGAGTTTAAAAAAATCGGAAAATTCTTCCCTTATAAACTTCAAGCGGAAGTTGGATTAGCATTTTCTTTCCCAAGCCAGATAGCAAGTAGTTCCTTCCCCGAACAACAGGATAACCAACTACAAGCTTGCTGGAACCGGTTTTATTATCGCAATATGGATGCTAACGTTGTAGAAATAAGCAAAAGCGCGTTGAAATACAAACTGCTGATTGTACCCGGTGTAACTGTAATGGATGAAGCAACTGCTACCAAAATCCGTGATTTTGTGAAAAATGGTGGAACAGCTATTATGACAAGTAATTCGGCTGTTGTTGATGAAACAGGCAAAGTATTTGCTTCCACCCGACCGGGCCGTTTAAGCGATGTGTTCGGAATACGGGTTGCAAGTTTTGAAGAAACAGAAAATCTAAATGAAATATCCCGTAAATCATACAAAGGCAAGAAGCTCGAGTTTACATATAAAGGGAAAGCTGTTGATACAGAATCGACAAGGTTTGATGTGATTGAATCCAAAGGAGCTGAAGTTATCGGAAGTATAACCAGTCTGGATAAGGACTATCCAATTATGACTTTAAACAAATATGGTAAAGGCAGAGCCATTTATGTTGGCCTGCCTGCTGATGGAAATATACTCAATCCTTTGCTTGATGAACTTATAGATCAATTAAACATAAAAAAAGGTCCTAATGTACCTACGGGTGTAATGGCCAGACAAATTGATAAAAACCATTTTCTCTATCTGAACGTTAGTGCTGAACCAAAAGAAATTCAAATGAAAGGAAAAACAAGAAGTATCCTTTTTGACAAAAGCTACGATGGCAATTTTACAATTGCTCCTTACGAACCTGAATTTATTGAAATAAAGTAACATAGTAAACGCTCATGATAACTGAAATAGAAAAATCAAGTTGTCATGGGCGTTTTTTCAAATAAATGCAGTTGAGAGTTTACTCAATACTCATGGTTATCTTAAAGCTGGTATAAATCACTCTCCTATGAAAAAATATAAAAGACAGCTATATATGCTCGGAGTATTTTGGATTATCTTTTTCCAAAGTATTAGTGGACAGTCATCTTATATTTTTCATCATTTAGAGACCAGTAATGGCCTCTCAAATAACTCTGTAAAAGCGATTTTAAGAGATAGTTACGGGTTTCTTTGGATAGGAACCGAGTATGGATTAAACAGATACGATGGATATGGATTCAAAGTCTATACAATGCGTTCTGGTGTGCCTAATACATTAATTTCAAATGATATAATAGGATTACAAGAAGATGGTTTAGGTAATATTTGGGTCAACTTTGGATATGCTTATATGGTATACAAAAGAGATAAAGACTGTTTTCTGGCAGATACAAAACAGTTATTACTTGGTCTGGGTATACGAC
>DAIQOQ010000251.1:0-4345 GCA_036787795.1 Paludibacter sp. | reverse complement strand
AATAAAGTCCAAAGATATGAAATTATTTTTATTTGCAAAGAAAAAATATCAAGAATGTTATTTTTTTTCTTTAACTCGCACTTCCGGATGTCTGTTTTATGTTTTATAGCATATTAGCTTGTTAATTGAATGACTAAATTTATTCCAAATAGTACAAAAATACGAGCAAATAAGAAAGAACCTATTTTGAATGCTACATATAAAAATACATTTACAATACAATGAAAAGGTATTTGTCAAATACGATGAATTTTCTATATTCTTTCTTTTTTTAGTTCTCTGCTAACTGGTATTCAAAATTTGTTGAGATTTATATTTATGCACTTTAACAACAAAAACTCTTTCTTTTCTGCTTTGGAATCGTATCTTTGCCGAAAATTTCAACAATGAATCTGAACGTAAAAAACGAAACGTCCACCTTACAGGCTGTTGTGCTGGGTCAACCCGGCTCCATCGGTCGGGTACCAACTCTCGACCAAAGCTTCGATGCTAAATCATACGAAACTATTTCGTTGGGCGTTTATCCCACCGAAGAAGCTATCTACAAAGAAATGAGCGCATTTGAAAAAGTGCTACTGAAATATAATGTTCAGGTGTTTCGCCCCTGGACACTCGAAAATTGTAATCAGGTTTTTGCCCGCGATGTGGGTTTTGTGATTGATGATAAGATAATTAATTCCAACATTATCCCCGATCGCGAAGATGAAAAGGAAGCTTACGAAGTGATCTACGATCAGATTGCGTATAATAAAATTTACAATTTGCCAGAAAAAGCTCATGTAGAAGGGGGCGATGTGGTGCTGATGAACGACACGGTTTTTGTGGGGCTTTATACGCAACCGGATTACCCTCAGTTTAAAACCGCGCGGACTAATTTGTATGCTTTCAATTTTTTGAAAGAAATATTTCCCGAAAAAAACTTTGTTCCCATCGAACTCAAAAAGCACGATACCAATCCGCGCCTCGGAGTGTTACATCTCGATTGTGCATTTATGCCTGTGGGAACTGACAAACTGATTCTTTACAAAGACGGTTTCTCTAACCAACATGATTTCAATATGTTGGTCGACATGTTTGGACAGCAAAATATATTTGAAATTACGCAGGAAGAGATGTATCACATGAATAGCAATATTTTTTCTATTTCACCCTCGGTGGTCGTGTCCGAAGAACGTTTCATCCGATTGAATAATCACCTGGAAAATAATTGGGGCATCACGGTGGAACGTGTGCCTTATTACGAAATTTCAAAAATGGGCGGACTTCTGCGGTGTTCCACCTTGCCATTGATGAGAAGCGATGATTAATAATTTAGACTGAATTTTATGCTAAAACAAACAGCTCATACTATTCTGATGATTGAACCTATTGCATTTGGGTTCAACGATCAAACGGCTGCGAATAATTATTTTCAGCAAAAAGGGAATGCGTCGGATGCAGATATTCAACACAATGCGCTGGCAGAGTTTAACCGAATGGTTAATCAACTTAGAGCCAAAGGCATTGAAGTACTGGTGGTGAAAGATACCCCCGAACCGCATACGCCCGATTCCATTTTTCCGAACAACTGGATTTCTTTTCACGAAGGTGGTCAGGTGATTTTGTATCCTATGTTTGCGCCCAATCGCCGGAGCGAGCGTCGGGATGATATTCTTCAGATTCTAGAAGGGCATGGATTGGTTATCAACAACCTGAGCGATTTTAGTTTTTGGGAAAAGCAGAATTTGTTTCTCGAAGGTACGGGCAGCATGATTTTCGATCGAGTCCATCAGATAGCCTACGCCGCTTTGTCCGACCGTACCGATAAGTCTGTGTTTCTGCAATTTTGCGAAACATTTGGTTTCACGCCGGTTTACTTTTCGGCTCGTCAAACTGTTGGCGGTAAGCGTTTACCCATTTACCATACCAACGTAATGCTTAGCGTAGCCGATGGGTATGCTGTAGTTTGTACCGACACTATTGATAATATCGATGAGCGACAAACGCTGATTGAGTCCTTGGAAAAAAGCGGAAAAGAAATAATTTTCATCTCCGAAGAGCAGATGCATGCTTTTGCAGGCAATATGCTTCAGCTTCAGAACAAAGAGGGTGAAAAATACCTCGTCATGTCGCAAGCCGCTTTCGATTCTCTGACCGAACAACAAATCAAACGTCTGGAATTGTACAACGAACTGATTGTTATTCCTATTCCAACCATCGAAAAAACAGGAGGCGGAAGTGTCCGCTGCATGATGGACGAAATTTTTTAAATACTAACGAACCTCTAGAATCTCCTAAGGAAATTTTGAAGGCAAATAATAACTATATGAACAACACAAAACTTACTGCTCCACAACTGATGGATCTTGAGAATAATTATGGTGCTCACAACTATCATCCGCTTCCCGTTGTACTCGAACGGGGACAAGGTGTATATGTTTGGGACGTGGATGGAAAAAAGTATTTCGATTTTTTGTCGGCTTACTCGGCCGTCAACCAGGGCCACTGCCACCCAAAGATTATCGGTACGCTGGTTGAACAAGCTCAAAAACTGACACTTACTTCGCGTGCTTTTTACAATAGTCAGCTCGGTCGGTACGAAGAATTTGTAACACGCTATTTTGGTTACGAAAAAGTGTTGCCTATGAATACCGGTGCCGAAGCGGTGGAAACTGCCATCAAGCTTTGTCGAAAATGGTCGTACGAGAAAAAAGGATTGCCTGAGAATGCGGCACAGATAGTGGTTTGCGAAAATAATTTCCACGGACGCACCACCACTATTGTTTCTTTTTCTGTTGACTCCGAGGCTTATAATAATTACGGACCGTTTACTCCCGGATTTATTGTCGTTCCGTTCAACGATGCTGATGCACTCGAAAAAGTGTTGGCTTCCAACCCCAACATCGCCGGTTTTTTGGTTGAACCTATTCAGGGCGAAGCCGGAGCTTATGTTCCCGACGATGGATATCTGAAAAAATGCTACGATCTTTGTCGTCAGCACAATGTCCTTTTTATTGCCGATGAAGTTCAAACCGGAATTGCACGCACCGGGAAATTGTTGGCTTGCGATTACGAAGATATTCACCCCGATATTCTTATTCTCGGAAAAGCCTTGTCGGGTGGAGCTTACCCGGTTTCGGCTGTATTGTCGAGTCACGAAATTATGGATGTTATCCATCCGGGACAGCACGGTTCTACTTTTGGTGGAAACCCGATTGCAGCTGCAGTAGCCATTTCGGCGCTGGAAGTTATTCGCGATGAAAAGCTGGCTGAGAATGCTGCATTTTTAGGTGAAATTTTTCGTAAAGAAATGAAGCAGTTTTGCGAAACATCCGCCATCGCTTCTTTTGTTCGCGGAAAAGGATTGCTGAATGCTTTGGTAATTAATAATGAAGGTCATAAAGACCTGGCTTGGGAAGTTTGCCTGCGATTACTTGCGAACGGATTGCTCGCCAAACCAACGCATACTAATATCATTCGGTTTGCACCGCCATTAGTAATGACCGAGGAGCAGTTGATGGAATGTATCGGAATAATTAAAAGAACAATATCGGAATTCGAATAAGCAATTTCTTCTTTAATTTGCGCGGCTTAATTTGTATCCTCACGAAATTTTTTGTGAGGATGCAGATTAAGCTTTTTTTGCTATAGTTTGGTCTTTAGTTGAAATTCAGAAGTCTGAAAAAGAAGGAAGTAATACCACTTACTAAATCAGAAATGTGAAGAATATTGAAGTTGAATTTGTTTTCAGCAATAATAATAGCAAATAAAGCGAAAGTTCCCCATCGGTACATATTCATCATTAATTTGGGGTTAATATCCTTTACATAAGTCAAGTACAAATGTGAACCATCCAGCGGCGGAATGGGAATCAGGTTGAAAACAAACAAGCCGAAATTAATTACGCCCCAAAGCACCAACAACTGAATTGTTGCAAGGCCAACTGTGCTTGCACTCACAGAATCAACAAAGTAAAGCAGCCGTGCAACGACAAAGAAAATAACAGCCAGAATAAAATTAGAAATTGGTCCGGCTATCGATATCAGAATTTCATCGTGATGTTTATTCTTTAAATTATTGGGATTGAAAGTTACGGGTTTAGCCCAGCCAAATCCGGCAACCACAATTAAAAAGAACCCTAACCAATCAATATGCTTTAACGGATTTAGAGTAAGCCGACCTTCATCTTTGGCTGTGCTATCGCCCAGTTTATAAGCGGCGTAAGCATGTGAAAACTCATGAACTGTAAGTCCTATCACTGCTGCTGGAGCAATTTTTAAAATTTCGATTAAGTCTAATCCCATACCTGATTGATCATTGAATTTTAAATAAGTTGCAAATATATTCATTTTGTGTCGATAGATAA
>DAIQOQ010000068.1:0-13568 GCA_036787795.1 Paludibacter sp. | reverse complement strand
ATTTACTAAATAGTAGCGAATAGTGCTTTGTTTCCGTTTAAATTTCTGCTTATTAACCTGAGTTCGGGTTAATATACTTGAAGTTATCAAGGAATCTACTCCGTTAGGAGTTATATATCAATAGAATAATTCAAGAGTTTAGTTCTTTTCTCCGTAGGAGATATACAACAAAAGATATGTGAATGTCCTCTGGACAACTATTTCTTTATCTATTGGTCTTTCTATGGATATTGATTGCCTCACTTGTCCAGACTTGTCGGGGTGGCAAATATAATTAGCTTAGATGTGATATTATAACTTAAATCCTTATCTCGAAATCAAGTTATTACCGTCATATTAGTCCGAAACATAAAACGAGCTGCACAACTTGGTAGTTGCGCAGCTCGTTTTAGTATCCTGAATCAGTAACCGAAGCTTAATTAGCCGGGCTGAGTTCTGCGTTGATATCCAGCGTAACATCGTCGCCCAACATGGCAGCCGGGAATTTAGCACCGATAGCGAAGGCAGATCTTTTTAAAACTCCTTTCACCGTAAATGCAGCTAGTACTTTTTTATTCATCGGATTGGTTACCTTTCCTTCGAATATAAGATCCAATACCACCGGTTTAGTTACTCCATGCATAGTCAGATTACCTTTTAGCTTGTAAGCTTTACCTTTCACATGAGTTACCGAAGTGCTTTTGAATGTAAGTGTTGGAAATTCTTTGGAATTAAAAAAGTCTTCAGTTTGTAAATGTGCATCGCGTTTATCATCATCCGTGTTAATGCTTGGAATCTGTGCAACAACATCAATTTTTACATCGCTGTAGTCGGCCTTTGAAGTAACGGCTTTCACTTCAAACTGTTTGAAACTACCCGATACGTGCGAAACTACCATGTGCGAAATGGAAAAACCCAACTTGGAGTGCGAGCGATCCGAAACCCATGTTTCGGCTGATACTGCCAAAGTGGCCAGCGTAAGTACCATTAATAGACTAATCTTCTTCTTCATCTTTTTTCTTTATTTTTTGTTGATAATTAATTTGTTGATAATTTGATTTCGGATTTATGCAAGGATGCGCCGGGCCTGAAATCCATTGTTTATAGTGTCTGAAAAAAAACGGAACATACAATATTACTGTTTGTCTATTCTCCGTATTCTTGGATGTACAACAGTTAATGTTGTTTTTTTGTTCTTCCTGATAAAAACTTTCTTCCGACGTGCGGCAAAAATTCATAAAAAAATCGTCATATTATCAGAATCTGATAGTATGACGATTTTATCTGCCTGCAGGCAATGAAAGTATTGTTTTTTATTCGAAATATAATTCGCCGAAAAATTCAGGGCGATGGAAGTCGGGTTGTTCGGTTTTTACCGGGCTCCAGGTTACAAAATGGCGGGAGTCGGTTCCGTCGGCACATTTATAAAAGTTTCCTAATATCTTTTCCGGCAGGTGATCCGGATTGATACCCATAATGCGCATAGGAATTTTAACAGTCAGTTCCCATTCAAACATACCTTCCATTTCATTAAATGCTCTGCGTCCAAGAGAAGGGAAGCGTTTAATCATGGATAACTCTTCTTTGCTGTATGGTGTTACATCTTTGTTACGTTCTACACGTTTAGAGGCTTTACATGTTCCGATACAGTTGAATTCAAAATTCATGTATGTATCGTTTTCCGGTAGTTTACAAAAAAATTCAACGCAGCTGTCTTCATTTACCGGTTCCTGATCGTTCGAATAGATAGCACGAAGCATACTTCCGTGAACAGAGAACTTAATAAAAATACTGTCTTTCGATCTGGCTATATAAAATTGAGTGATAGGTCTGTATGGGTATTCTTTTGCCCAGTTTAGTGTTTCAATTCTATCCTTTACTCCATAATCATCCAGTATAGTATCGGTCGATTCAATATCAATGTCATCTAATGCCTCGATATATTTTATATTTAAGCTTTTCATCGTTTTTACTTTTCGCAAATTTCTGCAATATTAACCATTAATTCTGATAAAATGAAATTTTTTATCAAGAATATATCGTTAAATATAAGCATCCGGTAATAATTCCGGCTTTTGAAATATTTTTTTATTATAATTCTGTCGGTTACAGCTGCAAAATTGAATTATCCGGCAATTATTCAACTATCTGAATAAAAAAGAGGCTGTTAATAGCAGACTATTAAACAACCTCTTTTGGTATATAACTGAAATGTTTTTTTTTACAAATTATTTCTCTTTATCCAATGCTAATTGTCTCTTAATTTTGGCAATTGCTTTTTTATGTGACTGTTCAAAATGAGATTTTAAATCATCAATCACTTCTTTTACCGAAAAAATCCGGGGAGCCAGATAAGCATTGCTACCCGCAAAGGCATACCCTTTATCCAGATTCCCTTTGTAGGCATTGTACAAAGCCACAATGATACAATAAGGCACCTTGGTGTAATCGCATGTGCGTAAACAGTTGTAAGGACATGATTTTGGACGGGTTAAACCTTGTTTTACCTTGTCCAAAAAGCCATTATTCAATGCTCTTCCGGGCATACCCACCGGGCTCTGAATAATTTCAACATCATCTAGTTTGGCGTCTATATACGATTGTTTAAACCTATCGTCGGCATCACATTCATTGGTAGTTACAAACCGACTGGCAATTTGAACTCCTTTAGCTCCCAGTTGCATAAATTTGTACATATCTTCGCCCGAATAAATACCTCCGGCTGCTACAACGGGAATTTCCTGATTGTACTTTTCTTCGAAATAAGCTACTTCTTTTACGACTTCAGGAATCAGTTTTTCGAGTGAAAAATCGGGATCCATAATCTGGTTAGTTTTAAAACCCAGGTGACCACCTGCTTTAGGACCTTCTACCACAATTAAGTCGGGCAGATAATTATACAAGGTCTTCCATTTCTCGCAAATAATTTTGGCGGCTCTTGCCGACGAAACGATGGGAACCATTTTGGTCGTACAACCTTCGGTTCTGTATTTAGGTAAATCCAATGGCAGACCGGCACCAGCAAAAATTACATCTGCCTTTTCGGCAATGGCTGTTTTCACCATTTCATTGAAATTGGTCAACGCCATCATAATGTTTACTCCGATAATACCCGAAGTTTTTTCTTTTGCTTTTCTGATTTCTTCCTTTAGTCCGCAGATACAAGCTTCCATGTAATCTTTTGCTGTATTGCGATAAATAAGACCAAGCCCTGCACAAGATATAACGCCTACGCCGCCTTCATTGGCAACTGCAGATGCTAACCCATTCAACGAAATTCCAACGCCCATACCACCCTGAATAATGGGTAAACGAGCCGTAAGATTTCCAATTTTCAAATTATTCATTTTGCACATTTTGATGATTATTGTGCAAAGATACATATTCTCTGGTGAACATATTGAGGACTGTAGTATATAGCTTGTATATTTAACAGAATTCATCCATTATTAGGGTAATTGGATAGGGTTGTTCGGTACATAGCCCCTTAGTTGACATAAAACAGACATTTCTACTGGCAATATGTAACTTAAAAGTGAATTACAATGCTGGATTTTGCAAGGAAAAATATATCTTTGAATCCTGAAATTATCAAATAAAAAAATGAACTTTACTGCTATTGATTTTGAAACAGCTCATGCTGAATTTCCCTGCGAAATAGGATTAACTCAGGTTACAAACGGTGTGATAACAAAGTCCAGGTCGTGGTTGATTAAACCGGCCTGTTTTCCGTATATGAATCCATGGAATCAACGTGTACACGGAATTTCGAGTGCCGACGTGGCGCCGGCTTGCACCTTTGACGAAATATGGACTGAATTACAGCCTTGGTTCGAAGACCAATATCTGGTGGCGCACAATGCTGCTTTTGATATGCGCGTATTACGTGCGGCATTGGCTCATTATGATCTGGCCATTCCTCATGCTGAATACTTTTGTAGTGTAAGCCTCTCGCGCAAAACATGGAAACAATTACCCAGTCATTCATTGGGGGTTGTCAGTCAGTTTCATAACATCCGGTTTAATCACCACCGTGCAGGCGACGATGCCAGCGCCTGTGCGCAAATAGCTCTTAAAGCATTCGAGACGGTAGATGCACTGACTGTGCAGGATGGATTAAAAAAACTGGGGGTGGCATTAAAAAAATTATAGACCATACTTTATAGTAGGAATGTATTTCTTTTTATGTTTTTGGCAAAAAAAACCTCTCTGAGCTTCACAGCAGAGAGAGGTTATCGCTAAAAGTTATCGTTTTTTTATTTACACACATTAGAAAAGCTTGTCTACAAAACAAGGCTTTTTTTTCTTAGAATCCGGCAATCTCGTATTTGGGTTCTTCTGTAATTTCCGGAACTAATTCGGTATACAGTACCTTACCACTTTCGTCAATTGCTACTACCGAACGAGAAATTAATCCTTTAAGAGGTCCGTCGGTCAAAAGAACTCCATAATCGGTTGCAAAAGTATTGTATCTGAAATCAGATGCTGTAACTACGTTTTCCAGGCCTTCGGCACCACAAAAACGACTTTGAGCAAATGGAAGATCTTTAGAAACACATATAACCACTACATTTTCTTTTTCAGAAACCCATTTGTTGAATTTGCGAACTGAAGCAGCACAAGTACCTGTATCTACACTTGGAAAGATGTTCAACACAATGCGTTTCCCTTTATAAGTGCTCAAATTAATTTCTTCTAAACCGCTACCTACCAATGTGAAATCGGGAGCCTGGCTTCCTACTACAGGTAATTGACCATTGGTGTGTACATCGCCTCCTTTAAATTTTACTGTTGCCATAATTAATGAATCTTATAATTTACTTTAAAAGTTAGTTTGTTAATGCTCTAATAACAGCGGACAGTGGTTTTTTGTTTATATTTGCATCGATTTTTTTCAAAAAAAAGAACAACAATATGAAGTGTCTAAGAAATTCTTTGGCCTGTGTAGTGCTGCTTATACTGGTTTTCACGTCATGTAAGGACTCTCACGAATACAGCGTTGACTCTGCTTTTACAGCATACTTACAGCGTTTTGAAGACGAAGCGGCAACCCGTGGTCGCACTTTCGATCCGAAGAGCAGTGGGCTTATTATTGAATTCGGAGATTTGTCTGGCGATGTAGCAGGTTTAACGCACTACGAAAAACCGGTTCGCATACAAATAGATAAAACATACTGGAATGCTATATCCAACAATGCCGGTGCCGATCTGATGAAAGAGGATTTGCTTTTCCATGAACTCGGACATGGATTGTTAGGACGCGCACATTTGAATACAACACTGGAAAATGGCGATTGGAAATCAATCATGTGCGGTGGCGATAAGGTAAATGACAGAGCCTGGAATATCAATTACCGTGGTGAACGGAGAAAATATTATCTTGATGAATTATTTAATGAAAGTACTGCGGCTCCCGATTTTTCAAGTCTTGAGATGACGATTGACACTATAGGTTACAGTACCTTGGTTCAGCGAAACTTTGATACACAAGACCAGGCAATCTGGGCACCTGTTAATGATTCGTACCACAAAATAACCCTTGATAACGGGCGCTTATGTTTCCAGTCAAAAACAAGCGATTCGTATCTTGTTACTGCCAATATGGATAAATCTGTTAGTATTAGTTCCAATTTTTCGTATGAAATAACAATTCAATATCCAACCGGTGCCGACGCCGACCAGTATGGTATGGCTTTTGCTCCTAAAGGAACCGATCCAAGGTCGACTGCAGAATACATGACCATTAATAATAACCAGAGAATGTTTATGGGTAGTCGTTATTGGTATAGTTTTTTTACCGAATTGCCGGAATCGGCTATAATCAAAGCGGGTTCCAACAAACTAAAAGTGTTTAAAGTAGGAGAGGTATTATACTACTTTATTAATGGCGTTTTTTGTTATCGCTCGGAAATAGTAGCCAGCACCGATTTAAATCAATTTGGATTTATCGTTCCGGCTATGGGAACTGTGTGGGTGGATAATTTTAAAATAGCTCAACAAACAAGCGCCGGTGTGGCTCAAAAAGTAAAACAAAGTATTCAGGTTGTGGGTGAAGCTCAGACAATCTCCGACTTTAATATGAATACAATCAACAAGCAATAAACTCACTGAGTGCAGTGTTTTATTGAATCTAATTAAAAATAATTCTTCATGTCTAAATTTGTAATTTATCAGGTACTTCCACGCCTTTTTGGCAACACCAATACAACAAACAAACAAAACGGAACAATCAGCGAAAATGGTTGCGGAAAGTTCAATTCTTTTACAACGAAAGCGTTGAGAGAGATAAAATCCTTAGGAATAACGCATGTATGGTACACTGGTATTATAGAGCATGCCACGCAAACTGATTATTCTGCTTTTGGCATACAAAAAGATCATCCCGGAGTGGTAAAAGGGAAAGCCGGATCGGCCTACGCCATTAAAGACTATTATGATGTGGATCCTGATTTGGCGGAAAATGTAGAAAATCGCATGGCTGAATTTGAAGCACTGGTTGCCAGAACACATCAGACGGGGATGAAAGTGATCATCGACTTTGTACCCAACCATGTAGCTCGTCAGTATCATTCCGATGCCAAACCAGCCGGAGTTATGGATTTAGGAGAAAACGATCATTCCGAATGGGCATTTTCGCCGCTTAATAACTTCTATTATTTACCGGATAAACCATTTAATCCTCAGTTTGATGCACAGGGTTATATTGAGTTTCCGGCTAAAGCAACCGGCAACGATAGGTTTACAGCTTCGCCACATAAAAATGATTGGTATGAAACGGTAAAACTTAATTACGGTGTCAATTATGTAGAGGGAGGTCAACAACAATTTAGTCCGATACCCGACACCTGGTTTAAAATGCGTGATATTTTGCTCTTCTGGGCTTCAAAGAAGATAGATGGCTTCCGGTGCGATATGGCCGAAATGGTTCCTGTCGAATTCTGGGGCTGGGCTATTTCGCAGGTAAAACTTCAATATCCCGAAATTCTCTTTATTGCCGAAGTGTATAATCCGGCTGAATACAGAAACTATATATGCAACGGTAAATTTGATTATTTGTACGACAAAGTAGGCATGTACGATATGCTCCGGAATGTAACAAGCCGGAACTTTCCGGTTCGCGACATTACAGGTACCTGGCAGTCGCTTGGCGGTATTGAAAATCAGATGCTCAATTTTCTCGAAAATCACGATGAGCAACGTATCGGTTCTGGATTCTTTTCGGGCAACGGCATGTATGCACAACCGGCTATGATTGTAGCTGCTACTTTGACTC
This sequence comes from Paludibacter sp., assembly GCA_036787795.1. Lineage (GTDB taxonomy): Bacteria > Bacteroidota > Bacteroidia > Bacteroidales > Paludibacteraceae > Paludibacter. The sequence continues at coordinate 6,316 of DAIQOQ010000068.1, read as the reverse complement.
AGGCTCCGGTTATGATTTATTTCGGACAAGAGTTGGGCGAGTTGGGCATGGATTCTGAAGGATTCAGTGGTATGGACGGACGAACCACTATCTTTGATTATTGGGGTGTCAAGTCTGTTCAGGCCTGGGTTAATGGTGGAAAGTTTGATGGAAAGGGCCTCACGCAGGATCAAAAGAATTTGCGGATATTCTACCAAAGATTATTGAACATTGCGATATCCGAAAAAGCAATTACCAAAGGAGTGATGTTTGATCTTGAATTTGCGAACTTTGAAAACACAAAATTCAATACCCACGAACAGTATGCTTACTTTCGGAAATATGAAGAGGAGTTATTATTGATAGTTTTAAACTTTGATGATAAACAATTGGAGACAGAAGTACGTTTCCCTTACGAAGCTTTTCAATATCTGAAACTGGGAGAAGGACAAAATTATCGCGTCGTAAATTTATTAGACGAAACGGATAAATTCCCATTACTTACATTAAGCTCGAAAGAATTATTTGTAGTCCTCATGCCCGCCTGGAAAGGGATGATATTGAAACTGATTAAAGTATAAAGATTTGTAAGACCGATTTACAATAGGGTTTATATCAAATCATTGTTGTCCGGTAAAAAACAATAGATTCTTCACTTCGTTCAGAATGACAGATTATTACATTTTCTTTGTAGGGATGGAGTCGGTTGGCGGCGAAGCCGCCAACCGACTCCATCCCCAAACATAAAACATTGATTGTCATTTCGAACGACGTGAGAAATCTCTCACAAAGAATCACTAAAGATTTAAACTTTGTGTAGCTCTGTGTTCTCCCGATTCTCGGGATGTTCCATTAGTGCCTTAGTGGTTGTTTCTTGTATTCAGATAAACAGACTTGTAACTCGTAACTATTTACTCGTAACTGCTTAAAATTTTTATGAAAGCACATTTGATTTACCCTGCATTTCTGCTGTTGTTTTTCGTTGCTGCTTGTTCATCTTCAAAAACAACTCCGAAAGTTATCAATGAGATTACGCGAAAAGTAGAATCGAAAGATTTTACTGTAGAAATGAATTATGCCAATCCGTTACGGGGCAAGCATATTTATCTGAGTTCCGGTTACGATTTGCGTATTAAAAATGATTCCGCCTTTGCGTATTTACCCTATTATGGTGTGGCTTATACAGCACCTTATAACAGTAGCGACGGTGGAATTAAGTTTGCAGAACCAATGTCCGACTATGGTATTACACCGCACAAAAAAGCAGATGGTTGGGATATTCGTTTTAAAGTAAAATCCTCGTCCGGAGTTTATAATCTGGCGTTGAATGTTTTTAATAACGGAAGCACTACTTTGTCTGTTGAATCGTACGAAAGAGATATGATAAGGTTTGATGGCATGCTGAAAACGCCATAACGTAATGATTAATTTTGAAGTAAAAGCTTGCTGTGATATTCATTTTCATATCAATGTCTGATGTCTGATTTTAATTCCGTATTATATCTGCTTCCTGACTTATAGATCGAAATTTGCATTTTCAAAGAGGCAGAAATAATTAAAGAATTATTTCTTTAATCTCTTGGCAGTTTAAAAAAAAAGTCGGATATTTATACTCGATTTGAGGAAATAAAAATATCATCTCATTTAAATGATAATTAATAAGTTGACTTTTCTTTAATCGTAATTTTTTGTTCTTTTTTCTCTTAAACTCAAACAATCAATTTTACATACAAAATGAAAGAAATTAAATTCAGTCTTGTTTACCGCGATATGTGGCAGGCTTCGGGCAAATATGTGCCACGTAAGGACCAATTAGCTAAAATTGCTCCGGTAATCATTGAAATGGGATGTTTTGCCCGTGTTGAAACAAATGGTGGTGCATCTGAACAAGTAAACTTGCTCTACGGTGAAAACCCTAATGATGCAGTACGTACATTTACCAAGCCGTTTAACGAAGTTGGTATCCAAACTCACATGCTCGACCGTGGATTAAACGGTTTGCGTATGAATCCGGTTCCTGCCGATGTTCGCGAGTTGATGTACAAAGTAAAAAAAGCGCAAGGAGTTGACATTACACGTATCTTTTGCGGTTTGAACGATGTTCGGAATATAATTCCTTCTATTCATTACGCTAAAGCTGCAGGCATGATTGCTCAGGCTACTATGTGTATCACTTATTCTCCTATTCATACGGTTGAATATTATGTGAACATGTCGGAACAACTGATTGCTGCCGGTGCTGATGAAATCTGTTTGAAAGATATGGCTGGTATCGGTCGTCCGGTAATGTTGGGACAAATTGTAAAAACTATCAAAACAGCGCACCCTGACATTATTCTTCAGTATCATGGTCATACAGGTCCCGGTTTCTCGGTGGCTTCTATGCTCGAAGTTGCTAAAGCAGGTATCGATTACCTGGATGTAGCTATCGAACCATTGGCATGGGGTATGGTTCACCCGGATGTGATTACCATTCAGGCTATGTTGAAAGATGCAGGTTTCAAAGTTCCTGAAATCAACATGAAAGCTTATATGGAAGCACGTCGGTTGACTCAAAGCTTTGTGGACGACTTCTTGGGATACTTCATGGACGAACGTAATAAATTCATGACAGCATTGCTTATCGGTTGTGGACTTCCCGGCGGTATGATGGGTTCGTTGATGGCCGACCTGAAAGGCGTTCATGCAGGTATCAACTCATACCTGAAAGGCGAAAACAAAAAAGAACTTACTACCGACGAATTGCTGGTTATGCTGTTCGACGAAGTGAAATATATATGGCCTAAGTTGGGTAATCCACCGTTGGTAACTCCGTTCAGTCAATACGTAAAAAATATTGCGTTGATGAACGTTATGTTCCTGGTTAAAGGACAACCTCGTTTCAGCATGATTGACAAAAACAGCTGGGATATGATTTTGGGTAAAGCCGGAAAACTTCCTGGAACACTTGATCCGGAAATTATTGCTTTGGCTGAAAAAAACAAATACGAATTCTTCCAGGGAAATCCTCAGGACAACTATCCAAACGAATTGCCACGTTTCATTGACGAAATGAAAGAAAAAGGCTGGGATAGAGGTAAAGACGATGAAGAATTATTCGAATTTGCCATGCACGAAAAACAATATCGTGATTTCAAATCGGGTGAAGCTAAAAAACGTTTCGAAGGCGAATTGGAAGCAGCTATCAAAGCTAAATTTGCAACCAGCACAATCGAAATTCCAGACATCCGTGCACTGAAATATCCAAATGCAGAACCAGTGGTTTCAAACGCTACAGGTCGTGTAATCTGGGAACTTGACTTTAATGAAGTGTCGGTAGAACCTGTACACGGAAAAGCAGTCAAAGAATTCGATACTCTGTGTACTATCCAGACAAACTACGGATTGGAACATATCGGTAGCTTCTGCAACGGTCGCATTGTAGGTGTAGAAAAGAAACAAGGCGAAGTGGTACGCAAAGGCGAAGTGCTGGCGTATATCGAAAAGAACTAATTCTTTCTCGCTTTAAATATAAAAAAGAGACATTGCAAAATTGCAGTGTCTCTTTTTTTTTTTGTTCGCTGGTGTGGTTCTGCTAAACGTGATATGTTATCGTTTCTTTTTGCACATGCTGCCGCATAATTGCATTATAATGGTTTAGGACTACTCATTATTGCTAACTACTCTTTGTTTTTCATTCTTACTTAACTACGCGATACAATCGAGCGCGAGCGGAGGGAGTACTCCAAATTTTGTAGAATCATTTTTTATTTCGGACTCGAAATTTTTCTTCATTTCTTTTATTTTCATCTATCATGTTCGTCAACTCTGGTTCAATCAACGGCAATAAATCTTCAGCTAATGAGTACATATTAGTTGAAAACAGCATAGGTATGCCATTTTCATCTTCTTTGTAGTTTCTCTTAGCATTTTCAATGTTTGGATAAATATAGAAAATGGCTCTTTTTGATTTGACTCCACCCCTGATGGCTGTGTCTGCCCACCCCTTAAACTTGCCGCTTATCTTAGTCGCTTTGTCAGGAATTGGAAAATTAGGAATATCACAACAGTGCGCATAATATAGCCATAACTCAAAACAAGGATTACTTATCATTAATCGAAAATTTTCCTTTAGACACAGAGGATGAATTTTTATCAACTCACTTATAAAATCATCTACATCCGAGATTAAATAGAATCTATCAGGCTCTGAATCTTTCTCTTTGCTACTTTCTAATCTTTCTTTTTTATATATAGCCAGTTCATACATTCTTGTAGGGTTCACCAACTTATTCGACTCTGATATAAATTCTAGCTTAATTCGTTGAAATTTATCTTGATGAGATATTATTTTGAAATAATCTTTTTCACGTACTTCACCACCTGATATGATTACGAAAAATGCCTTAGGCATTTTCTCAATGTCCGTTTTTTGATAAGCTGCTATTTGAATATCACCAACAGGTGCTTGTGGAGCTTCTATTTCAACAGTTTTCTTCTTCTGTTGAGGTAGAAGTTCTTTTTCAGGATTACCTTTACTATATGTGCGTTTTGTTTCTGCCATTAAAAATTGAAATCGCCTAGTTGTGGTACAGCACCATAGCGCCCATCCAAATATCCATTTTCAAGGTTAATTGTATTATGTATCTTGAAATTATTAATAGAATACATTTTTGAATTACCATTTTCCTTTTCAGTTAACCATATTTCGTCAGGTCTAAGCAGTTCTTGCTGATTAATCAATCTTGTAGTGTGAGTCGTAAATATTAATTGCCCCTTAGATTGTTTAGCTCCATAAAACTGGAGTAATGAAAACATCAGATTAGGATGGATACTGTTGTCTATCTCATCGATAAAAACAACTTTCTCTTTATTTATAGCATCGTATATTGCCGGAATTAAAGTCAATAGTCGAACGGTTCCATCTGATTGTGTGGTAATTTTCATCTCTTTTTTAAAGCCAGACTGCCCCATTTGCTCAAACAAAAATTCTTGTACGGTTTTCACTCCTTTTTTTAATGAAACAGAGAAAATATTTCTGTTATTTTCAATTCTAGAAATACCCGTATTAGGTTTTAATGAATCATTTTCCATGATTTGCTGCAGCCCCTTAGCATTTTTATTGTCAGTAATCCATCGATCAAAAGGCGTATCGGCTATCTTTATGGTATTAATACCTACTCCAATATTTTCAAATATTTCATTTGTTAGATTCAATAATGCAGTTTGCTTAGACATCAATTCAATTAATGCAGGTACAGTACTGTTTATTGTAACTATCTCCAATTTTTTTTCAAACCACTCAAAAGCTAATTTCACATCTTTGCTTGTAAGCACCGGAAACTTTTGGTTTAAGGGGAGGAGCGATGATTGGGGATTCATTGTCAACAACTGCTTAGTTGAACTCTCATTATCCAAATAACCGGAAGTGATTTCAACTCCATTTCGCTTAAATAATAGTTTGTCAGTATTTTTTTCTAATCCTGATTCATATAACGATTCTTGAATGTTCTTTTTATCAATTTCCAGTTTGTAGACAAAGTATTTTTCTTTGATAAAAAATTCTATTTCAAAATGTATCTTAGCTTGTTTTACAGGGGCTAGTTGAAAAATATATTCATCCAAATCAACATTCTTCAAAAAATCTTCATTCGTTACAAATGATTGAATGAAGCTAACGGCTTTAATAAAATTCGACTTACCCGAACCATTAGCTCCATAAATGGCAGCTTGTTTTAGTAATGGAACAGTCATTTCTCCATAAATGTGATTGGGGAAAGAAGCCCGCTTAGGGTTCGGGAACATATCGAATACCGTTTCTTCAAAAAATGAAAGAAAGTTCTTGATTTTTAATCGCAATAACATGATTTTTTGATTTATAATTGTGTGGCAAAGATATTACTTTTTTTCTTACCCGTGAAATATTCACGGATGTATTTCCGTAAATTTAAATATTTTTTGTCACTCCAAAGATAAATACATTATTTCATATTAACAAAAATATATCAGCAATTAATTAATCTGTCAGCGTTTAAATTCAAAGATTGGGAGTTCATAACTCTAACCTTCATTGAAACTAAAAGAAAACCACAACTTTTGGAATTATTATTCCAAATTTGATTCCGCTTTTGAACTTATGATTGTTTTGCTAACACTTATGATGCTGTGTTTGCGCTTACGATTGTTTTGCTAACACTTTTGTTTTGTTTGCTAACACTTATGATGCTGTGTTTGCGCTTACGATTGTTTTGCTAACACTTTTGTTTTGTTTGCTAACACTTATGATGCTGTGTTTGCGCTTACGATTGTTTTGCTAACACTTTTGTTTTGTTTGCTAACACTTATGATGCTGTGTTTG
>DAIQOQ010000067.1:0-13569 GCA_036787795.1 Paludibacter sp. | reverse complement strand
GTTTATAATCCTGAAAAGCACAAAGGAGTTGTAATAAATGATTTGAGATAAAATCATTTATTTCACAGCCATCTTTAAATAAAATGATTATCAGTTTTGTTGCCTGCTCATGATTTAAGAAAAGTATATGTCGGTGCTCTGCACCTCTTTTGTTTCTTTTCTACTTTATTCTACAAAGATTTTGGTGCTCTGCACCTTATTTGACAAAACTCAAAGGGACAGCGTCCCGGGATATTTGTAGAAACATAATTCATTGTTGAACCCAGAGGTGCAGCTGGAACATTCCGGCTCGACGGAAGCACCGCTATATTTTTTTGTTCTCAGGTAATTTATATGCTTTAGGTAGAACCCCGGATATTCATATTAAATAAAATAGTTTTTTTCAATAGCAATATAGAGCTTCCTTTTTCGAAAAAATGCGAACCTTTTCAGCTAAGCTTTGTTTGTTAAGTAAATTACACACAAAGGAAACATTCATTCAAGCTTAGATAAAGAATAAATAATAATCAGATAAAATATATGAACGAAAAAGTACGTTGCCTGATAATAGGATCAGGACCTGCTGGATACACAGCCGCTATTTACGCTTCACGCGCCAATCTTTCACCGATATTGTACGAAGGAATGCAACCCGGAGGTCAATTAACCACTACTACGGAAGTGGAGAACTTCCCCGGATATCCGGCCGGCATTACCGGAACCGAGCTGATGGAAGACCTACGCAAGCAAGCCGAACGTTTCGGAGCAGATATTCGCTTTGGATTGGCTACTGCTACCGATCTTTCGGTCTCGCCTTACAAAGTAACGATTGATGGCGAAAAAACAATTGAAGCCGAAACCATCATCATTTCAACCGGAGCAACTGCTCAATATCTCGGATTGCCCGACGAACAGAAATATGCCGGTTCGGGAGTTTCGGCATGTGCCACCTGCGACGGATTTTTCTATCGTAAAATGACCGTTGCTGTAGTGGGTGGTGGCGATACTGCCTGCGAAGAAGCAACCTACCTGGCAGGTCTGGCCAGCAAAGTATATCTTATTGTGCGCAAACCGGCTTTACGTGCATCTAAAATCATGCAGGATCGTGTTTTATCAAACCCAAAAATTGAAATTTTATTTGAACACGAAACAGTTGGCCTCACCGGACAAAACGTAGTTCAGGGAGCTGACCTGGTAAAACGTCGCGGACAAGCTGATGAAGCAAAAGTGCATATTGATATTGATGGATTTTTCCTTGCCATCGGGCACAAACCGAATTCGGACATTTTCAAACCATGGATTGAAACCGATGCTGTGGGATACATCAAAACTATTGCGGGAACACCCAGAACAACTGTTGCTGGTGTATATGCAGCCGGCGATGTGGCTGACCCACATTACCGTCAGGCAATCACAGCAGCCGGAACCGGTTGTCAGGCTGCCATTGAAGCCGAACGATATTTATCGGAAAAGGGTTTGTAAAAAGGCTTTTGAGAATTAGAAGAAAAGGGATGCCAGCGTGCATCCCTTTTTCATTTGCATTAAACTGTATTTAGTAAAAACAAAAAAAGATTGAATGGCATTATAACATTTCTGCAAGCCTGTTACTCTCAATAAAAAAGACTGCCTTCTATATTTAAAATTTTCTTTCCATTTTGGCGGTTTTTTTGTACTTTTGTTCGATTAAAACTAAAAGCCTCAATATGCAACAAAATATCACGAAGTCAGCTAAGTTTAACGGACTAATTGTGGGAGTATTATTATCGCTAAAATTTATATTATCAGCGCAGAAGTCTAATCTTTTTGCATTTCTAGCTTTATTTATTTCAATTTTAATCATTGTTGCCTTATATCGTATGGCCATTCGTTTTCGCGACTTAGAAGGCGGTGGCACTATTAAATACAAGCAAGCCTTGCTTTATATTTTTCTGATTTATGTTTTTGGCTCAATCATTTCTTCATTTGTCATGTTACTTTACACCAGTTTTATCGACAAAAGCTATTTAGGCATGCAGTTTAATGTACTCATGAAGATATATGATAGCTGGAAAATAACTTTTGATGATAAATCTTTCAAAGCATTAGAATACCTCTATACAGTACCAGCTCCCTATGCTCTATTAAATGTCTTTGCAGGCCTATTTGCCGGAGGATTTTGGGGATTAATTTTAGCTGGATTTGTAAAAAAAGAGAAAAATATTTTTGAAGAATAAATCGGACCTGAAACAGTTGACTAATTTAATTATATGGATATTTCAGTAATTGTACCGTTGTATAACGAAGATGAATCGCTTCCCAAACTGTTTGAGTGGATTGAACGCGTCATGAACGAAAATAAGTTTACGTATGAAGTAATTTTCGTAAACGATGGCAGTACAGATAAATCGTGGGACGTAATCGAATCGCTTCAAAAACAATCGAAAAATGTAAGAGGGATAAAGTTTCGTCATAATTACGGCAAATCTCCGGCTTTGTATTGCGGCTTTCGCGCTGCGCAGGGCGATGTGGTTATAACCATGGATGCAGATTTACAGGATAGTCCGGACGAAATTCCGGGGTTATTTTCCATGATCAAAGATGAAAATCTGGACCTTGTATCGGGTTGGAAGAAGAAACGCTACGACTCCAAACTCACAAAGAATTTACCTTCGAAAATATATAATGCTACTGCCCGGAAAGTAACAGGATTGCAGCTTCACGATATGAACTGCGGACTGAAAGCTTACCGTAACGAAGTAATTAAAAACATTGAGGTATATGGCGAGATGCATCGTTATATTCCTTACCTTGCGAAAAATGCAGGCTTCACAAACATTGGCGAGAAAGTAGTTGAACATCGTAAACGTCAATTCGGTGAAACAAAATTCGGATTAAACCGTTTTGTAAATGGCTACCTTGACTTAATGACCTTATGGTTTTTATCTAAGTTTGGCAAGAAACCTATGCATTTCTTCGGATTATATGGCAGCTTAATGTTTTTACTGGGTTTAATGGCGGTTGTTGCTGTCGGAGTTAATAAACTCATTGCAATAATTGAAGGCGTAAGAGCACCTTTAGTAACCGAAAATCCTTATTTTTATTTAGCCATGCTGGCAATGACACTTGGAACTCAGTTATTCTTAGCTGGTTTTTTGGGCGAAATAATTGCACGAAACTCCACAGAGCGGAATAATTACCAGATAGAAACAGAAATTTAATTGTCCAACTGCAGATAGTCGACACGAATATAAATCAACGGTTCAACTTAATCATTTATGAAACAATTATTAATCGTCGGCTTTGGTGGATTTATAGGCAGCGTTGCCCGGTTTTTAGTTTCTAAACTAAACGTGTGTTGGCATGTTTTCTCCATACCAATGGGAACGCTAACCGTGAATGTTCTGGGCAGTCTGATTATTGGTTTTATAGCCGGAGTATCGGCAAAAGGTGATCTAATTTCACCTGCTATGCGGCTATTTCTGATGGTAGGAATTTGTGGTGGGTTTACTACTTTTTCATCGTTTACCAATGAGAATCTGACTTTAATGCAAAATGGTCAATTTGCCACTGTTTTGTTATACACAGGGCTCAGCATTTTTCTTGGATTCTTTGCTGTTTATTTAGGATACATTACTTCAAATTTGTTGTAACCAAAAGAATTCTTCCTAAAACAGCGTATTAAAAATTTTGCATTTACGAAATGGAAACAATAGATATTCTCAAAATAGTGTTACCCGCTTTACTTGTTTTGCTAACAGCCTATCTGTTGATTGACAAACTGCTTAAGAATGAAGAAAAACGGCGAAACTTCGAATTAAAAAAAGAAAAGACAAATACCCTTACCCCAATTCGGCTTAGGGCTTACGAAAGATTAATATTGGTACTGGAACGAACAACGCCTTCTACACTCATAGTGAATGTTGCAAAACCTCACATGAGCAACTTAGAGCTTCATACCGAATTACTGGCAAGTATACGTCAGGAGTTTTCGCACAACCTTTCGCAACAAATATATGTGAGCGATGAAATCTGGAATTACATTCGTGGAGCGCAGGAGAGTTTACTCAGATTGGTCAACTCTTGTGCAGCACAATGCAATCCGGCAAATTCGGCTACCGAGCTGGCCGAAAGAATTATTCAGGTATATGGCAACAGTGAACAAACGCCAACCGAGCAGGCCATTGATAAATTAAAAAAAGAAGTAAGAATTTACTTAGCCTGACACTATGCATATCATTAATCAAACTAAATGAAAAAGACTCAATATATTTTATTTGTTCTCTGCATGGTACTCTGCTTTTCGTGCGCCGTAGATGAGAGTTGCAGAACAAATCAGTCAGTCTTAATGGACATAGGTATGTATCATGTGACCCAAACAGATACCTCCAGAACTGTTGCGTCTATGAGTATCGACAGTATAACTGTGAGAGGATTAAAATATGATGCAGCCACAAAGAAATACAGCTACATGGATTCCGTTTTATATAATAATCTGAAAACGATTACTAAAATAGACTTACCCTTGCATAGTTTTGAGTTGACATCGGCCTTTGAGGTTACTTTTAATAGTAAAAAGATTACAACCAACACCGTTACCAGCAAAAATGACACAATCTTATACCTCAACAAACGGGATACTCTGATAGTAACACACCAAAATACAGATAAATATTTATCGCTCCAATGTGGAAGTGTAAAAGTTCATTCGATAGATACTATACTGACAACTAATAACTTTATCGATTCCATCCGAATCACTAACCGCAAAGTAAGCAACATCAATGTCGAAAATATTCAAATATATAAGTAGTCTGATTCTTTGCTTTGTGGCGGTTTATTCAGTTCAAGCTCAGAAGACAAAAACAGAGGCTAAAACAAAAATAGTAGCCGACACTATTAAAACACCTTTATTCAACGGTTTTACCGTGCAAGGCGATTTAATTTCGGCTATAAGTTCACTCACGTCGAAGGGAGAAACTTACTCGTACGAAGGATCATTGCAGGCCGACTTTAAACATAAGTATTTACCTGTTCTGGAATTCGGATATGCAGGTGCTGACAAGCTGACAAGCGACAATATTGGCTTTAAAGCAAATGCATTGTTTGGGCGTTTGGGACTTGACTTTAATATGATTTCGCAAAAAAAAGATAAAAAGCCAACCAACAATTTATTTTTGATCGGTTTTCGTTTAGGTATGTCTAAATTCAACTACAATATTAACAATGTGAGTATTGCGGATGATTATTGGGGTGGTTCACAAGCCATACCTTATAATAATATATCCACTACTAAAGTTTGGTACGAACTAGTCGCTGGAATAAGGGTTGAAGTAATAAAAGACATATTTATGGGCTGGACGGTAAGAAGTAAGAGTCTGATAAGTAAAGATGCCGACGGAAATGTTACTCCGTGGTATATACCCGGTTTTGGAATTAATAACGGCAATGCAAACACAGCCATTAATTACACCATCGGTTATAAATTTCAACTACCGTTTAAAAGAAAATCGGCTGTAAAAGCAAAGAAACTAAACACTGAAATAAAGCCGGATACTAAACCGGATACAAAACCAAGAAACAACAATCAACAAACAAAATAACCAATTTAAAACGTATGAATTCAATTGAAACTTTAAACCGTGCTGCCGACAATATCCGCATTTTAGCGGCTTCGGCAGTGGAAAAAGCAAAATCAGGTCACCCAGGTGGTGCCATGGGAGGAGCTGATTTTATTAATGTTCTCTATTCCGAGTTTTTGGAATATGATCCACAAAACCCGAAATGGGAAGGTCGTGACCGCATGTTCCTCGATCCGGGACATATGTCGCCAATGTTGTATTCCGTACTTGCTTGTACCGGAAAATATACAATGGCTGAGCTGGCTCAATTTCGTCAATGGAATAGCCCTACTCCGGGTCACCCTGAAGTAGATATTATGCGCGGAGTTGAAAACACTTCAGGGCCGCTGGGACAAGGACATACTTACGCTGTGGGTGCTGCCATTGCTGCTAAATTTTTACAAGCACGTTTTGGTGAAGTAATGAGTCAGACCATTTATACATTCATTTCGGATGGTGGTGTTCAGGAAGAAATTTCGCAAGGAGCAGGTCGTTTGGCCGGTCACCTGGGATTGAACAACCTGATTATGTTCTACGATTCGAATGACATTCAACTTTCTACCAATACAGAATCGGTAACGAGCGAAAACACTGCTCAGAAATACCTGGCCTGGGGTTGGAAAGTGATTGAAATAAAAGGTAACGATGCAGAACAAATCCGCAAAGCACTGACTGAAGCTAAAGCTGAAACCAGCAAACCAACAATCATCATTGGTAAAACAATTATGGGTAAAGGTGCCTTGAAAGCTGACGGTTCAAGCTTCGAACGTCAATGTGCAACTCACGGTATGCCATTGAGCGAAGGTGGTGCATCTTATACCGAAAGTATTAAACACTTAGGTGGAAACCCTGAAAATCCGTTTGTTATTTTCGAAGAAACAAAAGCATTGTATGCAAAACGTGCTGAAGAATTAAAAGAAATCACTGCTAAAAAACAAGCTGCTAAAGCTGCATGGGCAAAAGCAAACCCAGAACTGGCAGAAAAGCTGGCTTTCTTCTTCACAGGAAAAACAAAGATGAACTGGGATGCCGTGGTTCAGAAACCGGGTCAGGCAACACGTGCTGCCTCTGCAACCGTTTTAGGCGAACTGGCAAAACAAGTCGAAAACATGATAGTATCCAGTGCCGATTTATCAAACTCTGATAAAACGGATGGTTTCCTGAAAAAGACTAAAGCCTTTACAAAAGGTGATTTCTCAGGTGCATTCCTTCAGGCTGGTGTATCTGAATTAACCATGGCTTGTGTTTCTATCGGTATGAGTTTGCACGGTGGTGTTATTCCGGCTTGTGCTACTTTCTTTGTATTCTCCGATTATATGAAACCAGCTATACGTATGGCTGCTTTGATGGAACAACCCGTGAAATTTATCTGGACACACGACGCATTCCGCGTAGGCGAAGACGGACCAACTCACGAACCGGTAGAACAAGAAGCTCAAATCCGATTGATGGAAAAACTGAAAAACCACAAAGGACACAACTCTATGTTGGTATTACGTCCTGCCGATGTGGAAGAAACTACCGTGGCATGGAGAATGGCTTTGGAAAACACCACTACTCCTACCGGTTTGATTTTCTCTCGTCAGAACATTGTAGACCTACCAGCTGCTACCAGTCGTAAAGCCGAAGCTGAACAAGCTCAGAAAGGTGGATACGTAGTGGAATGTGACGGTAATCCGGATGTTATTCTGGTTGCTTCAGGTTCCGAAGTTTCTACCTTAAACGAAGGCGCAGCATTACTTCGTGCCGATGGTATCAAAATCCGATTGGTTTCAGTCCCTTCCGAAGGTTTGTTCCGTAGTCAATCGGCCGAATATCAGGAAAGCGTACTACCAAAAGAAGCTAAGATTTTTGGTTTAACCGCCGGTCTTCCTGTAAACCTGCAAGGTTTGGTAGGCTGTAACGGAAAAGTTTTTGGATTGGAATCATTTGGGTTCTCAGCACCTTACAAAGTGTTGGATGAAAAACTTGGTTTCACCGGGCAGAACGTTTACAATCAGGTAAAGGCAATGCTTTAATAAATAGCAGTAAGCGGTAAGCAGTAAGCGGCAAGTTAGTAGTCGGTAGTTGGTAATAAACAACCATTTTACTTATCACTTATCACTTACTGCTTACTACTTACTGCTTACTGCTTACCACTTACTGCTTACTGCTTACTGCTTTTTTATGGATATTCTTTCAATCATTATTATCGGCACCGGATTGGCTATGGATTGCTTTGCCGTGTCGATTTCCAAAGGAATCTGCGCCAAGAAATTTTTCTTTTGGCTGACATTCCGGATGGCTTTTCTGTTTGGTTTGTTTCAGGCCATCATGCCATTGATTGGTTATGTTGCCGGAGTTAGCTTTGCGCAACAAATGAAAAGTTTCGATCACTGGCTTGCTTTTGGTTTGCTGACACTCATCGGAGGAAAAATGCTGATTGAAGGATTAAGATCGCCCAACCCTGACTGCAACAATAAGTCAAATCCTTTCAAGTGGGTTTCGTTGCTTTCGCTGGCATTGGCAACCAGCATCGATGCACTGGCAACAGGCATTGTGTTTATTCCTTATCACAATATTATTTGGTTAGCTGTAGGTATTATAGGATCCATCAGCTTTGCTTTCACTTTCATTGGCATGTATATCGGCATTCATTTTGGCAAACGGTTTCATTTTAAGGTGGAGGCACTTGGTGGAGCCATTCTTATTGGCATTGGGCTGAAAATATTAATTGAGCACCTGATCGGTTGATAGTGATTAATGATTAGTGTTTAACGATTAATGATTGGCTATTAGTGATTATTTTCATCGTTTGTGGCAAGAATCATTTCTTTATTTTATAAAACATTTTTTCCATTTATACTCTTATTCTTCATTACACCAAGCCGGTACAAATAAATAATCTCGCGCTAAAGATTTAAACATGACATTAAAGAAACTACTTCCTTGTATTTTAATTGCTTTTGCTACTTCCGCTTTTGCTCAAGACACAACAACAAAGGTCAAACTTTACGGCTATGTAGGTAATGATTTCTTTTATAATTCCCGTCAAAATGTAGAAATGGTCGACGGAATTATTCAGCTATTCCCCAAACCCATAGAACTAAGTGCTGGTGTTGATAAAAACGCCATGGCACAGGCTGAAATGATAAGCGTAAATACCCGCCTGGGTATAGACATCAGCAGCGCTCCTATACTGGGAGCCAAATCGACCGGTAAAATAGAAGCCGACTTTGCCGGTTTCGGAACTTCTTATTACGTGTTTCGCATTCGTCAGGCATATATGAAACTAAACTGGGACAAAACCGAGTTACTGATCGGTCAGACCTGGCACCCTTTGTTTGGAAGCGTTGCTCCATCTACCTTTGCTGCCAACGGTGGTGCACCCTTTCAGCCCTTCAACCGCAGCCCGCAACTACGACTTAAACAAGCGCTCACCTCTACTCTATCATTTACTGCCGCCGCTGTATACGAAATGCAATACGCTTCGCAAGGACCACAGGGAACAAGTAGCTTATATATGAAAAATGCCCTTGCTCCCGATCTTTTTGTGGGACTGGAAAACAAAACCAAACACTGGATAACGGGTGCCGGCATTGATTTTAAAACCATCAAACCCGACATTAAACAGATTTCGTCGTTAAGCGCTGCAGCTTACGCGCAATACAGCAAATCAAAACTTCTGCTCAAAGCAAAAATTGTGTACGGCGAAAACCTGAGTGACCAACTAATGCTGGGAGGTTACGGAGTAAGTAAGTATGCCGCCGATTCAACAACTGTTTTGTCGTATACCAACTTCAAAAATGTGAGTAGCTGGGTGAATGCAGCCTACGGCACCAAGTTGCAGGTAGGTGTTCTGCTAGGACTGTCGCAAAACCTGGGAACGGCAGACATGCTAGCCCTTAGAAAAGGAGGTAAATATACAGCATACGGTTACGGATATTATGATACGGCTCAGCAGATAGTAGATCACCTGTACCGCGTAGTGCCTCAGGTAAGCTACAACTTACCTAACGTAAGATTTGGTCTGGAATATGATTTTACAACAGCATCCTACGGTAATGTTCAGAGTGATGGTACCGCTGTCAATCCTTATTCGGTAAATAATCACCGGGTACTGGCTTCGGTGATGTATATATTTTAAGTTGCTGTTTGTGCGTACAACAGCTTCTTTCCGGCTATAACATAGCCATTCGGAAAACCGAGCAAACCCGGTTTAGGTTTGTTTAAATTGAATCTTTTACTTTTGACAGAATCACATAATTATTTATATTTCATCTTTCAATATAGAATTATGATAAAAGGTTCATTTTACATTTTACTTTTTTATTTTCTGGGGCAAATGCTCAGCCTGCTTATGAGCGGCTTTATTCCCGGCAGTGTGCTGGGCATGATTTTGCTTTTTCTGTGTTTATTTTTCAAAGTGATTAAGCCCGACAATGTAAAAAGTGTGGCTACGGTTATAACCAAAAACATGGCGGTGTTTTTTGTTCCGGCAGGTGTAGGCCTGATGGTGTATGCCGAGATTCTTTCCAAATCTTTATTCACTATTTTGGCATCCATCGCGGCTAGTACGGTGCTTACAATAGCTACTGTTGCGCTTGTACAAGACAATTTTGAAAAACGAAGAACTGCAAAAGGAGGTCCGAAATTATGAATACATTACTAGATCAGATACGCCCCATACTCAGCAGCGAGGTTTTCCTGTTGATGTTTTCCATAGGAACTTTCCTGTTTGGAGTACTTATATACAAGCGGACAAAAATCACCTTACTCCAACCGCTGATGATATCGATGGTAATTCTTATTCCTTTTTTGAAAATAACCGGTATCGATTATCCTACTTTTTATCAGCAAACCCGCATCCTGAATTTTATGCTCGGACCCAGTGTGGTAGCATTGGGATATGTACTCTATGAGCAAATAGAACAAATAAAAGGCAATGTAATATCGATACTTACTTCGGTTTTTGTAGGAAGTGTGGTTGGTATTGGCAGCGTGGTAGGTATTGCCAAAGCTATGGGTGCCGACAAGATGCTTATGGCATCGCTGGCGCCAAAGTCGGTAACTACTCCTATCGCCATGAGTCTTTCCGAAAAATCGGGAGGTGCGCCCGCACTTACGGCTGCGTTTGTAGTTATTTGCGGCATCTTTGGCGGACTGATAGGCCCTGTTTTGCTTCGGAAACTAGGTATTAAGAGTAAAATAGCACAAGGACTGGCCATGGGGTCATCGTCGCATGCACTGGGCACTGCGCGGGCCATGGAAATGGGAGCCGTAGAAGGTGCCATTAGCGGACTGGCCATTGGTATTATGGGCATTATGACTGCCCTGCTCGTTCCATTTGCCGAACGGCTGTTCTGATTCTCTAATATATCCGGTAGATAATATAAATGCTTTCCGGGAATCGAAATATACTCAGTAAATTTGACCACCGGAGTTGGAGAAATAAAATATACTCAGTAGATGCAACCAACCCATATATAAAAATGAAATATACCCGGTAAGTTTAACTATCAGAGCTCTGAAAATAAAAAATACTCAGTATATTTGACTACCGGAGACCGGAAAATGAAATATACTGAGTATTTAACGATAAAAGGCTTTAGTTTGGCTGGTTTGAATATCCAATTATCCAGTAGAGCCGTAAAAAGTCCCATTTTTCACTGAATGATTCATTATCAATAATAATTGACGTACCCGCCTTAGCCACGTAGTGGCGATAGTATGGTAGATTCAATTGTTGTTTAAGGACACAAAGCTCCGTAGGTGCGACATTATTTTTCAGTAAGAAATAACGACATTATATTGTTTCACTTACTTATTCAGTCACCCGATATTATTGCCGGTTAATGATTTCCATTCCGGCATTGAGCCAGATTTCCAGATCTTTGTTGTAATTCTGCTCAACATTAGTTTCTTTTTCCTTTTCTTTTCCCAAACGAACAATAACTGCATCCAACGCCGGAATGGCAATAATATATTGTCCAAGCATTCCACGCATATACGAAATTTTCACGCCCCGGTAATTAGCTATCCAAAACTGATAACCGTAAAAAGTACAAGGTACTGAACTTACTTTTGTTTCACCCTTAACGCTAGGAGTATACTTCAGCCATGTTGCCGGTGTAGTCGCTTCTTTGATATAATTAGAATCAACTACTTGTAGCCCGTTCCACATCCCTTTATTCAATATAAGCTGACCTAAGCGGGCAAAATCCCGCGCATTGGAATTCAGGCAGCAGTAAGCTTTTTCCATACCACTTTTATGATCGAGCGACCATTGGGCATCTTCCTCAGCCTGAATAGGCGTCCAAAGCTTTTCAGAAGCATAATCGGCAATATTTTTACCGGTAGCTTTTTGTACTATGAAAGCCAGAATTTGAGTAACACCACTTTGATAATTAAATCTCACACCCGGCTTTTCGATCAACTTTTCCGTCAGCGTCAGCTTCCATAAATCGTTTCCGTAGTAAGCCTGAGTTGTTTTTGAGAAAAGCGAACTATAGGATTCATCCCATTCTACTCCGGCACTCATGGTTAGCAGATCTTTTATGGTAAGTACCTTTCCGTCGTACGAAGTCCATTGTGGTAAAAAATCACTCACTGGCTGATCCACACTTTTAATCTTCCCATCATCTATTGCACAACCTATAAGCAAAGAAATGACACTTTTGGCCATCGAAAATGAATTACTCAAACTCAATGGACTATAATTCTTCCAATATTGTTCAAAAATAATCCGGTTATGCTGAACAACCACAAACCCCACGGTTTTATACTTCGCAAAATCCGCTTCAAACTCGCGCGGAATTTGCTTGTTTTCAACATCAGGAGCAAAATTCCATGGATTAGGATCTTCGGCTTTCACCACCCTGTTTTCGAAAATTGTATACTGATCAATTTTCGGGTTCCAATGTGTCAGAGCCCTGCGCACATAATAATTAGAAGGTAACAAAACAAA
The DNA here is from genome assembly GCA_036787795.1 of Paludibacter sp. Lineage (GTDB taxonomy): Bacteria > Bacteroidota > Bacteroidia > Bacteroidales > Paludibacteraceae > Paludibacter. The sequence goes on along the minus strand of DAIQOQ010000067.1, from coordinate 1,047 downwards.
AATACCTGCCCCGACAAGAATTATCAAGAGCAGATATACAGTTACTTTTCTAAAACCAAATTTTTTGTTGGTATTCATAACTTATTTTATTTTAAGCCTTTATTTTTATAGCTTACTAAAAACGATGTTTTTGGATCAATTATCTATAGTCTCTTTACACTAGCCTACAGAACAGGGATTAACACTTTACATTCAGTTCGTTGAGAACCACCCTGATCTTTTCGTATGTTTTGATGGTATTGGGTACCAATGGTAACCGTAATGTGTTTTCGACAAAACCCATCACAGCCAGCATACTTTTCACTCCGGCCGGATTGCCTTCTACAAAAAGTAACTGAATCAGTTCGGTAAAGTGATAATGAATCTGACGCGCATTGGCATAGTCACCCTGTAGCGCCAATCGTACCATGCGGCTGAATTCGCGTGGAAAGGCATTTCCGATAACCGAAATAACGCCTACGGCACCCAAAGTAATCAATGGAAATGTAATGCCATCGTCGCCCGAAATAACCATAAAGTCTTTCGGTTTATTTTTAATGATATCATCTATCTGAGTAAAGTTTCCCGAAGCTTCTTTGATAGCGCAAATATTGGAAAACTCTTTGGCAAGACGCAAAGTTGTATCGGCTACCATATTCACGCCCGTACGTCCCGGAACATTGTAAAGCACTACCGGTAGTGGCGAAGCTTTAGCTATGGCAACATAATGTTGGTAAATACCTTCCTGCGATGGTTTGTTGTAATATGGAGTAACCGACAGTATGGCATCAATACCGGTAAAATCGGTTGTATGTAATTTTTCAACTACCGCTTTAGTATTATTGCCACCCAAACCAAGTACAATAGGTAGTCGTCCGGCATTGCATTGCACCACAAAACGGGTAACATCTTCTTTTTCTTGCTCGGTCAGCGTAGGGGTTTCGGCAGTGGTACCGCAGACGACCAGATAGTCTGTACCATTTTTGATAAGATGCTCTACCAATCGAGCCAGCGCATCATAGTCAATCGATTCATCACTTTTAAAGGGTGTTATCAACGCTACACCCA
>DAIQOQ010000066.1:0-13576 GCA_036787795.1 Paludibacter sp. | reverse complement strand
ATTTTAGTCGGGGAGGAGCTAATGTTGTATAATAACTATAAAAACGGGCGAATGCGTTTTTTTTCATCTCCGGCAGTCGTTTTTCTGATTTGTCGGAAAATCTTCGGTTTACAGCGCCTTGCAACAGTAAAAAATACAAATCAGGGCGAAAAACTACCCCTTTTTGCTACAGTTTTGCTGCGGCAAATAAGATTTTTAAAAGAAAATGATGCTGATTCAAAAAAAGTATTTATCTTTGGAGCGCTAATTAACATGGATACAGTTTTCAGCTGTATAAATCCGGCTTATTGAGGCCCTGAAAATCCGTAAAAAGCGAAGATCGGAGAAAGTTGGTTCCGGATGATGATGCGGCCGGCATTTAAAAACAGAACCGTTGGAAGACGGAGAAACAGAATTGGAATGATAGTGATTTTGACCGAATTTTACAAAATGAAATTTGATTCAAAAACAGTATATTTGTATTATAAATTCACGCTGTAAATACAGCTAATTAAAAACCAAAAAAATTATTTGAAAAATGGAAGAGTTAGTAAACAAAATTAAAGCTCAATTTGCAGCTTTTGCAACAGATGCAGATTTACAAGTTGAAAAAGGAAACAAAGCTGCTGGTACTCGTGCACGCAAGGCTTCTCTTGACTTGGAAAAGTTATTGAAAGAATTTAGAAAAGTATCAGTAGAACAATCAAAGAACTAATAATTGATTTTTCTTCTTTATGATCAAAGCTCTTCCTTCATCGGGGGAGCTTTTTCTGTTTCAGTTCATTCCACTTAAATATTAGCAATTGTTCCTTGCTTTTATCTCCATTTTGTTATTCAAACTATCAAAATAACTTTTATTTGGTAAAATGTTGCATTCCTGTATTTTTATTCTTTTCAAAATGCTTGTTTTCTGACATATTTTTCTTTCTTTTGCACTTTCTATTGCAATGTGCACTTTCTGCAAAAATTATTATTTCAAAATACCACCTTTAATTTACTTTTTCAAGTAGGGCATTTATTCCTATAAGTGCAAAAATGAGAGTTGAAACCAAGATACCTTCTAATACGATTATCTTTTACAATGACTACCAAGGTGCACGAAAGCTGTAAAGTTTGTCTAAATACGCTTGTCTAAATATGTTCATTGGCTTATTTTGCAATTTTGTTCTAACACGGGTGTTAAAACAATATACTTGCAAATAAGTAGTTACAAGCAAATAGTTACGAGTTACAAGACTTTTATCTGAAAATGACCTGCAAAAACATATCATTAATTATTATTGATTACTGACATAGATGGATAGAGAATATCTAAATACAAAAACCGACGATGAGTTACTTCAATCAATCCGATTGGAGGATAATAATGATTCGTTTACAGTTCTGTATGATAGGTATTGGAATAAATCTCTGGCCATTGCTTATAATCTCACACACGATAAGTCTTTAGCCAAAGATATTGTTCAGGAAGTGTTTATCAGTTTCTGGAATCGCCGCAAAACACTTCAAATAAACAATTTTAGTAACTATCTGGCTACTTCTGTCAAGTTTTCGTATTTTATGCATATAGAGAAAGAACGAAGAAGACGAATAATCCGTGAAGAAAAACTGGACCCTCAACACGAAGCTGCCCTGGACGAACAGATAGAAGCTCTTTTCTGTGCCGATTATTTCTCAAGTCTGTTAGAATCTCTTCCCGAAAAATGCAGATTGGTAATTAGTTATAGCCGACTGGATGATATGAAAAATGCAGACATTGCAGAGAAGATGAACATATCGGAAAAAACAGTAGAAGGGCATTTGACTAAAGGCCTTAAAATCATTCGGGCTAAATTCAGGCTCGATCTGCTCCACCTGACAGTATTGTATGCAATGTGTCTGCACGATACTTTTACTCACCAATAAATAAAAAATAAAACTTTTTTGCTACCCAAGCAAGGGTAATCTATATCTTTAGGATACTTATATATAGAATCTGGTATAAAATTGATTTTTATACTGCATATACGATTTCATATGAGCCCTGAAAAAATAGAAGATTTAGTTCAAAAGTATCTGAATGGTACTGCTACTCCCAAAGAACGTGAATTACTCGATTCCTGGTATCGTCGTCAGCAACAGAACACGCAAGTGTGGGAAGCTGAATCGGTGGATGAAGAGCAACTTGTGAAGGAAGAAATGTTCAACAATATCAAGAAAGGTATTGCTCCGAACCGTTCCCGTAAATTTATTCCTGATTTTTACCGATACGTTGCTGCGGCTTCTATTATAGTTGCGCTTGTATCTACCGGCTTCTTCTTTTATAAATCGTCACGAATAATTAGTTCCGATTCAATGGCCATTGAGCAGGTCGTTATAGCTCCGGGAACCAATGGAGCTATTTTGACTTTGGCAGACGGCAAGAAACTAAAATTCGGAAATCATGCTTTTGTTCCCGTTAATCAGGGTAGCCTAGCTGCAATATCCAACTATTCTGATGGCTTGCTGCAATATAAAAATAGTCATCGTCAGGTTGGTAAACGTTTTGTTTACAACACACTCACTACTCCCCACGGAAATAAATTTGCTCTTGTTTTATCAGATGGCACCAAAGTGTTTCTGAATGCCGGCTCTACACTCCAATATCCCGAAACTTTTAATGGTTCTGAGCGACTCGTAAAGCTTACAGGTGAGGCCTACTTTGAAGTAGTTCATAACACTAAGTCTCCATTCAGAGTGCAGGTTAAAGATCAGATTATTGAAGATATAGGAACTGCATTTAATGTAAGTGCTTATAATGATGAAGAATCTGCTACTGTTACTCTGGTAGAAGGAAGTGTGAAACTTATAAAGAATGAGAATGAAGTTATTTTAAAACCCGGACAAAAAGCACTGACTTCGGATGACAGTCGCGCTATTTCCGTAAAACCGGCCAATTTTGAATCGGAACTGGCATGGCGAAGTGATTTGTTCCATTTCGAAGATGTACAATTACCAGTGGTGCTGAAACAAATTGCACGTTGGTACGATCTGGAAATTGCGTACGAAGGATCTATTCCATCGAAAACCATCAATGGGGAAATTTATAGAAATATGAATGGTGCGCAGGTACTCACTATCTTAAAGAATTTGGGCGTAAATTTCAAACTGGATGGGAAAAAGCTTATTATAGTAAACAAATAATCAATATAAATAAAAAATAAAAAACAAATTTATGAAGTAGAAAAAATACCCGGCTAATTAAAATTCTCAATTAAATAATAACCGAATACGGTTCGATAACCAATTACGGTTTTTTCGCCGGAATATATCAACTTCCGGTATAAAAGAATCAGAACCCATTATTCATCCAAACACTCTATTTAATGAACTATCCTACTAATCAACCCATTTTAGATAATAGAACAGGATGGAAAATATTCCATCCCGTTTTTAAACTGATAGCGCTGACTTTATTGATGTTCTTATCATTTCAATCAGCAACTGCTCAATCAACTAATGCTATTAGTCTCAATTTTGAACATCAACCGTTGCCTAAAGTACTTAATGCAATAAAAAAACAGTCTGGTTTTGTATTTGTTTCCGGTGATACTGACTTAAAAAAGTACTATATCAATGTTCAGGTACAAAATGCAACTATAACACAAGCTCTAACTATGTGTCTTCAAAATCAGGGACTTGATTTTCAGATTACCAATAAAACTGTAGTGATAACTAAATCATCGGCCAAGACCTCAAAAACAAATAAAGAGTCTTCTTCAAGATTCTTTGAGTTACGAGGACAGGTAAGAAGCAAAGATGGCTTACCACTTCGGGGAGCTTCAGTTCTTGTAAAAGGCACTTATAATGGTACTTCAGTAGAACCAGATGGTGCATTTTCACTACCCGGTGTCGCTGACGATGCTGTGCTTCTTATTTCTTTTATCGGATACGAAGATTTGGAAGTAGAAGTGGCTGGACGATCCAATATCGGTACGGTACAGCTAACAGAAAAAGCAAATGAACTGGATGAAGTGAAGGTGCTGGCTTATGGTATAACCACCAGCAACCGGTATACTACGGGGTCGTCGGTGAAAATCACCAGTAAAGATATCGATAAGCAGCCGGTTGGAAACGTAATGCAGGCCTTGCAAGGAAAAGTGGCTGGTTTAGTGGTTAATCAAATGAGTGGTTTGCATGGAGGGGATATTAATGTGGAAATTCGTGGACAAAACTCAATTGATGTCGTCGGTTACGGTTCCACAGGCGCTGCTAATACATTAAGAAACGTACCTTTATACATTGTTGATGGTATTGCTTTTCCAGGTTCTTCTATCAACCAACAAGCTGCTAGTAAAGATCCGTCGGGTAGTTACAATTATATTTTTGGACCGAATGGGAACGGTAGCCCGTTATCTACCATTAATCCGAAAGACATTGAAAGTATTGAAGTATTGAAAGATGCGAATGCAACGGCCATTTATGGTTCTCGTGGAGCAAATGGTGTGATTCTGATTACAACTAAAAAAGGAAAAATCGGGAAACCAACAGTCTCTGTCGATTTCAATTCCGGCATAAATATTATCAATACGAGTATGTCAATGCTTAATCTTAGTGATTATTTGGCATTACGGAAAGAAGCATTTGCCAATGATAATAAAACTCCAACAGCAAGTAATGCTCCTGACTTAACTTTGTGGAGCCAGACTGAAGCGATAAATTTCAAAAAACTATTGGTACCTGGCGCAGCTAAGTCATATACGGGTAATGTGTCGATATCCGGTGGAAACAAAGGATATACATTCATGCTGTCGGGGAACTACTCTCGCTCGAATTCAGTTTTTAATGATAATCGCTCTTCAAACGACTATGGGTTTCATTTTAGTTCCGGTTATACCAGCCCTGACGAGAAGTTTAAAGCAACGGTGTCTGTCATGATGGGGAATAGCATCAGTAATTTAGCAGTTACCGATCTTTACTCTAGTGGTTATTCGTTGCCGGTAAATTTTCCATTATATAATAAGGATGGCAGCTTATATTGGTGGTCGAAAGGAATACCAAATATATCGAACCCACTATCTAGCTTGAATACAAGTTATGAGAATAAAATGAGTTCGCTAAATACCAGCATAAATTTAAGATATGCTATTACTCCCGATCTTGCTTTATCACTGAATACCGGACTTAATAAAACACAATCGAATCAAACTTCTTTAAGTCCAAGTACTGCTTCTGATCCTAACTCGGCGTACTTTTCAATTTCGTCTGCCAGTGTAGAATCGGTTAGCCAAAATCTGGTTTTTGAACCTCAAATCAATTATAATAAGGTACTGGGCAATGGTTCGCTTACTGCATTGGTAGGAGCAACCTATCAAAAAACGACCAACGAACAACCGTATTATATTTTGGCTTCCGGATTTGCTTCCGACTTATATCTATCGAATCTCGCTATGGCAAGTAGTTACACAGTTCGCAATGGATACAATGCCTATAAATATGCATCCATTTTTGGAAATGTAAATTATATCTACAAAGAGCGATATATTTTAAATGGTAATTTCAGACGCGATGGTTCGTCCAAATTTGGTCCCAATAATTTATACAGCAATTTTGGTTCTGTAGGGGCTGCCTGGATATATACCAGTGAAAGGTTTTTCTCCAAAAAACCCGAGTGGTTTAGCTTTGGAAAAATAAGGAGTAGCTATGGACTGGTTGGGAGTGATAATGCAGAGAATTATTCCTTTCTTTCTACCTATGTTAATAATTCTAGTACTTATTACTCGGGATCAAATGGTTTAGTACCATCAAGACTGGCTAATCCGGATTATAAATGGGAAAAGTCCAAAAAATTTGAGCTAGCTACAGATTTTGGATTTTTCAAAGATCGGCTGTTATTAAATTTTGCATATTACAATAATAGAACAAGTAATCAATTATTACAATATCCATTGTCTACGCAAACAGGCTTTAGCAGTTACACCGCAAATCTAGATGCGACTGTTCAAAATTCAGGATTTGAAATCACCTTGAGTAGTACTAATGTCCAAATGGGCAAATTTACATGGTCAGTATCTGCAAATGTCTCTCTCCCTCAAAATAAGCTCTTATCATTCCCCGGATTATCAACGTCGACTTATGCCTATTCGTTTGTTGTAGGCAGGCCTACAAGCGCTCTCTATCTGTTACATTATACGGGCACAGATAAAAATGGAATGCCTACTTATCAGGATGTAGACAATGATGGTGTAATATCTACTGCATTAGGATCAAATACAGGTTACGGTGATTTAGTCTATAAAGGAAAATCAACTCCTGATATGTACGGAGGTCTTGTTAATACGATTAAATATAAAGAATTCCAATTGGACTTTTCGTTGAGTTTTACTTTTGGAGCTAAGAGTTTAGGAATACTCTCTTCGCTAAATTCTGCTCCGGGAAACCTGGCTAACTACCCTACTGCTGTAGTACAGGAAATGCGCGATATGGGCTTAGAGAAACTTTTTACAACTTCTACATCGTCATCGGATTTCAACTTGCTTAAACAATCTGATGCTTTATTGCAGAATATTTCGTACGGAAAGCTCAACAATGTATCGCTGTCCTACAATGTTCCTGAACATCTGGTTCGGAGTTTGAAAATTGGAGGATTACGCCTCTATGTGCAAGGGCAAAATCTACTTTGGTTTACGCTTTCCGGAAAATCATATTCAGGTATAAATCCTGAAACAGGTTCTACTTCTGTTCCACCGGCTATAACTTTCGTTGGCGGGTTACAGCTTTCATTCTAATTTATTAATTTGTACTATTATGAGAAAGTATAATTTCATTTCATATAAGAATATATGTATCGGCTGTTTACAGCTAATGATCGCGGGTCTATTTATAGGATGTAACAGTCTGGTAGAGTTAGATCCACCTAAAACAGAGGTATTAGCTTCTGATGTATTTAAAACCGATAAGAATGCTAGTGCTGCTGTAATAGGGATGTACAGCAGCATGATAACCGGCGCTTCTATGCTAAATATTGGTTATGGCTGCGGTCTTTCCGCCGATGAGAATGACGGCACGGATGCTATTTATCCGTTTACTGATTTTGCAACTAATAGTTTAACTTCATCTGACTATGGTGCTCAGGGATATTGGACGAACTTTTATCAAACTATATATCAGGCAAATAGTATTATTGAGAATGCAACTGCCTCGACAGGAATGAGTGACTCTATAAAAACAAAGGTAATTGGACAAGCAAAATTTGTTCGGGGCTTAAGTTTATTTTATTTGGTCAATATGTTTGGTCCTGTGCCACTTGTTGTAAGCACCGACGTAAAAATCAATAGTGCCTTGAGTAGAGCACCAATTGCTGACATTTATGCACAGATAATATCTGATTTGAAAGATGCCGAAATCAAACTTCCAGTCGATTATACTACGTATGATAATAAAAGGGACAAGCCTATTCAAAAAACAGCCAGTGCATTGTTAGCAAAAGTTTATTTATATACAGCAGATTATGTCAATGCTGAAAAGAAAGCAACCGAAGTTATTAATACTACTGGTTTATACAAATTGCTGCCAACATCGGAAATTGGCAATGTGTTTTTAAAAGATAGCAAAGAAAGTATTTATGGGTTAAATACAGAAAGCAGTTCTGGGCAGCGCTTAACGACTGAGCAATATTATTATGAATATGGTAGTTTGTATGGAAGTTCAGATGGATCAATGTATGTTATGCTTCCATCGCTTGCTGATGCCTTTGAATCTGGAGATGCCCGGAAAACAGCCTGGACAGGTTCTTTTGACTATAATGGAACCACCTATTATTACGATGCTAAGTACAAAGATTATGATGGGACATCATCTCCTCTGGAGTACTCAGTTGTATTAAGGTTATCCGAACTATACCTGATCAGAGCAGAAGCACGGGTGATGCAAACTGATATTCCAAATGGACTGAGCGATTTGAATACTATTCGTACCAGAGCGGGATTGGCTAATATCCAGTCTGCTTCAAAATCGGATGTGTTGGATGCCATCATGCAGGAAAGACGTGTCGAACTATTTCTTGAATATGGAAACCGTTGGTTTGATTTGAAACGAACAGGTCGTGCGGACGCAGTGTTGAGTGCACTCAAACCTGCAACATGGAAATCAACAGCAGTACTATATCCTATACCATTGAATGAAATAAAAACAGCATCTCAACTAACGCAAAATGCAGGTTATTGAGGACATTGTATTTCAAATTAATTACTAATTTTCAAAAACAATCAAAACTAGAAACTAACCAACCAGTCGGGTAGTACCGAACAAATAGGTGCTACTCACTGGTTGTACAATTATTATAAACAAACTATATGAACTTTTTCAACTATCGCTTGATAATTCTGCTAATTCTGTTCTTGACAACCGGAGTCAGTAGTTCTTTTTCCAAAAACAATAAAAAAACTTCAGAAAAGAAAGAAGCCCATAAAAACGCAGTTAATACAGATACAGTGCCGGGCTTAAGCAAGCCTCAAGCTTATGACAAGGTTATTACCGCTGATGCCAAGTCATTCAAAGGAGCCTTTATGGTTAGCAAAGTTAGGGATCGTTATTATTTTGAGATTCCGGATTCTATTTTGGATCGGGATTTTCAGGTAATTAGCCGGATTGGTAAGGGGCCTGCTATACTGCGTAGACCTCCTGACGCTTTTGCCAATAGAGTTCTAGGGAATATGCAAATTCGTTTCACAAAAGGGCCTAATGATAAATTGTTTATTAATCGTTTGGAATACGGTGAAGTTTCAGCTGATAGTTCAGCAAATGGTCTATATAGAGCATTAAAGATGAATTCTATTCAACCCGTTTATGCAGCATTCGACATTAAAGCCTACGGGAATAAATCAGTTGTAATTGATGTGACTGATTATTTGAATGGGGATTTAGCAATTATGACCGGTAACGTAAAAGAAGTATTTCAGGCAACGTCCTTTCAGGCAAATCGCTCTTATATTAATGCCGTAAATGCTTTTCCTGTGAATGTGGATATAGAAGCAGTAAAAACCTATGAAGGTAATCAGACTTCTATTACGGCTCAAATAAACACCAACTTTATATTGTTGCCTAAACAAATAATGCAAGTCCGTTATACGGATCAAAGAGTAGGATTTGATTCTCAGATGCGAACAGACTTTGATCAGGATGTTCAAAGAGGGAAAAAAGTAGAATTCATTAAAAAATGGCGTTTAGAGCCTCGTCCCGAAGATCTGGATCGTTATCAAAAAGGTGAATTGGTGGAGCCAGTAACGCCGATTGTTTTCTATATAGACCCTACTACACCCCAAAAATGGGTGCCATATATCATTAAAGCCGTAAATGATTGGCAGCCGGCATTTGAAAAAGCGGGTTTCAAAAATGCCATTTATGCTAAAGAAACAACAATGAATGACAGCTGTTGGAATGTCAGAGACGGGAGATTTAATACCATTGTTTATGCACCAACAATGGCAAGTGGAATAGTCCATAATCTTATAATCGATCCCAGGAGCGGTGAAATAATACAAGCGAGTATCCAAATAAACCATAACACCTTATCCGCACTGCATGATACTTATTTGATACAAGCAGGTGCTATTGACGAAAAAGCCAGAAAAGTTGAATATGGTACGGACTTAATGGGCGAATTGCTTCACGTTGTACTTACGGGTCATGTTGGTAGTACATTAGGACTTTCAGACAACGCCGGATCTGCATCTACCGTTCCAGTTGCAAAACTAAGAGACAAGGAATGGGTTGCTAAACATGGAATAAGTCCTTCGATTATGCAAAATGTTCTGTTCAATTATGTGGCACAACCAGAAGATAAGATGACCGGAAGCGAAATATTTGGGCATATAGGCGATTATGATAAGTGGGCTATCTTTTGGGGCTATAAATGTTTTCCACAAATGAATAATCCAATTGTTGTACGCGATTATCTTCGAAAAATGGTTGCAGATAGCTTAAGTATAAATCCGCGATTGTATTATGGAGCTACACCAAAAGAAAAACAACTTGTTTCAGACCCTCGAAACCAGCCTTACAATTTAGGAAACGATGCGGTTGAAGCAAGCGCACTTGCTATTAAAAACTTAAAGATTGTAGCTGCCAACTTAGTAAAATGGACGGCCAAATCCGACGAGTTATATAGTCCTAACGGCGGAGATCTCGGTATTACTTCAAATGCTCTTTTCAATCAGTTTAGTAACTATTTGGAGAGCGTAGCCAATATGTTTGGCACTTATTATTATAATCCTCACGGTGTCGAATCAAATGAAATGGTTTACAAGTGCGTGCCACTTGCGTTACAAAAAAAATCAATGACTTTTTTAAAAACAGAATTATTCGACAAGGTTCCTGAGTGGATTTTACCCGAAGCCACTGCAAATATAATGATTGATCTTCCGTATAATAATTTTATTTATTCTTTCGGAGCAGACTTTCTGAAATTGTTTTTACTTGATTCTAAACGATTGGGAAATATCAATTCAACTGCAGAAAGATTTGGAGCAAACAATACCTATTCACTTGCGATGTATTTTAGTGACCTTGATACCGGTGTATGGTCGGAATTAGCAACCCCCCAAAAAGTAAGCAGTTACCACATGGTTCTGCAAAAGATATATTTGGATGCTATGAATGCTGTTATTGACGCTCCACGCGAGATTACTAACATTTCTGTAATTGCACTCACTAGAGGTCATCTTGTAGAATTAAAGGGAAAAGTGATCAATTCTTTGAAGTTAATTAAAGATCAAAGTTCGAAGGATCATTACCGGGATATATTAGCACAAATAAACAAACTGACAGATCCGAAAAGAGTAGCTCCCGCACCGACTCTACCTCAATCTCCCAAAGGACAGAATAAAGTTCAGGCAGATATACGTTTTTGGAAGAATGAGTCAGTTCAATTTTAAATTATTAATAAACTCCGTATCTATGTTACATAAAAAACAGTGTAATATTTTAGCCTTATTGTTCTTGACATTTGTCTTAAATGCGCAAATAATTTCACCGGTATCTTCAGTTGTGGAGAGCGTCCCGGTTGCGTTTGACAAACTGATAACTTCGGAAGCAAAAGTAAATAAAGGATTAATAAATGTATATACTTTAAACAATCGTTATTATTTCGAGATTAAAGATTCAATATTAAACCGACCGATCCTGATTTTAAATAGAATCTTACAGTCTTCTGCGGCTATAGACAAAATGAAAGAAGGTTATTCAGGAGAAGAACTAGGTGAAAATACAATCATGTTTAGCAAAGGGCATGGCCAAAAAATTGTTATCAATACTTATATTGATGAAGAGCGTTCAAAAGACTCTACCGAAAATGGATTAAAACGAGCATTGGACAACAATAATATTCCCGGAGTACTTATGTCTTTTGATATAAAAGCCTATGGTCCTACTACTAATTCTTGTATTGTTGATGTTACTGACCTTATTACAGGTAATACTAATTTTATTTCAGGAAATTATGGCCTAAAAAGTTTTCAGTCCGACAAATCCTACATTGATAAGATTTATTCTTATCCAAATAATACCGAGATACAGGGGTTTAAAACATACAGTGTTGGTCAAAAAGACAGTACAATGTCTGTGATCCTTAATACTTCATTTTTATTGTTGCCTACTATACCCATGCGTGAACGTTATAATGATCCTCGGGTAGGTTATTTTACTCCTTATAATTTTGATTTCGATAAGGATCCTCAACATGCAGAAATGCTACTCAAAATTCTACGTTGGAGATTAGAACCAAAACCTGAAGATATTGAGAGATATAAACGTGGAGAACTGGTTGAACCTATAAAACCAATCGTTTTTTATATTGATCCGGCTACGCCCAAAGTATGGGTTCCCTATCTCATACAAGGGGTAGGTGACTGGCAAGTGGCTTTTGAAAAAGCAGGTTTTAAAAATGCAATTCGAGCAATTGAAGTTTCTAAAAACGATACCACTTGGAATATCAATGACTCTCGCTACAGTGTTATTGTTTATAAACCGTCCTTAATGGCAAATGCAGCAGGGCCATCCATCATGGATTCTAGAAGTGGCGAAATTATTGCTTCACATGTCAGTTGGTATCATAATGTAATGACTATTTTGCACGATTGGTATATGCTGCAGGTTGGGGCAACTGACAAAAAAGCACAACATCAAGAGTTCAGCTCTGAATTGATGGGCCAGCTAATTCGCTTTGTTTCCTCACACGAGATCGGACATACGTTGGGGCTAAAACATAATTTTGGCTCTTCGTCAACCGTTCCGGTTGAAAAATTACGCAATAAAAAATGGGTTGAAGAACATGGTCACACTCCGTCTATTATGGATTATGCACGTTTCAACTATGTGGCACAGCCAGAAGACAGTATTTCCGACAAAGGGATATTTCCCAGGGTGGGAGATTATGACAAGTGGGCAATTGAGTGGGGATATAGAGTGTATCCTGATATTAAAGATGTTCGTGCCGAAACAAAAGTGCTCTTCAAATTGATAACAGACAGTTTGAAAGCAAATCACAGATTGTATTATGGCGAACAAGCTTTTTTTGGTTTAATTGATTCTCGTTGTCAGAGTGAAGATTTAAGTGATAATGTGATGGTTGCAAATATGTATGGAATTAAGAACCTCAAAAAAATACTTGCAAATCTACCAGAATGGTCAAAAATGCCTTCCGATCAGTTTGGTATATTGGCGGGGAATGGATTAAGACGAAATTATTCGGCTCTACTTACTCAACTGTTTACTTATCACCAACATGTGATTAATACAATTGGCAAAGGTTACTATGATTATACAACAGTGGGTGATACAACTAAGGTGTTTACTCTTATTCCCAAGAGCAAGCAAAAAGAAGCCATGGCTTATCTCAATAAGCAAATTTTTTGTCAAGAGCCAACTTGGATGAGACCGAAAGAAGTCATAGACCAGGTTTGGATTCCTACGAGTGGGCAATTGTCTCAGTTTGTTGCTGACGATGTATTGACTCAACTGTTAATTCCATCAAAACTGCTCAATCTGGAAAATGCAGCTTTATTGTATGGCGAAAAAACATATACACTACGAGATTTTCTTCAGGATTTAGATTATGGAATATGGGCTGTACTTTCAGTAAGTACTCCTGTAGATGGTTATCATATTACATTGCAACAAAAATACGTTTCATCATTATTAGCTGTAGTGGCAGGAAATTTGGGAAACAACCCAACTTCAGGAGTGGTAAGAGCCCATTTAATGTCTCTAAAAAGTAGAATTAAGCTTGTATTACCAACAATTAGTGATAAAACTACTCTATATCATTACAACGATATACTGATTCAGCTTAATTCAATATAGAATTAGATACTTGCAAGAAAAACATTCGTTCTTTAATCTTCTTTAATCTGCGGATGGTCCCCTGTTGAAAGTTAGTTTTCAACAGGGGATTCTTTTTGAAAGTAAATCTTTAGTCTAAAAAATATTCGATATCTGTTACTTCCACCTGCCGGAATAAATTTGCTATATTTGTCCTTCTTAATTGATTTTGCAACTCCAATGGATATAAAACAATCTTTCGACCCTATTGTGGATCCGAAAACAACTATTCTTATTTTGGGAACCATGCCCAGTGACAAAT
>DAIQOQ010000250.1:0-4377 GCA_036787795.1 Paludibacter sp. | reverse complement strand
TCAAGAGATGCACTTTCACGATTCGTGATTGATTTGGTAATTTTTAATTGTCTCATTTTATTGATGAAAATTAGCTTGCAAAAGTAGTCATTATTTTCGGTTATGCAATGCCGAAAGACCAAAAAGAATATCTTTCATTATGTACAACATAACAATTTAAATATTAGTATGTTTACAAACATTCTTTATTTATATTAATCATATTCAAATTCACAAGAATAAACATTGGAGATCTCAAATAGAATAAAGTAGTCGCTCTTTTAATTTGACATTTAGTTGATAAACGTAAAGCAAATGAAATTGTTCTAATTTGTTGATAACTAAAAGCACAAACTCTAGAAAAAAGAATTTGTGCTTTTTTTAATGATCTCTAAGAAGAATTGATTTATTCCGCCAGATTTATTATGTAATAAGTTACCTTCCCAGTCGGATACACTCCCACTATGAATAGAGCTTTTTCACGCTCTCCATTATTCATTGCCGCATCAAAAGCTGCTTGAACATCTTCTGCTGAACGAACAGCCTGACTGTTTATCTTCAGAATAATAAAACCCGGCTTAATACCCTGATCGGCCAATTTACCTTTTGTCAACGATTTTATTTCAACGCCAGAATCAAGATCTAATTTATCTTTTATCTTAGCATCAACATCTTTAAAGGTTGCTCCAAGCACGTCTTTACTATCCTGCGATGATACAACTCCGTAATTGCCCTGACTGTTTTTCAGTTCAACTTTCAGTTTTTCTTCCGAATCGCCTCTTACAACAGTAACAGTTATTTTATCGCCGGGGCGGTAACGACCAACTTGCTCTTGCACCTCAGCTCGCGATTTCACAGGTACTCCATTTACGTTATTGATAACATCTCCTTCTTTTATTCCGGCACTTTTTGCAGCGCTCTGATTATTAACTTCTTCGACATAAGCACCTTCCAGTGTTTTCAATTTTTGCTCTTTAGCCAACTTACTGTCAATGTCTTTGATTTTTACTCCCAACAACGCACGCTGTACCACACCATACTGACGAATATCAGAGACCACTTTTTGAACAATACTCACCGGAATTGCAAAAGCGTAACCGGCATAGGAACCTGTTTGAGAAGCAATCGCTGCATTGATACCTACCAATTCACCTCTCGTATTTACCAAAGCTCCTCCACTATTTCCCGGATTTACAGCTGCATCGGTTTGAATAAACGATTCAATCGGCATTTTGGTATTAATAATATTGATATTACGCGCCTTGGCACTCACAATACCAGCAGTAACAGTAGAAGTCAGATTGAACGGATTACCAACCGCCAATACCCACTCACCCACTTTCAGCGAATCGGAATTACCGAATGCAATCACCGGCAGTTTTTCTGCATCTATTTTAATCAAAGCAATATCGGTGTTGGGATCTGCTCCAATCAATTTTGCTTTAAACGTACGCTTATCATTCAGCGTTACTTCAATCTCCGAAGAACCATCCACAACATGATTATTCGTTACGATATAACCATCATTGGTAATGATTACACCGGAACCAACACCTTCCTGCATCGGAGTATCGTCATCCTTTTTCGATCTGGGATTTTGCTGAGGTCGCCCGAAGAAGTAATCAAAAAGCGGATCGTTTTGAAACCCTCCAAACTGCTGAACCTTCATTGGCGTTTTGGTTTTTACGTGAACCACTGCATGTATACTTAATTCGGCAGCAACTGTAAAATCAGTTTCCATTGCATGAGCCGCATGAGCAAATTTAGCATAGGTAACCGGAAGTTGAGTCTCCGACGAATTTAAACTGTCCCGCTTTTGCGAAACTAAATTAGTAGTCAGATTTGTCGCCACACTTACCGCAACGACTAAACCGAAAAAGCCGAGCGTTTTCATTCTTTTTGTTGCATTCATATTTTTCAATTTAAATTAATAATTTGGTTATAGCTTTATTTCTTCATTACGCTAAACAGCATGTTTCTATTGCGAAAATAATCAAAAGTCATTCCTGAAAATTAAATTCGAATAGATATTTGAATATAATTAACCTTCATTTTTTTGAGCTTAACGCGCATTAACGGAGAAGAATCTGTTCGTAAAAAAAACTGAAAAAGTCGGACAAAAAAAAGCCACCCTTTTGTCAGGTGGCTTCATTTAAGTATTTAAATTTCCGGCAGGAAATTTAGAGGGTTTATTTTTTATAACCGTAAACGGCTAAGTCACCTAATTCTTCTTCGATACGAAGCAACTGGTTATACTTAGCCATACGATCGGAACGACTTAGCGAACCCGTTTTGATTTGTCCTGAGTTAGTTGCAACAGCAATGTCGGCAATGGTAGCATCTTCGGTTTCGCCCGAGCGGTGCGAAGTAACCGAGGTATAACCGGCACGGTGAGCCATTTCAATGGCATCCAATGTTTCGGACAAGGTACCGATTTGATTTACTTTAATCAGAATAGAATTGGCACAGCCTAAATCAATACCTTTTTTCAGATAATCAACATTGGTTACAAATAAATCATCGCCTACCAACTGAATTTTGCTGCCCAGTTTATCGGTCAATAATTTCCAGCCATCCCAGTCGCCTTCGCTCATACCATCTTCAATAGAATCAATCGGATATTTGCTTACCAACTCTGCCAAATAATCAACCTGCTGAGCAGAAGTACGCTTAACACCGGTAGGTCCTTCAAATTTTGAATAATCATAAATGCCATCTTTGTAAAATTCTGAAGAAGCACAGTCCAAACCGATAGTCACATCTTTTCCAGCTTTGTAACCGGCTTTTTCGATGGCAGTAATGATTGATTCCAGTGCATCTTCCGTTCCTTTAAGTGTTGGAGCAAAACCACCTTCATCGCCTACAGCCGTGCTGAGATGACGATCGTGAAGTACCTTTTTCAACGAATGGAATACTTCGGCACCGGTACGCAAGCCTTCTTTAAAAGAAACTGCACCAACGGGACGAATCATAAATTCCTGAAAAGCAATAGGTGCATCGGAGTGCGAGCCACCGTTGATAATGTTCATCATTGGGACGGGTAATACGAAAGTATTTACACCACCAATGTAGCGGTACAAAGGCAAATCCAGATACGATGCTGCAGCTTTAGCTACTGCCAACGAAACACCAAGAATAGCATTGGCACCCAGATTCGATTTTGTTTTCGTTCCATCCAACTGAATCAGCAATTTGTCGATGGCACGTTGTTGCAAAGCACTGACACCAATTAATGCAGGCCCCAGAATGTTATTCACGTTGGCAACAGCTTTTTGAACACCTTTACCCAAATAGCGACTTTTATCACCATCGCGTAGTTCAATAGCTTCGTTTTCTCCGGTTGAAGCTCCAGAAGGAACCGCAGCACGCCCAATGACACCTGACTCTAACAAAACATCTACTTCTACAGTGGGGTTTCCGCGCGAGTCAAGTATTTCGCGGGCAACGATTTTTTCAATTTTACTCATCTTTGTTTTAATTATAAAATTTGTTTTATAATGATTGATTTTATACCCTTATTAACGCCTCAAATTCAAAATTGTTCGAAATAAAGAGACATAATTAGCGTTGAATTATATCCGGCAAAAAAGTAGTATTTTTGTCAAAAGTAAATGCAAAAGTAAACACAAAAAATCAAATGAAAAAACTAATCTTACTCGCCTCACTTGGCCTGAGTATCTCAGTGTGTGGTCAATTTAAACAAATCGTCTCTAAACTTCCAACATCGCTATCCGGCACCTCTACTAAATCAGTATCAAACACCGAAAACGTAGCTGGTCTGAAAAATTCGCTCACAGTAGGTATAGAAAAAGCTGTAGCAAATCTTGGAGCTGAAAATGGGTTTTATAAAAATGAAGCGCTGAAATTACTTTTACCACCTGAAGCGCAACCAATCATGAAGAACATCAAGATGGTTCCGGGCGGACAGAGTCTGATTGACAAAACGGTACTTGCGATGAATCGTACAGCCGAAGACGCTGTAAAAGAAGCAACCCCTATATTCAAAACGGCCATTACCAATATGAGTGTTACTGATGCTGTCGGTATTTTATTTGGAAACAATAATGCCGCCACCGAATACCTGCGCAAGACCACCTACTCACAATTGAAAGCTGCTTTTGCTCCCAAAGTAAAGACATCGCTCGACAAACCATTGGTGGCCAATGCATCCACCACTGAGACATGGAATACCTTAAGTTCCGGCTACAACAAAGTTGCCAAAACCACAGCTGGCTCCATCTACGGCATGAAAACAGTGAATGTTGACATGGAAAACTATGTTACTGAAAAAGCGCTGGATGCACTTTTTATAAAGGTAGCCGACGAAGAAAAAGCAATCAGAAGCAATCCGTCAGCCCGTGTAAACGATTTATTGAAAAAGGTTTTCGGACAGTTGGA